>DAOTVD010000428.1:0-3671 GCA_034437075.1 Anaerolineae bacterium
GGCTGCGCGAGGCGATTTCCTTCGCGGTGGTGGGGGTTGTGCGCGATGCGTTCATCATTCTGGGCATGCTCATCGCCATGCTGATTATCGACCCGGCTCTGACGCTGGTGGCGGTAGGCGTGGTCGTCGTGTTGGCTGTCATCGCCAATTTCTGGCGGATTTTTGCCCGTCAGGCATATATCCGTGTGCGCGAAGCGGTAGCCGATGTGAATGCGGAATTAGCCGAAAATATCAATGGCATCCGCGTGGTGCAAGCCTACGATCGCCAACAATACAATTACGAACGCTTTCGGGATGACATCAACGAAAAGAACCTGGACGCCAACATCCGCGCCACGCGCACGGCGTCGCTGTTTTTCCCGAGTATCGACTTGGTGGGCGGTGTCGCGACGGGCTTGCTGATTTACATCGGCGGTATTCTGGTGCTAGATGACCAGATTTCGGTGTTCAAGCTCATTACATTTGTGCTGTATATCGAACAATTCTTCTTCCCGATTCGCCTGCTGGCCCAGCGTTACAACGTCTTTCAGGCGACCATGGCAGCGGGCAACAAAATCTTCTGGCTGATGGATCGCCCGATCGAGATCGAAGATAAGCCGGACGCGCAGCGCCTGCCGACTATTCAAGGCCGGGTGGCGCTCGAAGGGGTCGAACTGGAATATGTGCCCGGCCAGCCTGTGCTCAAAGACATCAATCTGACCGTAGAACCCGGCCAAACGGTCGCGCTAGTGGGGCATACTGGCGCGGGAAAAACCAGCATCGTGAAGCTCATCAGCCGTTTTTACGACGTCACGCGCGGCACGTTGCGCATTGACGGCCACGATGTGCGCGATGTCACGCTGGACAGCCTGCGCAGCCAAGTGAGCGTCGTCTTGCAGCAGAATTTCCTATTTGCCGGAACTATCCTGGATAATATCCGCTATGGACGGCTAGACGCCACAGAAGCTGAGGTGATCGAAGCCGCCAAGGCCGTCGGCGCGCATGAATTCATCCTAGAACTAGAAAAAGGCTATCATACTGAGGTGGAAGAAGGCGGCGCGATGCTCTCGGTCGGGCAACGCCAATTGCTCGCCTTTGCGCGCGCTTTGCTGGCCGACCCCCGCATTTTAATTTTGGATGAGGCCACTAGCAATATCGACACCCGAACCGAACGCATCATCCAACGCGCCTTAGATCGGCTTTTAGAGGGCCGCACTAGCTTCATTATTGCCCACCGCCTGAGCACCATCACCAATGCCGATCTCATAGTCGTCATGGATCATGGCGTCATTATGGAAATGGGCACCCACCAAGAATTGTTGGATCGACAAGGCATCTACCATAAACTGTATACGCTTTCGGATGCTGCCTGAAAAACTTTGTTTAGAATACTCTGACAATTTCGCGCAGAAGATATACTCTGTATCTTCTGATCTATACGTCCTGGAAACAATCTGAAGCGATGAGGCATTGTATAATAGGGATGGTGCCGCGTGTGCCAGACTAAATATACAATGCCTTTATTCCTGTATCTGTCCAAGTTGTCGTCAATTAAAGGGATGACAGAATGCACCGAAAAAACTTCCATGTATTGAACGCCTGCCTCATTATCCTCTCGCTGATTGCCAGCACTCATCCTGCGGCGCTGCAAGCGGCAACGGTTGACCCGAACGCCGAACCCGAGATAATGTCAGCACAGCCTCGCTCTACAGAACCTGGCAACACTGGCCAGATGGGAGCCCCCGACACCTGGCCCCAACCGCCATCAGCGGTCGCCATTCGTGGGCCAGAATATACTGCACCCCCTGCCCCAGCGATTGAAATTGATAACACACCCTTGAGCGCCCCCCCACAACAAGTGGGTAACCAACCGACCTGCGCTTTGGAATACATCGTCGTCTTGTATCGTCCTGGTGCGCCTAACGCCCCTAACCCCGATGCCCCCAATTGGCCCTACACCCGCCCGGCCAACCTTGCTTGGGACGGCGAATATTACGATTATTCGGATGGCACCAATCCGAATCCGCTACCGCCCAATCAATGGCCCTGGTTGCACTTTCCACCAGCCTACCAAGGCCCCACCGTGGGCTTAGATGGTGTTGAGACGCGCGTATGGGCCCAGGACCCTGACGGGCCAGACAGCAATGGCGTCACGCAGGCCACGAACCTGCCGCCCTACACAAATCCGGGGCAAATTTCAGTGGATGGGCTCAGCTTTAATAACTATCCTGGTTCTGGTTTCTTAGCAGACCCAGCCTATGCCCCCCAACTTCGCCCCCGGTACAACAATGCGGTGCCGCCTATCGGGGCTGGCGATGACTCGCGCCAAGGCGGTATTGATGTTCGAATCGACCCATCAAATAATTTTTATGCCACTCAGGGCGAAACCCTGCAAGCGATGATCGTCCTGCGCAATCTGACGGCGATACCGGATTGTGCCATGCACGACCCTAGCCAAACGCAAGACCTTGCACCTGGCACACGTCTGAATCCCTGGGCCACCGGGGGGATACAGCAACTGGATGCTCCGAACGGCACCAATACGCTACCAGGTGGCCAGCGCGGGCAGAACCTGGTGTTTAACTCTGTCGATCTGGACGTGATTACCGCCGACGGCCTCTTGTTTTCTGAGCAACTTACCGCCGCCGACTTCTTTAGCTCGTATTTCACGGATGCCAGTGGCGCACCCGTCCGCTTGAATTCTTCGGCAGTGCGCCAGGTGGTCTTTCCAGAGGTTGACTCCCCCCCTGGCCCAACCGGAAACCTGGTGCGCAATTATGGTACCTTTATGGCCCTCATCGACATACCCCTGGTGCCCAATGGGGCGGGTATCATTCCGGAAGACTTCATTAACGTTGAGCTCAGTAACACGCAGTTTGCGTGTACTGCGAACACTGCTTGCGACTCCAATGTGGTTAATGTCACGAATGACTGGGTCGCGTGGGATGTCAGCACACAAACCGGCTATCCGAGTGCAACCTATGTCACCAATCCAGAGGTTTCACGCTATGTAGCCCCGGTGGATGGCCCTATCATTTTTGTTGATAACACACCAAACCCCGATGCCGACATTACCGACCCCGCTGACCCGCCCAATCTATATCGCAATAGTAACCCCTTCGATCTATTACAAGTTATTGGCTCTACAGAAGACTTAACCCTTGGCGACTTCGTTTGGCTCGTGTTCGAACTGCGTAGCCGAGCGGGCGATGCCCAGGCCGCAACCGCCGCCCCCAGCGATGATGCTTACCCCCTGCGCACCAGCACGATCCGCACAATCAATGACTTACGCCCCGATGGCACAACCGGCCTTGGCGTCTGCCAGCCTGGTGCTTTTGAAGACCCCGCCAACCCCGACAGCGCGAACCCCTTATTGCGCCAGGGATGGTACACCCAACTGGCGATTGACGAAAATGGCCCTATCCTGGATTCGAATGGTGACAACACGCCAGACAGTATCCCGTTGAATATTGACCCGCCAGGCTCGCCAGACCCCAACACCCGTGATCCAGAAGACATGCGCCTGGGCGAGAACGACAGCCTGTACTGTGTCATCCGCCAACAGATTACCGCCGATAATATCGGCCCAGATGGCAACTTCACGGTTGATTCTGAAATCGAAGTTATCAGCTACGACCGCAACCATTCGCAGCCCGAACTCGGGATGTATACGCTGAGCACTAACGTTTTCG
>DAOTVD010000429.1:0-2851 GCA_034437075.1 Anaerolineae bacterium
CCTGGCCCCCGGCGGCCCGCCCGTTAATAACGAAACCGACGCGCCAGACACAGAAACACCCGCCGAAACCCCGACAGAAGACGCAACCGAGCCACTCGCCGATAGGTTGCCGACCATCAACGTGCCGACCTTTACGCCGGTTGGCAGTCGCTTCGGCGATTCGGGCATCACGCCGACGGCCAACTTGCCCACCCAACCGATCCCCGATGCGCTCATTACGCCCACGGCCTTAGCCACAGAGGTCGATGAATGCACTTATATTGTGCAAGCCAACGACACGTTATTCAGTATTGCCTCGCAGTTAGAAACCGAAGTTGATGCCATGGTGGCGGCTAATCCCGCTCTCGCAGCTAATCCCGATGCCTTATCCATCGGCCAGCCTTTGGCCGTTCCTAATTGCGAAGACGACACCGAAGCGACTGCTGCTTCGACGGCTGAAGCCACCAGCGAAGCGCGCGCAGCCCAAACCGAAGACCCAGAATCCGAAGACGGTGATGATGACGTGCGGACCGAGGACGACGCCCCCGCCGCGCCAGATGGCCAGCAGGTGCATGTGGTGCAACAGGGCGAAAATCTATTTCGGATTGCCTTGCAATATAACGTTTCAGTGGATGCAATTGTCGTCGCGAATCCGAGTTTGTCATCCCAAGCTACGATTATTCAGCCCGGGCAAGAGCTAATCATCCCGGCGCCATAGGGTTTAGCTCCAAACGGGGAAAACCCCGACGATGTACGTGTGCAGTGCATACCAGGCCAGCCCAGCCAGAGCCAGGATACCCACGATGCCCGCCCACCGGGCGCCGGGAATCCACCGCGCGATGAGTCCCGTCCAGCCTGTGATGCCGATACTCACCCACACAGCAAGCGGTACCAGGGCTGGGTACAAATAGCGCCCCTGGAATTGCACAAAGGTAAGGTTATAGAGCAGATAGGCTGCCAGCACCAACAAACTCGCCAGGGCAAAAAGTACCAGGGCCTCTTGTTGGGGGGCGGTGAGGCGGCGCGGCCATTTCATTTGCCCGGCATAGAGCAAACTGCCGATGCCTAGCAACACGCAGACACCCAACAAAACCCGATAGAGGCGGATGGGCATGGGCACGGCCATCCAACCGAATTGCCCCCAAAAACTATGAAAGGTCGTGAATAGATAATTGCGGCGATAGGTGTTCAGGTCGCCGCCCAACCCCGCCGGTGGCGCCTGCTGAATATAATCTGTGGTTTGCAACTGTCCCGCCGCGACCTCATTATGCTGCTGCAAGCCTAGAAAATCTGTGCCGCCATAAACATCCAGATTCCGCCCCCACCAGAGCCCCCCCAGCACCAGCGCGGGGATTAAAAAGGCGGCGATCTGTTGCGCTCCGGTAGCTTGAGGCCAGCGTGCTCGGCGCCATCGAAGCAAAATCGCGAGGCCCGCAATCCCTGCCAAAAAATAAATCGTGCTTTTGGTCAAAAAAGCCAGGCCAACCAACACCCCCAAAACCAATGCCTCCCGCAGGCGGGGTGCTTCAGCAGGTCGCGCTAGGTACCACACCACAGCCAGCAAGGTGCACGCGACCAGTAAATTGGCGAACGGATCGTTATTCACCCCGCCCAAAAAGGCTAAATGTTGGGGAATAAAGACCACAAATCCAGCGGCCAGCGGGGCCAGCCAAGGTTGTTCTGGGAACAGCAAACGCAGCAGCGCAAACGTCGCAAGCAACATACCCAGCCCAAACGCGACCGACAACAACCGCAAGGCGAGCAAATCGCCATCTGTAAGGGCATAAATGGGCGCCGCCAGCAGATAATACAAGGGCGGCTGGTGATCCTGAAATTCAACACGGGCTAATTCATCAAGGTATTGAGGAGCAAAGCCGGAACTGACCAATAGTCCTTGGTATTCGCTATCCCAGTCGCCGGGCTGCATGACGGGCAATGCGCCATCTTCCGCAATTTGACGGATATAGTTATAGTGCGCGGGCTCGTCCGGCACTTGCCAATCGGGCGTGCGAGCCGCATAGCTGACCCCCAGCCCCAGATACACCAGGCACACAAGCGCCAGCGTGACATACAAGATAAAGGCTTGATCAATTCGTTTCATCGTTTAGGGGAGGGGTCTTATAGCGGGCGGGCATGGGTTCGCGATGTTCGTCATAGACCGCAAAGCCAATGCGCTGATAGGTGCGCATCGCGTGGGGGCTATCCAGATTGCAGGTATGCACCCACACACGCGGCGCGCCGTGCTCCCAGGCGCGTGCAACGCCAAAGCTCAGCAGATGACTTCCGTAGCCCTGCCCGAAGAATTCGGGCAACAGGCCGAAATAGGCAATTTCGGTTGCTCCGGGTTGGCGGTCTAGCTCAATATACCCAGCCGGCACGCCCTGCACATACAACACATACACATCGACGGTAGCTTGTGCTAACCAGTCTTTCAAGCGCGCATCGTGCCAATGATCCCGGTCGCGCCAAGCCCAACGACCGCCAACTTCGCGATACAGATAGCGATAAAACGATACCAACGGGGTATCCATGCACATGATCACCAGGCTAGCGCCTTCCGGTCGCCAGCGCGGTGCAAACGCCGCCGGAGAGGTCATCTGCAAGTAGGTCGTGATGAGTTCGGCGGGCAACATCGCCTATTCGGCAGGGGGCGGTACGGGCAAATCCGCCTCAGCGGTATCTTTCCATTTTTCGCCTTCTTCGATGAGCATCACCGGAATGCCATCACGAATGGGGTACTTATAGCCCGAATCATCGCAAACCAACCAGGTATCGTGCACCAGGCGCAACTGCCCCGGATCATCGCCCTTATCGGTGTAATGAACAGCCACCGGGCAACGTAAGATTTCCAACAATTCGGGATTAATGGGCG
>DAOTVD010000430.1:0-2134 GCA_034437075.1 Anaerolineae bacterium
ATTCTAGCTTTCATGTGTTGCGCATCCGTGCCGAACAACATACGCCGCCCCGGGAGGGGGTGCCGCGCGTGCTGGAATACGTCTTCACGGATGTCTTGCATTTTGCGGGTAATTTCAATTGGACGGGCGCGAATATCTGCCAGGGTGACGCCGCCGAAACTTTTCGGTTGATGGCCGATTATCGTCTGCTGACACCGCAAGACCCGCAAGAAGAAATTGACGACACGCTAGATAGCTACGCGCTGTTTCTCATCCCGACCATAGATGGGCCGGCTGTGCGCTTTGTGGCGCACCGGCGCGATTATGCGCTGAATATCATGGGCTAGTTAAGCGCCACGCTAACCCCATAACAGGGGCTAGTTAATCCGCGTGTTGCAGCGCGTTGAGGCGTTGCCAGGCGGCGCGATACTGCTCTAGGCGTTGGGCATCGCGTTGCAGGACTTCCGGCAGGCGGCGCACGTCCATATTATCTTCCAGGTCGGCCAGCTTCACATGCACGGCCAGCGGATTGGCAGCGGCACGGTCGATAAAGGCGTCGTAGCTTTCGCCGTCGCGCCGCGAGAGCGCATCCACGGCGTTGACGATGTCTGCCGAATAGCCTTTTTCGCGCAGGTCGGCCAGGGTGATGTCGGTATCTTCGACGACATCATGCAACAGCGCGATAATGCGCGTGGTTTCGGTGCGCATGCGGCACATTATGCGCAGCGGATGAAAGATATAGGGTTGGCCGTTGCGTTCGGTTTGGCCGCTGTGGGCTTGCGTGGCCAGGATGAGCGCGTCTTCGAGCGTGGGCACGGGGGCCTCCTTTGGGTTGTTTTCGATCCGGATTAGGGCTTCGCGGCCCAATGCACGGCCATTGTACCAAACATGAAGGATTTATAGCCTACGTCCACAAAGCCCGCTTCGCGGATGAGTTCGGCCAGGTCTGCGGGCGTTTTGAAGCGCATGGTGCTCGCGGGCAGATAGGCATAAGCGTCCGGGTCGGGCGTGATGAGTTGCCCCAGGGTCGGAATCACATACTTGAGATGCAGCAAGATAAACGGCTTCAGGAGATTATCCTTGGGCGGGGAGCTATCCAGCGTGCCCATGCGCCCGCCGGGCTTCAGCACGCGATATTGCTCGGCCATGGCGCGCGGGATGTCTGGCACGTTACGAAACAAATAGCCGCTGACCACCGCATCGAAATAGCCATCCGGGAAGGGCAGATTCAGCGCGTCCGCGCCGCTCCAGGCCACGCGCGGCCCCATGGTGCGCCGCTGGCCGACTTGCATCATGGGTAGCGCAAAATCGCTGGCGATGACTTGCGCGGTGGGGTGCTTGGCGCGGATTTCGAACGCAATATCGCCCGTGCCGCTGGCGATGTCTAGCACGCGCGCGCCGTCGCGCAGGGCCATTTGGCCCACCAAAAAGCGCCGCCAGCGTAAATCCTGGCCGAAGGTCATCAGCCGATTCATCAGGTCGTAACGTGGCGCGATGCGCCCGAACATGGCTTGCACGTCCTGCGCGGATTTATAGCCCGTGCTCATGTTTTCCTCCAACGCCGTAACCAGCGCTCTAAAATATCCGTGGCGAGGTATAACCCAATGCCGAGCGCGCTCATGGCCAAGATGCCCGCGTACATTTGCTCGTAGCGCAGGCGCTGGCTGCTGTTGATGATGTAATAGCCCAGCCCTTCGCGCGTAGCGGTTGTCTCTGCGATGAACAACACCGCCACCGCCGTCCCGACGCTGATGCGCCAGGCCGTGAGCACCGCGCCCAGCGAGGCCGGAATATACACAAAACGATACAACGCGCGCCGCCCCGCGCCCAGCGAGCGTACCGACTCGATGAGTTCGGACGAAATATCCAGCGCTTCATCGCGCACGACCACCAAAATCTGAAAGAAGATGACCATCACGATCAGCGCGATTTTAGACGCATCCCCCGTGCCAAAGAGGATCAGCACCACGGGCAGAAAGACCACTTTCGGGATGGGATACACCACGCCCAACAAAGGCGAAAACAGGCGATTCAGCATTTTGCTTTGGCCCAGCAGCAACCCCAGCGGATAGGCCGTCACGGTCGCCAGGACGATAGCCCGCAAGATGCGCTCGGAACTGACCCTGAAATGTATTTCTAAATCCTCTTGGACGCG
>DAOTVD010000431.1:0-2574 GCA_034437075.1 Anaerolineae bacterium
TTCCACGCCCGCACGCGCTACGGTCGTTACGATAAGCCGTTTGACGGCACGGTAAACCGCTTTTTTGGCGACATCCCCATGCCGCCAGCGGTCAAACCCGCCATGACTGAAACCGCCATCGACCTGCATAAACCTACGTTAGACGCCCTGCGCGCCAGCGATCCGCCTTTAATAGACGCTATGGAAATGCGCCGCACATTATACAACTTTGATCATGAGCAGCCGATTACAACCGAGCAAATCGGCGATTTCTTGTACCGCGTGGCGCGGGTACGGGGCCGCTATGGCGAAGAACACACCGCTGAAAATGGTTATAGCGAATACATGGAATATACGCACCGGCCCTATCCCGGCGGCGGCGCGATGTACGAACTAGAATGCTACATCACCGTGAACCAGTGTACGGGGCTAGAACCCGGCATCTATCATTATCATGCAGAAGCGCACCAGTTACACCAACTCGCCCCGCTAAACCCCATGGTCGGTGCCGTGATAAGCGATGCGGGCGGCACCACGCCCACCGGGCAACCTCCGCAAGTGCTCATCACGCTGACGGCGCGCTTTCCGCGCATGTTCTGGAAGTATAACACCCTGGGCTACGCGCTCATCCTTAAAAACGTGGGCGTTCTGTACCAGAGTATGTACCTGGTGGCGACGGCTATGCAACTGGCACCCATCGCCATGGGCGCGGGCAATTCGGATTTATTCGCCGAAGCCGCCGGGTTAGACTATTACGCCGAGACATCCGTGGGCGAATTCGGCCTATCTTCACGCGCCGATTAGCTAGGCTTATGGCCCAGCATGATGCAAAAACCATCCTGCTCGGTGACGATTTCCATGGATGGGAAATGCTGGGCCATAAATTCATGGAACTTGAAGACCGCGCGCGTCACCACCAGAAAAACGCCGCCTGGCTTCAACATGGCCGGGACGCGCGGCGTAAATAGGCGCATAAAATCGGTATTGTCCTTGTATGGGTCATAAAATGGGGGGTTGCAGAAAATGAGGTCAAATGGCCCATAATCTGGCAGGGTCGTCTGCGTGAGGTCGGCACAGAGGACGGTTTCCGCTGGCAAGCCGTGCTGGGTGGCCATGATTGCTAGACGATTGATGTCGACCCAGACCGTTTTTTGTGCCCGCGTGTAAGCGCGCAACACCTGCCCCAACAGGCCGTATCCGCACCCCGCATCCAAGATGACCCCGCCCTGGGGCAAGGCCAGCATTTCCAGATTATCGATAAGAAAAGCCGCCCCTTTTTCTAGCTTATCCCAACTAAAGATGCCGGGTTGGCTATACACCGTATAGGTTGTGCCATAAGCCGGATACTCAAAGGGCTGGGGTTTTTGCAATGCCGTCCAGTCTGGCGGAATGCGCTCTGTGAGCGGCGTCTGGATTTCAAAAACGATGTAGGTGTCGTCTTGGCTGAGGACGCGCGGTTGGCCGATAGTTTGCGCGGCGCGCAAAGCCGCATCCCCGCCCAGGGTTCGATGCCCTGCCACGAGTAATTTACCGTATGGCGCTAACGCTTCAAGCGCGGCGGACAGCAGCGCTTTGGCAAAACCTGGGCTGACGGGCAACCCAAGCAGCGCGACTGTGCCGCGCGTATCCTGGGGAAAAACCGTATCATGAATCGCAACGTTGGGCACATCGCGAAAGCGCGCGCGCAGTTCGGCCAAAACGCCGCAATCGGGATGATACACGCTCAGATGGGCGGCTTTGTCGCTCAGCGCTGCGACCATATCCCCCGCAGACAGGTTACATAGCAGGATGTGATCTGTCGGGGATAGCGTCAAGTGTTCGGAAAAAGGGTCATTGCGGCCATACATCAAGATATGATCCATTCGTTGAAGCGTGCAATATGTTCCAATATATCCAAGTTACCCTCCATCAAACTTCTTGGGTTTACAGCAACTCTCCAATGTTAAGTGTACTTGAACTATCAAGTTCGGGAAAAAACATCGCTTTATAATGACGTGTACTGCCTGAGGTACGTTATTTTAGCATCCTCAAATTTTACATGTTCTGCCTCATCTAGAGCGAAGAAAATCTTCTATATAACGGAAGGTATTGGCAGCTTCTAAACTCAAGCCCACTTTACAATGCGGCTTACCGAGCAGGACGAGGGGCGGTCAAGCAGACGCCCCGACGTCCGTCGCGGTTGCGCAATGGCATCCCACCTTGATGCGGCCCCCGCCGCATTGAAGGATGCCATTACGCACGGTGCAGCAAGGTTACCAACAACCATCGATGATGGGCGCAGCCCATGCTCGATGAGTTGGGGGTAGACCGCAGGTGCCCGTTGTAAGCCGCCTTACCAACGACCGAGCCTAGCCGACGCATCCATCAGGGATGCCAAAGGCTAGAGCGATGGTTGTTGGTAAGCGGGCTTACCGAGCGCGCGGGGTGAGTCAAGGGACTCACCCCGCATAGCGCTTGTGTAATCCGTCAGACGTGGGCCGTGTTGAAGTATGCGTGATGGGAAAAGAAGTGTCCTCAGGGATAAGAGGTGGTAGGGCTAGGATTACGCACGGTCAAGCGACGTTACCATTGGCAATCGTGTGGGGCCGGGCACTA
>DAOTVD010000432.1:0-3106 GCA_034437075.1 Anaerolineae bacterium
CCAAAACAAAGACGCGCCCGAAGGCGCGCCTTTGTCGTTACAGAACGAATGGTGCTTATTCGGGGAGGATCACCTGGTTAATGACGTGGATCACACCATTCGAGGCGACAATGTCTTTGGCGATGACGCTCGCGCTATCGACATTGATAAACCCGCCATTGACGGTCACGGTGATGGTGTCGCCGTTCACGGTGGGGACTTCGAAAGTGCCCTGGCCGTCTACCGCAGCGGTGATGTCGCCAGAATAGAAGGTGCCGGGGATGACGTGATAGGTCAGCACGCTGGTCAGCAATTCTTCATTGGCGGCCAACTCATCGAAGGTCAGGCCCAGGGTATTCAGCAGGGCGGTGAAGGCGTCATCGGTGGGCGCTAACACGGTGAAGGGGCCACCATTGGAGAGGGTATCCACCAACCCGGCAGCCGTCGCAGCAGCCAGCAGCGAGTCAAACTGGCCCGTGTTGCGCGCCTGGGCAGTGGCCACCAGGTTCGACGGCGGCAGGATCACATCTTCGATCGCATGGATCACACCATTCGAGGCTTCGATATTCGCGCTGGTGACGCGCACACCATTAATGTAGACGGTGCTCTGATCCACAGCCAACGAGGTGCGGTTGCCATTGGCCATTTCGACAAATGCCTGGCCGCTGCTATCAAACAAGCCGGGGATGTCGCCCGCACGCACGGACGCATTCGGCACAACGTGATAGAGCAGGATGTCGCGCAGCGCATCTTCGTCAGCCAGCAATTCTTCTTGGGTGACGTTCAGGCGCTCTAGCAGACGCGCGAAGGCTGCATTGGTGGGGGCAAAAACGGTGTATTCACCACTGCTCAGCGTATCGGCCAAGCCAGCAGTCACAACGGCGGTCGCCAGGATGGAAAAATTGCTATTGCCGACGGCAATATCAACGATGGTGTTGTTATTTTCTTCAGTTTGGGCAGACACCGGCGCGGCAAAGCTCGCCAGAGCTAACACCACAACCAGGGTCAAGAGGGTTAACTTACGCATAGACGTTTATCTCCTTCAGTTGAATTTCGTGAATATATCTTTACATTTGGCACACCTTTAGGTTATCAGACATACATGAGCAATGGTCTAAGCCCGCATAAACCATAGCTCAAAAATTTTTGAATGCTGGATAAAAAAATGCTGAAAGGATTTTGAGAATCCAACGGGCGGGCTACGTCTGCATGACGCGCTTATAAATGAACGCTATTACGCGCTTTTGGCCGCGAAGAAATACAGCGCCAAGCCCAACGCTGATGCTACGCCCAAGAAAATGCTAATGGAGAATTGCAGCGCCCCAAAAAACAACAACAGCCAGGTGATGCCACCCGCCACGCCCAGCCCCAAGAGGGTAAAGCGTTCGTTATCTGTTCGGGCGCTGGGCAGTTCGAACACAAGCCCCACCCCAAAGCAAATGCCGCCCAGGGTCACCAATACCGGAATCAGCGCGATTTCGTCAGAGTCTGCGCTACCCATCCAAAAGGCCAAGATCACCAAGCCGGAGATAATCATCCCGAAAAGGCCCACCCATTGAAAAATGCCGCCGAAGATCATCAGGTTGGCGGCCATGCCCGATATTTGGTCATCATCCACATAATGGATAGCGTGGGTGCTGCGTTTGGCGGATGTCTGCGCGGGTTGGGGCCGGGGAATGGGCGTGGCGGCCTCGGGTTGAACGAAGCGTAATTGATAGTCTGAGGATTTCGCCCCCGCAGGCGGCATCACTTGGGTTTGAGAATAGCTCCGCCCGGCCTGGTTTTCGAGTTCCAGGTCGGCGAATGGGTCGATTTGATCCAACCAACTAGCGTATTCACTCTCGCCATCGGCGGCAACCACAGTGCCAGCCGGGGGCGCATTGCCATAGGCCGTGAAGCGGTCGGCTTGTAAATCACGCATGAGGTCGCGCACGCTGGGGTAGCGCTGGGTGGGTTCTTTTTGTAAGCAATGCTGGATGATCATTTCCCAGGCGCCGGGCAGGTCGTGCCGGTAATGAGATAGTGGGGTGGGTTCGCTGTTTAGGATGGCCGCGATCATGGCGGACTGGCTGCGCGCCTTAAACGGATATTGGGCCGTTAGCATCTGAAACAAGACGACGCCCAGCGCCCAAATATCCGCGCGATGATCGGGGCGCACATAATGCTCGAATGCTTCGGGCGGCATATACGCCAGGGTGCCCATTACCGCGCCGGTTTGGGTCATGGTGGACATATCCTCGGCACGCGCCAGGCCAAAATCCGCGACTTTGGGTTCGCCCGTGGCGCTCAGCAGCACATTATCCGGCTTGAGGTCGCGGTGGATAATGCCCGCTTCGTGGGCCGTGGCGACGGCATCCAACACTTGCAGCGCGATACGTTTGAACAGCCCTTCGGGCAATGACCCGCGCGACCGAATCAGGTCGCCTAGATTGCCCCCGCTGAAAAATTCGGTCACTAGAAAGCCATTGCCACCCAGCGCGAAAGCGTCGATATACCCTACGATATGGGGGTGTTGCAAGCGACGCAGGGCTTGCACCTCGCGCCCGAAGCGCTTACGGTAGTTCGGGTCGTTGGCCAGATCGGCGGACATGCGCTTGATAGCAACCCAATCGCCCGATTGCTGGTCATGTGCGCGGTAGACCTCGCCCATGGCCCCCGCGCCAATGCGTTCTTCGATGATGTAGCGGTCTTTTAAGGTGGTTCCGATCATCTCGTTTGCCTTGCTGCCTAACGGGATACCTTCATTGTAACCCGAAGGCTATGCCAAGAAAAACGCTACCCCCCTAGGGCGCAGGGCGATTGCATGAAACTGAGGGGTGACTGAGTTACAAACTGACGTTACGCACTCACTTAGAATCCAAGGGGTTAAAACCCCTTGTTAACTTAGGCTTTTCCAGAAAAATAATTACCCCTCCCCAGCCTCTCCCCGAATTCAGGGAGGGGCTATTATGCGCACGAGTAAGTTTCCCCTCCCGAATTTGGGGGGAGCGAGAGGGGGGTAAAATCAAGACGGTATCCTTTTCGACAAAAGCAAGCGGCATAGTTAAATACTTGGAAAAGCCTTATAGTGACCTTTCGTGGCCACTTAACAAGGGGCTTCAGCCCCTTGAAGAAAGCTGATTTTGAT
>DAOTVD010000433.1:0-3912 GCA_034437075.1 Anaerolineae bacterium
ATAGCTGGCTGTCGTGCCGCCCCCTGTAGCCGACAACATATGGTAAACCACCGCATCGGGGATGTAAATACACCGATACCCCCCTAGCTGGGCGCGCCAGGCCAAATCAATATCTTCTAGCGAGAAGAAGAAGTCATCATCCAAGAGCC
Organism: Anaerolineae bacterium; assembly: GCA_034437075.1. Taxonomy (GTDB): domain Bacteria; phylum Chloroflexota; class Anaerolineae; order Aggregatilineales; family J027; genus DAOTVD01. The sequence goes on from DAOTVD010000433.1 coordinate 150, forward strand.
CTACGTCGTCCAGCAGGCACCGCCGATAGGCAGAGGCACCACCGCAGGCCGAAAATACATACGCCGGCTCATCATACTGCCCGGTGTCGGGTTCCCAAACGCCTCGGTTACCCGGTTGGCCGTCTATGCGGACGAAATCCCCGGCGGCGTGAAAATGATCGCGCTGGTCGAATAGCATCATGCGCGAGGCGATAATACCCGCATCGGGATAAGCCGTAAACCCGGCGATGATGGCTTCGGCCCAGCCCGGCACGACTTCGGTATCGTTGTTCAGCAAGGCTACAAATTCGCCATCGCTGGCCAGGATACCCGCATTGCAAGCCCCTGTGAAGCCGCGATTTTCCCCCAGGGCTACGATCTGCACGCTTGGATAGTGTTCGCGTACAAATGACACCGACCCATCCGACGAGCCATTATCGACCACGATAACCTGAACATCAGGATACGTTTGGCGGGCCAGTGCATCCAAACAAACGGGCAGTAATGCTTTGGCATTCCAATGAGGGATCACAACGGATAATCGGCCTTGAATGGGGCTCATGGCAGCTTATTTTCCACTTCCAAAAAGGCGGTCAATGCGGCTTGCCAGGGGCGTAACGTGATGCCGAGTTGGGCTGCGGCGGTGTTGCGTAATACGGAATATTCCGGCGGGGTAGAGGGGCGTTGGTATTGCGCGGCGGCGATCTTCTCGATAGGGGTATCCGCATAGCCGGCCTGGTTGAGGATTTCGCGCGCGAAGGCCCAGCGCGAAGCGCGTCCGGCGTTGATTAAATGATAGATGCCATACGTTTGGGTCGCTACAAGGGCGACAATCGCCTCGGCCAGATCATTCGTGTAGGTTGGGGCGGCGACCTCGTTCACGACCACGCGCAAGGGCTGACCAACGGCGGCACGCGCCAGAATGGCCTGGATGAAATTACGCCCCCCATGTGCAAATAGCCAGGACGTCCGCACGATGTAAAAACGCTGCAAATGGTCGCGGATAGCTTGTTCGCCGAGCCATTTGCTATAGCCATAAGCGTTGGCCGGGTTGGGCCTATCGTATTCGTCATAAGCGCGGACATTTTGGCCGTCGAATACCTCATTCGTGCTGATATATAGCAACGCGGCATCGTAGCGTAGGCAGGCTAGCGCCAAAGTTTTGGTGCCATAGCCGTTTACCCGATTGGCTTCTGACGGGTCTTGGGCACAGGCATCCACGGCTGTCATGGCGCCGCAATGAATGACCAGTTCGGGGCGTGTGCGGGCCATCAGATCATCAACTTGCTGAGGCTGGGTGAAATCTAGTTCATCAATATCGGTGGCGGTCACCAGGCTATTTTGGGGTAAGCGCGCGATAATTTCGCGCCCCAGGCGCCCTTTCGCCCCTGTCACCAATACACGCATGGTCTGCTGATCCTTATCATGCTTCGCGAATATCATAACGAATTGTCAGGGGCTTGGGTATACTGCCGCGCAATAGCATCCACTTGCCCGGCATAGCCACCCCCAAACAGGTTCATATGTACCATAAGCGGATACAATTGGTAAAGTGCCTTGCGCTGGGCGTAGCCATCATCCAGGGGCATAACAGCCTCATAGGCGGCATAAAATTCCTGCGAAAACCCGCCGAAAAGCTCTGTAAAGGCGATTTCAACTTCGTGATGGCCGTAATACACCGCAGGATCATACAGCACGGGTTCATCATGTTCGGTGGCCATGTAATTCCCGCTCCATAAATCGCCGTGCAATAGCGCAGGTGTCGCGGGCGGCACCCACTCTGTTAGACGCTCGCAGAGCGCTTCGAGCAACGCGCGCCGGGCAGCGGGCAAGCGTCCCCGCGTCTGAGCAATATCCATCTGGGGCCGGATGCGCTGCTCGCGGTAAAATTTCGGCCAAGCCTCGGTGTATGCGTTGGACTGAGGCAACGAGCCAATAAAATTGTCATGATCCAGGCCGTGCTGGGCTGCGCTATGCTGGTGCAAAGCGGCGACGCCTTCGCCCAGGCGCTGGCTAAACGCTTTGCGGTCACGGGGGCGCACCGCTGGGATATACTCCAGCAGCAGAAAATCGGGGGCCTCGTCTTGTGCATCCCCCAGCAGGATAACCTGCGGAATGCGAACGGCGTTGGCCTGTGCCAATTGCGTTAGGCCGCGTGCTTCAGCGGCGAACATACCCGGTATTGACTGCGGATTCCATTTCAGGAAATACACATCATCCCTCAGCGACACTTGCGCCGCTTGGTTGATGTCGCCCCCACTCACGGGACGCACCGCCTTCAGTCGGGTGTTCATCCTTGTTTCTAGCGCCGTCCGTAGCGCTTCGGGTAAGTTCATGCCAGGTGATGCTCGGCCCGAATCGTGGCCAAGAGACCCTGAGCGCCCGCCAGCACGAGATCATAAACGTACTGGAAGCCGCCCGTATAATAGGGATCGGGCACTTCATCGACAGCCACCCCCTCAGCATATTCCAGCAAGAGTTTGATCGTCGGTTGCGCATCGTCGGGTTTCATAGAGCGAATATTGGCCAAGTTGCTGCGATCCATGGCCAGGATGTAGTCATAGGTGTAAAAGTCTGAGCGCGCCAGGGGGCGCGAGCGGCCATCGTAGGGTATCTTGTGTTCTTGTAGAATTTTGCGCGTGCCGCCATGGGCCGCTTCGCCTTCATGAAAATGGGATGTCCCTGCCGAATCGATCATGATGGTATCCCCTAATCCGGCATCCATAACCAATTTCTGAAAGACCCCTTCGGCCATAGGCGAACGGCAAATATTCCCTAAACATACAAAGAGTACACTGGGCATGGTTGACAGTTTATCCTTAATACGCCGCATCGATTGCTTCTATCATACCGAACGTGGGCCAAATTTCATAAAATTGTAGAATCTGCTATAACTGAACAAAACGCCCACAGCGGAGACTATCGACAATGGATTGGGAAAACGAGGCCCAACCAAATGAGCAATCTGGCGCGCATTCTAATGCTGAACAATCCATGCCGCGCTCCCCGATTCGGCCCCATCATCCCCAATCGAGTGGTTACGTCGGCGAAACACCCAAGCCCTCGAAACCCCAACCCCCATCTGCCGCCGACCCAGACACCCGCACCCCGCAGACACCCGAAAAAGTCGAACTCGCGTTGGATAATTTGCGCCAAAAAATGGCTGGCGTCGCCCAGGAATATGCTGAGGGGAAAATTAACCAGGCCCAGTTTAACGCCATTTACCGCCGCTATTCCGAGCAACGCGACATCACCGAGCGCTTGTTAGAGCGCAATCCAGACTCGAACGCCTGGCAATCGGTCGTTGCCCCGGGGCATACCGGATTTTTACGCCAACACTTCGCGGCACGCTATCTGTCGTATGCGATCTATCGCCTGGATGATGCAACCCTTATCACTTTACAAGGCCGTGTCCGTTTGCCCATGGCCCAAATCCGGCCTGTGATTATCCAAATTCGTCAGATACACAGCCAAGGGCATCAGCTAGGGGCGGCGTGGCGCCAACTGCGGGATGAAAGTTGGGTCTTTGTGGTGCCGGGCTACTATACTGTAGCGGTGGTCATTTTTTCCCTAGAACCAGCCACCCTACAACGCAAAGTCGTCGAGGATGCGCATAAGGACTTCGAGCAAGCCAATCGGCGTTTGCTGGAACGCGGCGCCTACACCCCCGATGCGCTGGTCTATCCTCACCGGGCGATCTTGGCCGAAGACGATTAAGCTTGGCAGCCCGCCGCGCTTGCGATATACTGCGCGCCACGGTTGTTTGCAATTTTGCCGATCAACA
>DAOTVD010000434.1:0-12853 GCA_034437075.1 Anaerolineae bacterium
GGTCTTTTTCACGGACATCTGCGGGACGTGCCTGGCGATGCGGCCTCATTTGCATGCCCTAGAGGCGGAGTATTGGCCCGCGATCCGCTTTCTGTATTTGGATGCCAATAACCCGGCCAATATTGAAGCCATTGAGCGCCTGAATATCCAAAATACGCCCGCTTTTGTCTTCATGTATTTTTACGAAGATGTCATCGAACGCTGGGACGGCGCGCCCCCGCTGGATGCCTTCCGCGCGGCCTTTGATGCCTATCTGGCCGAGGCGGGTTAGACCTCTAAATGGTGGATGTCGTCGTTCGCCGGGTCGTACTGTTTATCCTTCAGAAAGATAAAACTGCCTGGCTCCAAAAATGTGATCTTGTGCGATTCGTAGAGTTCGAAGTAGCAGCCTTCGAAGGGGCCTAGTTCGAACATATCGCGGGTATTCGTTTCGGCATGGCGGGTTTCGATGCGAGTGCGCCCGCCCAATAGCATAAAGAAAATGCGCGTTTCTTTGTGGTAATGGTTGCCGAGCACCGCCCCTGCGTGCATATCACCCTGCACCAAGCTCTCCCATTGACCTATGTTGAGTAATTCACGAAATGCCCCGCGTTCGTCTTCGCGAATGAAGGACGGTTTCAGTATCCGATGGTGGCTCATGCGCTTGCCTTTATCACTAACTGATTAATCAATCTGGCGCAAAAAGCGCGCCTCAAAAATACGATACACATAGCCGGAACCCGTCTTCAAAAATGAGAGGATGTCTGGTGCCGATTTGCTGACCCCTTTGGCGCGATCCGTAAAGTGGTAGGGCATTTCGTAAAGGGTAAGGCCCTTGCGGCTTGCTACATACAAGAACTCCATGAAGTACGCGCCATAGCCGGTGGGGATGAGCGTCACTTTATTGAAGACATCGCGCTTGAGCACCACAAATCCGCTATCATAATCGCGGATGCCGTAGCCCAGCACGGCAGTTGCCAGGCCATTGATGAGCCGGCTGGCCAGCACGCGCACGGGCGTGCGGTCATCCACACCGCCAGGGGCGTAGCGACTGCCGACCACGATGTCATATTCTGCGAGTTTGTCGATCATGGCGGGCAAGAGATGGGGCGGCATGCACATGTCGGCATCCATCCAACCGACAATCGCGCCGCGCGACTCGATAATCCCTCGGTTGAAGGCCGACGCGAGCCCTTTGGTATCCACACGGCGGATGAGCGTCACGCGCGGGTCGCCGAGTTCATCCACCAGGCGCCACGTTTCGTCCGGCGAATTGTCATCCACGACGATGATCTCCACGGGCTCGCGCACATGCGCAAAAATCGCCTGGATGGTATCAATAATGTTTTCTTTTTCGTTATATGTGGCCAGAATAATTGAGACAAGCTCACTCATGGTTAGCAACCAAATAGATAAACGGCGAGTTGGTCTGCGCAAAGCGGAACGACTGCCTAGTATGCGCTAGTTGGCGCTCGGCGGCAAGGGCGCTTTGTACGGCGGCGGTATACGGCCCCCACGCGGCGGGGCTATCCGCCAGCGCGCCGGGTTGGTCTTGCAGATACGCGGCTTGCGCGGCGCAGTCGCTCGCCTGAGGGGCTAACAAGGGGCGGATTTCGACAGCGAGCAAGTTATCGAGAAAGCTATCCAGTGGCGCGCCCCCCCAAGCCCGAAAGGCATAATAACGCAGGGTTAGCCCTAGCGGATCGTTAAAACGTTGCGGCTCATCGCCGGGCGTGATGGTCAACACAGCTTGGCAACTCTGCGGCGTTACGCCCTGGGTATAGTACATCCGTCCCCACACCGCAGACGCCGCCGCCGTGCCCGGTGTCGTTGAATAGACTTCGGCCCCCCATAGATGCACCATCAGGGGATAGAGGCTAAGCTGATGGCGTAGCTCTGGCACTAGCTCGTAGCGATCATCGACCCAGTATTGGGTCGCGGGGGGTGGTTCCAGCGTGGCCAGGTCGTGCAAAATAGCCCGGTCTTTGATCCAACTGGCTTGCCAATCTATATAGCTCTGGATCATCGTCAGGCTAAAGAGCAACACCAACACGCTCACTAGGCTGGCTTGCACGCGCCGAGGTAGGACGCGCGTGGCGCCACTGAGCAAGATGGCCATGGCCAGCGGTATCAGCAAGGCATGCCGCGACAGCCACCCGGACGGCTCGGTGTGGAAGCCCAGCAGTGCATAGGGCACGATCCCCAACAGCAAAAAGACGCTGCCTAAGCCTAGCGCTATTCCGGCAGTGGCGAGTGGCGGCGGCGGCCCGCTCAGATGCTCCGTGCGCGCATACACCGCAGACCCCACCAGCGCGACCAATAGCCACGCGCTGGGCATCGCCACGAGAATCCCCAAGCTGATGTTGAGCGGTTCTAGCACGCTATTTTGCAGGGTCAGGCGCAGGGTGTTTAGGGTATCGGCAGACAAACGCGGGGTATAATATCCCGCGCCGACACTATCCGGCGGGCGCACTACCACCCCGATGAGCGCCCACACGATGAACGGCAACACGGCGAAATCGAGATTCCGCAGCGTGAAACGGATGTACGCGCGCGGCGCGAAACGCCACCCCGCCTGCCACACTGCAAACAACAGAAACACTGCATAAAACAACGCCAAGAGCGAGGCCAACAGCCCGGCGTAGCCCAAAACAGCCAGCGCCAAGACTCGCCACGGCAACCCGCCCCCGCGCCGTAACCCGCGCAGCCACAGCCAGACCCCCGCCAAAAAGAGCGTGTAATGAAACTGATGGCCCACCATCACCAGAACCACTTGCGTTTGGTAAGCCGGGAAGGTGGTCGCCAGCCCCGCCACCAGCAACCCATCCAGCCGATTGTCGGTTACGTGGCGCGTGATCTCGTAAATTAGCAGCGCGCTAGCCCACAACAACGCGAACATCCCCACTTTGATGGGGTATACCCAGCCGGGGAAATACGAGAACGCCCAATATAGAGGCGCAAAAAAGGGGCGGCCCCATTCGCTCAGATGAAACCAGATGCGCTCCCAGCCCCCTTGTTGGAAGGGTAGCGCGATCTGCACCCACGAATCAATAGTATAGACCCCATCATTCAGCAGCAGCAGCCCATGCGCGGCCAGCGTCAGCAGGGTCAACCATCCGTAATGCGGATGTAGATTACGCGCGAAGGTCGCGAAGTGTTTGGGCCACATATTGAATCTGGTCGTTGGTCAGGCCCAGCCCAGAGGGCAAATAGAAGCCGCGCGCGTAGAGGTCGATCGAAACGGGAAAATTGCCGCTAATATCGGGGTAGCGCGGATCATCGCCGCCAGCAAAGACAGGCTGTTGGTGCATGGGGTAGAAAAAGTCGCGCGTATCCACGCCCTGTTCTTTCAGCTTGGCCACCACGGCGGATTTTTCCAGGCCAAACTCGGCAGGATCGACCAGTACGCCGTACATCCAATAGGTGCTGGTGGCCCATTCGGCTTCGTAGGGCAAGGTCAGGCCGGGGATACCGGTCAGCAGTTCGGTATACTGGTCGGCGATTTCGCGGCGGCGGTCGGCTTTGGCTTGCGCGCGTTCGGCCTGGGCCAGCCCGATGGCGGCCTGAATATTGGTCAGGCGATAGTTGAAGCCTATGAAGCGATGCACAAAGCGCGGATGCTCGAAGGCTTGGCTGCGCAAGAGGCGCATCATAGCGGCGAGGTCGGCATCATCGGTGGTGACCATGCCGCCTTCGCCCGTGGTCAGGGTTTTGTTGCCGTAGAAGCTAAAGGCGGCAGCGTGCCCCAGGGAACCCACTTTGCGGCCTTTATATTCACTGCCGTGGGCCTCGGCGCCGTCTTCCAAGATGTACAGGCCGTGTTGCTCGGCCAGGGCCATCAGCGGGTCCATGTCGGCAGGGTGGCCGTACATATGCACGGGCATAATCGCCTTGGTGCGCGGCGTGATGGCCGCTGCCACCTGCGCGACATCCAAACACATCGTTTGCGGATCGACATCCACCAGCACGGGGCGCGCCCCAGCCAGAATGACCATATTGGCCGAAGCAATCAGCGTGAAATCCGGGATGATGACTTCATCGCCGGGGCCGATACCCATCGCCACCAAGGCCAGGTGAATCGCCGTGGTGCCACTGCTGCACGCGACGCCATACCGCGCGCCACAATAGGCCGCGAATGTTTCTTCGAAGGCGTCGATGTATTTCCCGGCGGACGAAATCCAGTTCGTATCGAGCGCATCCAACACATAGGCGCGCTCATTGCCATCCAGCAAAGGTTCGGATACGGGCACCCGCATGGTAATTTGCCTCATTCAATGTCAGTACGCAATAGCTGCCCATTATACCGTATCGCCAACCCAAAAAAAGACACGAAACCGGGCTGCTCTCCGCCGTCTGAATGACAGCCCCAACCCAAACCGGCCCCTGAAACAGGAGCCGGTGTGGTAACACTGGGAGAAACGTACGTTTCTTTAGGCTTTTCCAAGTATTTAACTATGCCGCTTGCTTTTGTCGAAAAGGATACCGGCTTGATTTTACCCCCCTCTAGCTCCCCCCGAATTCGGGGGGAGAACTTACTCGTGCGCATAATAGCCCCTCCCTGAATTCGGGGAGGGGCTGGGGAGGGGTAATTATTTTTCTGGAAAAGCCTTAGTCGCTGGCGTCGCTCGGGGGGGCGCTCAGGCGGCGTTGCACCAGGCGCAACCCGATGAGCACGACCACGGCGCCCAAGGCCAAGCCCAAAATCAGGGCCTGGACAAGCAAGCGCGCAGATTCTTCTTCGCGGGTTTCGCGCGTTTCGGCGATTTCTTCTTCTAACGCTTCGATCTCTAAGCGGGCTTGCACCAGCGGATGGTTCAGCGCAGCTACTTCGATGATCTCGCCATCGTCATCCGCTGCGATTTGCACTTCGCTATGGCAATCCGTACAGGCGGCGGTGGTCACGTTGTTATGGTGGCCCGTGTCTTGGATTTGCCCGCCCGTCAGGACATGGAAGGTCTGGTCAAAGCCCTGGTAGATGTGGCAATCCGAGCAGGTTTGCTCGACATGCGTCACATGGACGTATTCATCGCGGCTTTGGTCGTGGCAATTCAAGCACAGCGTTTCTTCGTCGCCAAAGCGCAAGACGCCCTGATGCGGGAAGTGGCAGCTATCGCAGCCCAGTTGTTGCGTGCCGTGTTCGCTGTTTTGCCATTCGGTGACGGTGGTGGGGTGGCATTGTTCGCATTCACCCACGGCGACATTCAGCACGGCGGTGTCGGCCTCCATGACGTAGGTTGTATCGTGGCACGTGCTGCACGCGCCTTCGATCTGGTCGGCGTTTTCGTGATGACACCCGATGCACGAGTCGGTATAACTCGCGGCGGCTTCTAAGCCTTCGCCCACCAGGCGGGGTTCGTCATGTGGGAAGATGTCCGCTGGGTGGCAATCCAGGCAGGCCGCGCCGTCTTCGCCGCCCACATGCGTGGCATGGATGAGGCTCGCCAGGTTCGAGCGACTCGTGCTAGCATCGACCTGTTGCCAGGTGATCTCGGCTTCGGTGTCGCCCAGGCCCGTGTGGCACACCAGGCAATAGCTATTATCGCCCGTGACGGTATAGCCCACGTCCGGCAAGCCCAGGTCAATCGGTTCGGTCTCGGTGGGGTCAACGTCTTCGGCATCGCCGTCTTGGGCGAAGGCGACCGGCACGCCCACCAGCAAAGCCAGCGTCAACAGTAGGCCAAGGAATAGGGGGGTGGATTTACTCATCAGCTTGGTTTCCTTCGGTATCGGTGTCGAAAATTCCGATTTCTGCTTCGATGGCATCCAAGAGCGCATCGGAGTAAGCATAGTTATGCACGCCTAGGCTGGTGTCATCCGCCACGAAGGCAAACGCGCGCCCCACCCATTCGGGTTCGTTGCCCGTTAATGCCTCTTCAATGGCTGCGATGCGGGCGGCGTTGCTGGCTTGCGTGTCGTCGATGAGCCGTTGCATGGCGGCGGGCTCGGCTTGTTCGCCGTGGCAGACCGTGCAGCTATCGTCTAGCTCGGCGATGTCACCCGCGATGCCGGGCGAAACGATCTGCATGCTGTGGCTGCTGAGGCTGAAGCTGGCGACTGGCACGCGCGGCATGTGGCAGCTTTGGCAATCCGGGCCATCTTCGGCGGCGAAATGCGCGCCGGGCACAGGCTCCACTTCATCCACCACCGCGACGCCCTCGAACATCTGCTGGGTGGGGTAGTGAATACGGTCGGTGAGGTCGGGGTCAGTGTGGCAGGACGTACATAGCGGATAGGTATCTTCCACCACATGAAAATCGGTGAGTTCTTCCTGGTGCATATCGTGGCAGGCCACGCAGGTGACGCCATGCTGGGCCGTTTCGACCGTCAGCGGTTCGGGGGGCAGGCCCTCGCGCTCGCCCGCTTCGAACTCGGCGATAATTGCCTGGTTGCGCGCGCCGTCGGTGCTATGGCACTCGAAACACCGTTCGGCAGCGCCGCCGCTGGCTTGCATATTCGTCAGCGCTTCGGAGTGGCCGCTCATCAGCCACTCGTTGAAGCCCATATTCGGGCTGCGCGCGTGGCCGGTGGGCCACCAATGCGCCGGATCATCCGGCGGGATGAGCGTCAGGTTGTCTTCGGCCAGCAAGTCTTGCCCAGGGAAGGGGAAGAAGCCCGGCACGAATGCGAATTCGCCATCTTCGGCGGTGCCGCGCGCGTGGCATTGGCCGCACACTTGCGGGTCGGTGCCATCCAAAATGGAAGCGCTGGCCGCAGCGAGTTCTTCGGGGCTGGCGCGGCGGGGCAGGTCGTTAGCGATGGCCACATGCTCGCTACCGGGGCCATGGCACGCCTCGCATTGGACGCCGTCATCTTCCCAGACGATGCCTTCATCGGTTTGTTGCAGGCCGGTGGTGTGGCAGCCGGCGCACTGGGTATTCCAATTATAGGCGGGGTCTTCGGGCCAGGTATCGCCGATTTCATAGGAGACCCATTCGCCTTGCTGGGTGTTCCATTCGGCAGGGAAGACCACATACTCGCCGGGGTTGAGCTCGGTGACATAAGCTTGCACATAGCGGCCCGCGCCCATCACATAGGCGACGTCTTCGGCGGTAAAGGGCCGGGGGTCGTCCTCACCAGGGAAGGTTACAGTGCGTAAATCGGCGCCGCTTTCGAAATCTGCCAGAATGGATTCGGGATCGTCGGATAACGCCATGGCATGCAGGGTGTCTCTATGGTCGTTCGCGGTTCCACGGTGACAGGCATTGCACTCGCCCACCCCTTCGTAGGTGCGTTCGTCATAGTCTGGGGCATCCTCTCGTTGAGCATAAGAGAGGGTCATGGTAGAGACGAGCAAAACGCCACTCAGGAGCAGTAGTACGTACAGGAAGCGTCTCATGTAGTGCCTTCTTTTAGTCGGTAGGCTTCGCCCCTGGCGCGGTGTGGGTCTATAGAGGAAAACAGGGTTTGAGAAGCATGAATCAACAATTTAACCTAGGCTAACATTCCTGAGTGCATCCGCACATTGAGTTATCACCCGCACAAAAGTGACAAATGTCACTAGGGCAAGCTGGGAGGGCATGTTATGGTAGATGAAGTGCTGAAAAACTATTGAAAGGCACCGCGTGCGCACTCGACATACCGCATTTTTGATGATCGCAATAGCCTGCGCGCTCTTTGCGATGGTATGTGTGCAGCAAGCGCAAGCCGCCGCTCCCCCATCTTCTGATTCTGATACATCCGAAATGCATAATCTGAGCGCCGCCGCCATTGCCGAGGCTAACCTCGGCTGTATTGGCTGCATCCCGCCCCGAGAGACGCTAGCCCCGCGTGTCGCCGAACCGCTGCACGTGTTGCGCCTGAGCGATAACTGCGAAGGATGCCATGAAGAAGGGTTTGTTATCAGTATCACTCTGGCCAGCGATGCCCAAACCGCCCGCGCGCAACTGACGCCCGTGGCCAACGCGCTCGAAGCGCGCTTGGTGTCGCACGGGGTACAGTACCAGGTGCAACGCCAGGATACGCGCTATCAGCAAGCCCTGGCCGCCTTCCAGACTATGCGCCATACGCTCAATAGCGAATCGCCGTGGGCCGCGCAAGATATGATCGTCAAGATCAGCGCCGTGTTGGCCATCCTAGAAGCCGAAGCCGAAGCCAGTTTCATCACCGCCCCAGGGAGCAATGCGCCCGTGACCAACGTCGCGTTGGTGTCGCGGGGCAGTGCGTCCACCTTACTAGGGGCGCTCCAACAATTGACAATCTTCCATGCGTTGCTGACCGTTATCTGGTGGGCGGGCGTGGTGTTTGTGTTCGTGGTGGCGCTGAGCGTGCTATATGCCGTTTCGCGGCGTGGCCCGCCCGTCCCCGTTCTGTTTTTTGATATTGTGTACTCAAGACGATTGTCGCCGATGGCGCAATCGTCTTTTTTGTTGTCCGTGCCCAGTGCAAACCACTGGGTCAAGCACACGTTCACTCATATAACTGTCCGCTGAGCGGACGAGGAGAAGACTAATGAAACGAGTGACGATCGTAACCCTAATTTGTATCGGTTTGCTGCTGGTATCAGCCGGAACCTATACCGTTGTGGGGCAGGAAAGTGAAGAGGCCCATGAGCAATTGATCTTCACGACTGCTACCGAAGCCGTTGGCCTTGGCACTTACGTCGCGGCCCAAGCCTATGCGAACCCCGCGGGCGAAGACCCAGCCGAACAACCCGTTATCTCCATCATTTTGCCCTACGGCATTTATCCAGCGATGGAAGTTAACGAAATCGAAGATTTTGAACAACCCGAACCGACCATCGAAGGCTTCACCTTCGAATGGAGCCTGCTGCCGGCGGAAGGTTCCGAAGCCGAATTGAGCGACGGTAACGTGGCGATCTTCTTGGCGGACGTAGAAGGCGCCTATGAATTGACGCTGACGGCCACCGACGAAAACGGCAATTCGGGCGAGTCCACCTGGGTCGTATACGCCACCACCTACACGGGTGCGGGCCACATGCGCGAGCCGAACGAAGACGACCCCACCCAATGTATCGACTGCCATCAAGATACGATTGATGACTGGGCAGTAACGGCCCATGCCGACACGTTTATCCGCGCCATCAATGGCGACCTGAGCGAACACTTCCAGGGTGAATGTGTGAGTTGCCACACCACGGGCTACAACAGCCGTTCTACGCAAGAAAACGGTGGCTTCCATGATATCGCCACCAACGCGGGCTGGATGTTCCCCGAGGAACTGCAAGAAGGCAACTGGGACGCGATGGTTGAGTCGCATCCAGAAGTCGCCGGTATGGCGAACGTCCAATGTGAATCCTGCCACGGCCCGGGTTATCTGCACACCTACGAAGCCTCGCGCAGCGAATCTATGATCGGCATCGGCTTGGCCTACGGCACCTGCGCCCAATGTCATAGCGAAGAGCCCTACCTGACCATCCCGCAACAATGGGAAATCAGCGGCCACGCGGACATCAACTCCCGCTCCTTCACCTACCCCATTGGCGAAGATCGCGGTTCCTGTGTGAATTGCCACAGTGGTGTTGGCTTCTTGGACTTTGCCGCTGGCTTGCCGCAAGAAGAATGGCGTACAGACTATCAGACCATTACCTGCGCGGTCTGCCACGACCCGCATAATGCCGACAACCCGAATCAGTTGCGCGTCTTTGATGAGATGGTGCTGCCCAGCGGCCTAGACGTAACCGACGCGGGCGCGTCCGCCACCTGCATGAGCTGCCATAACGCGCGCCGCGATGGCCCGACCGTTGTGCAAGCTGCCTTAGAAGGTGGCAACTTCGGAACCCCGCATTATTCCACCGGCGCAGAACTGCTGAATGACGCGGGTGGTTATACCTGGGGTGAGACCATGCCCAGCAGCGGCCACGCTTCTGCGGTTGACAACACCTGTATTGGTTGCCATATGGCGCCCACCGTTGCCGAACAACTCCCCGGTCACGACGAAGTTGGTGAACATACCTTCTCGATGACCAGCGAAGACGGCGTAGAAAACATCCAGGCTTGTACGGCATGCCACGACGGCCAAGACAGCTTTGACTTCGACGCCTTCCGTGACTACGACGGCGACGGCGAAATTGAAACCAACGACGCAGAAATTGAAGGCCTGCGCACCTTGCTCGCAGACGCCATTGTTGAAGCCGGCGTTAACGTTCTGGATCGTCATCCCTACTATGAACTTCCTGAAGGCGCCGACGAAAATCTGATGGGCGCTGTTTGGAATCACAAGTTCACCGAGAGCGCTGGCTCGGCGGCGCATAACCTGCGCTACACCGTCGGCTTGCTACAAATCAGCTACGAAAGAGTGGTTGGCGAGCCTGTGCCGAATGGCTTCATCATTGAAGCTAGCGCGGACGCAACAGACGAATAACCTAACCAACTCGTATGTAAACGGGCGAGCTAGCCTCGCCCCCATAATGACATAGATAGCCCAAACCGGGGGACCCATGCCCCCGGTTTTGTTTGGGGGTGGGGCGCATAATTCAGCGTAGACGATGCCGGGGGGGACCTGCTAAGATACACCATGCTTTAACGCGATATTCAAGGAGAATACCTCATGAAAGTGCGTGCATCTGTGCGCCGCATGTGCAATGATTGCAAATTCGTGCGCCGTAAAGGCCGTTTGTACGTCATCTGCCCCACCAACCCCAAGCACAAACAACGGCAGGGTTAACCCCACAAAGCGAGCATTTCCGCTCGTTTTGTCTTTTTTCGCGCTTATTTCCGACCCCCACACGTGCCGGGAATGTTATACTATCCACACAACCGAAATTAAACGGAGTAATCTTAGATGCGTGAAGCTGTTATTGTCGCGGCGGCCCGCACCGCAGTGGGCAAAGGTAAGCGCGGCACGACGCGCAACGTCCGCTCGGATGACATGGCCGCAGCCGTTATCAAAGAAGTTATACAACAAACGCAAGGCAAACTAGACCCCGCGCAGATTGACGATGTGGTTATCGGTTGCGCGATGCCCGAAGGCGCGCAAGGGCTGAACTTCGCGCGCAGTATCGGCATTCTGGCCGATTTACCCGTGGATGTCCCCGCGCAGACGGTCAACCGCTTTTGCGCGAGTGGCTTGCAAACCATCGCTAGTTCTGCCGAGCGGATCATCGCCAATGGCGCGGATATTATCTTGGCGGGTGGGGCCGAAACCATGAGCCTCGTCCCCATGACGGGCTTCCACCTCAGCCCCAATCCGCAACTGTCGGAAGAACGGCCCGGCGTTTATATGAATATGGGCCTAACCGCCGAGCGCGTCGCGCAGGAATTCGGCATCGCGCGCGCAGACCAGGATGCGTTTGCTATGCAGAGCCATCAGCGGGCGGGGCAGGCGATGCAGGCAGGCAAATTCAAGGATGAAATCGTGCCGATTGAGTTCACCGAGGTCGAATTTGTGGATGGCGAGCGCATCGCGCGCACGGTCGTCTTCGACCAAGACGAGCATCTGCGCCCCGACACCAGCCTGGAAGCGCTGGCCGGGCTAAAGCCCGTCTTCAAACAGGGCGGTTCGGTGACGGCGGGTAATTCTAGCCCGCTGAGCGACGGTGCCGCCGCTGTGCTCATCATGGAAGCCGAAACCGCCGCCAAGCTGGGCCTAAAACCCCTGGCGCGCTTCGTGGGCTTCAACGCGGCGGGCGTGCCGCCCGAGATCATGGGCATTGGCCCGGTGAAGGCCGTGCCGCGCGTGCTCGAACGCGCCGGGCTAAGGCTGGATGATGTCGATTTGGTGGAACTGAACGAAGCCTTCGCGGCCCAAGCCTTGGCCGTTATCCGCGAGCTAGAAATGGACCCCGAGCGCGTCAACGTCAACGGCGGGGCCATTGCGTTGGGGCATCCGCTGGGCTGCACAGGCGCTAAATTGACCGTCCAACTCATCAACGAGATGAAACGCCGCAAGAGCAAATATGGCATGGTGACCATGTGTGTCGGTGGCGGACAAGGCGCGGCGGGCTTGTTCGAGAACCTGAATTAAGCATCCCCAGCGGGGGCGGTTTGGGGGGCCGTCTCCGCCTGTTTTCGGGCGCGGGTTTTGCGCCAACGCAGCACCGCCGCGACGCTGGGGTCAACCACCCGCGCTAGCGCCGTCCCCACGATGACCATAATCAGCACATAGGCCGCCGCCAGGGGCACTAGGTCTGGCTCGTTTAGGTTGCTGGTGACGGCCAAGCCTGCGATGACGATGGAGAATTCGCCGCGCGGCACCATCAACACCCCCGCGCGCCATTGGCCGCGTGTGCCGATACCGCTACGCCGCGCCGCCCACCAGCCCGTAATAAACTTGGTCGCGACTGTGACGATGCTCAGCAAGATGGCAATCCCCAATACGGGCGGGATAGCGCTCGCGTCGATCTGATAGCCGAAGAACAAGAAGAAAATCGCTGCGAATAAATCGCGCAGGGGGCTGATGAGCGTCTGCACATGTTCTACCACGGGGTCGGAGAGCGCGATACCCACCAAAAACGCACCCACCGCCGCCGAGACTTGCAATTCTTGCGCGATGCCCGCCACGACCAAAATCAGCCCTAGGGTCGTCAGCAGCAAATCTTCATCGGCGTAATCCGCGATACTCCGGCTAAATATATCCCCAAAGCGGATGGCCACCACCAGCACGACCGCCACGGTCGCGATGGCGGCGGTCAGCGACACAACGCCGGACATCACGCCGCCGCCCACCAATAACACGACCATCAGCGGCAAGAAGATGGCCATGGTCAAGTCTTCCAGCACCAGGGTCGAGAGGATGACCGGGGTTTCGCGATTGCCCAACCAGTTGAGGTCGTTCAGCGTTTTGGCGATGACCCCCGAGGATGATACGTAGGTAACGCCGCCCATCAGCAACGCCGCCAGCGGGTCCCAACCTAGCAATAGGCCGATCATCACGCCCGGCGGAAAATTCAATATCAGGTTGAGGATGCCAAAGGGCA
>DAOTVD010000435.1:0-5327 GCA_034437075.1 Anaerolineae bacterium
ACGGCTTAAAGCGATATTCATAATCCCCTTCCGTTAGTATTTGCTTTCGTCAGCGTCAAATTCTGCGGGATCAACCAAGGACATGGGTGGTTCGCTACGCTTGCGCACGCGCCATACCACGCCCAGCAGCGCCAGCGAAGCTAGCGCCAGGCCGTAATTTAACGCCTCCACTTGTGTTTGCTCTTCTTCGGTGAGGTCGTCCAGCAAACGGACGCTGGCGCCGCGCGTGCGCAACTGCGAAAGCTGTGTATCCTCCACGAACCAATCGACGCTATTTTGCACGAACTGCAAGCTATTCAGGTACCGTTCGCCGCTGAAGCTGAGCGAAAATTGAAAGACATTGTCATTCAAGAATTCGCCACTGCCGACCACGATCAGACGCGCGGTGTTAGGGGATTGCTCCAGCGTGCCCAAGTCGGCCAGGGCCTGGATGGTTTCTTCGTCCGGCTCGGTTTGTGCGCCGGGTTGCGTGAAGGGGTCAGGGGGTGGGGTTTCGGCTTCGTCCGTTTCGCTCTCGGCAAAGGGCGGATCATTTTCGCTATAGAAGCTGGTGAAGCTGCCCTCCACGGCTACCGCCAGCAATTCATCGTTGCGAGCATCCGCCACAGGGAAGCCAAAAGTGGGAAATTGCTGGAAGTTCGGCTGAATATTGACTTCTTCGGTCGTCCAGGCATCATCCGTGGAGGTCAGCAAGCGCGTGATGTTGCGATCCGCGTTGGCGTTGTCATCCAGGCTGATGGGCGAAACCCATTGCAGGGTGATGGCGTTCATATTGGCCAAAATCGGGCTATCTTGGTTCATGCCATCGTCACGGATGTCCACAAAGAAGGGATAGTCGATGGCTTCTACTTCCTGCACTGTGAAGCCGCCTACTTGACGCTGACGCGGCACTGGGAATGGTTCGTTTTGCGTATCCAGCACCAGTTCATTCTCGACATCAATGCCATAGTGGGCCAGCATATCGCGGATACCGTTAGTCACGGGCTGCAAGCCCAGGCTACCATCGTTCGGATTTTGCGTGAGCGCATAATTACCCGCCGCAATGAAGACCGAACCGCCACGCATCAGATATTGGTCAACCGCGTAGCGCTCGAATTCGCTCATGTTCTGCGGCGCGATCACCAGCAGGACGTCGATATTGCTGGGCACTTGCCCGCCCGAGAGATCGACGGCTTGCACGCTGTAGTTTTCTTGCAAAGTGTCGCCCACCACGCGATATTGGGCCAGAGAGGGTTGTTGCTGGCCGAAGGCGTTCTGTTGTGGGATGGCCGCCGGGCGCCAGATGCCGACCGTTTGCAGAAAACCCGCCGAAGTGCGTTGCAAGGTGGACTCAATCGCCGTGCGGATGTCTTGCTCGCTGAAGTCGCCTTGCGGGAAAATCACTTGCGCTTCCTGGCCAGTTTGCAGCACCATATGCAGGTAATAGGTTTCTGTGCCGAAGAAATCGCGCGCAATAGGCCGGATGCCATACTGGTCAAACAAAAACTGTTCATCGACTGTCGCTGCGGGGTCGTTGATGTCCACCGCTTCGAAGCGCAGTTGACCGTCGGCGCGGTCGGCCAGGTCTTGGGCGATCTGGTCGATGGTGTCCGGCGCTGCGGCGTAGGTTTCGGGCAGGGTGCCGGGCGTATAGTACAGGGTCAGCGTGGCGGGTTCATCCAACCCCGCTAGCACCGCGTCGATATTCTGGAAGCCGAACACCACGCGCTGAATGGCCGAGGTCAAGTCGTATTCCAGATTGGCCAGGCGCACTTCGAAATCCGTCGCGCCGAATTGGTCGAACTCGATGAGTTCCTGAAAATTCAGGGTCGCGTTTTGGTCGCCATACCGAATCAGAATATCGAAATAGACGTTAATCAGCGATGTCCCGGCCCGGTCGGCGGTTTGCAACGGCACAGGCCGGATGCCGTAAGTCTGGTTAGCTTCGGCTTCTAGTTCGGGGTCATCAATCGGGTCAATGATTTCCACGTCTACGTTATCCCCGCCCGCGATTTCGTATTCACGCAGCATATCGCGCACCTGTGGCACCAGAGGCTGTAACAGCGGGTGATTTTCTTCGCTGAAATAACCGCGCAGCAGAAGCGGTTCGTTCACGCTTTGCAGTAAATCGACCGTGACATCGCTCAGGCTATATTGCTGGTCTTCGGTCAAGTCGGCGCGCAGGCCCGCGAAAGGCGCCGCGATGAGGTTCAGCGCGAACAGATTCAGCGTAATCAGCGCCACCATGCCCTGGCTATTCAAGCGATAGGGCGCCATGCGCGCGCCCCGGCTCCAGCGCTGGCTATCCACAGAGATAACGTTCAGCGCCAAGAAGACGACCGTTAACGATACGTAGTAGAGCATGTCGCGCATGTCTACCACGCCGCGTTCGATGCTCTCGAAGCGCGCGCTGGTGCTCAGCCCGCGCAAAACTTCCGCAATCGGGCCGCTGACCAGTTCCGTGACGGTCTGGGTGCCGATAATATGCAGCAGCCCCGCCAAAATAACGGTCGAAATTAATGAGACGATCTGATTGTCCGTCAATGACGATACAAACAAGCCAATCGCGATATAGGCTGAAGCCATGAGCAGCGCGGCCAGATAGCCGCCCAGCACCGGCCCCCAATCCAGGTCACCCAGATTATCTACCGTTATCGGCAAAAAGATGGTCAACAGCAGCGCGACGGCTACAAGCGCCAACATGGCCAGAAACTTCCCGATGACGAGTTGCACCAGGCGAATGGGCATCGTCAGCAGGATTTCTAGCGTGCCGGTTTGTTGTTCCTCGCTCCACTGGCGCATGGTTAGCGCCGCGACGAGGAAAATCAGCAAGGCGGGCATCCAGCGGAACAAGGGACGTACGTCCGCCGTGCCGCGCGCCCAAAAATCATCAACCCAGAAGAACGTAAACAACGTAATCGCCAGAAATACGCCCACGAAGATGAGCGCCATGGGCGAGCTAAAGGTCGCGTCCAGTTCTTTACGGGTCATCGAGAGTGTTTGTCGCATGGTTTGCCTATCCTCTCAATTACGTTTGTGTTTGTTGGTCTATGCAAATGGGTTTTAGGCGGTCGCCAGCCGATTGAACACGGCTTCCAGCGTCAGGACATCGCGCCGTAGCTCGCGCAGGGGCCAGTTTTTCTCGCGCGCCAAGTCGTAAATGGCCGGGGAAAGGTCGGCGCCTTCTGCCCCGCGTACGCGATAGCCGGTTTGGCGGTCGATGGTTTCAAAAGCCGTGACCCCCGTGACGCCGGGCAGCGCCTTCAGCGCGTCCTGAGCGCCGGGGACATCCGCGCCGAATACGACGACCATATCCGGCGTGGCCGCCAATTCGTCCAGGTGATTATCCGCGCGGACTTCGCCATTAAAGATCATCACCACGCGGTCGCAAACGGCTTCTACTTCTGGCAAGATGTGAGATGAAAACAAGATGGTGCTTTCTTCGGCCAACCGCAAGATGAGTTCACGAATTTCAACAATCTGGGTGGGGTCTAGCCCAACGGTTGGCTCGTCCAGGATCAACAGGCGGGGTTTATGTAAAATGGCTTGGGCCAGCCCGACGCGCTGCTTTAGCCCCTTGCTCAAGTTGCCGATAGGCCGCGCGCGATGCTCTACTAAGCCAGTGGCCTCGATGGCTTCTGCGATCAGGCCGCGTTGCGCATCCGGCGGAATATTGCGCATATCGGCCATCATTTTCAAGTAGCCTTGTACGGTCATCGTCGGATACAGCGGCGTGTTTTCCGGCAAATACCCAATGCGGGCCTGTGCTTCGCGCGGCTGCGTCAGCACGTCCAGCCCATCGACCGAAACATGACCCGCGTCCGGGTGCAAGTACCCGGTCAGAATCTTGATAGCGGTGGTTTTGCCTGCGCCATTCGGGCCAAGCAAGCCGACGATTTCGCCTTCGGCCACCTGAAAGCTGATGCCGCGCAGGGCTTGAACTGGTCCATATGCTTTTTTGACATCTTCTAAAACGATCATAGCGACTCCTGAGATGTGCTATTTGTCCCGACGCGCATTGTAGCAAAAATCAGGGGGCGCTACGTAAATGTTCGCGCAGTTATAATGCAGTTCTTATGGAATTGAAAAATGGCGGCAACAAGTGGGCTGAGTCAGGCTTATTCATGAAAATGCGGCAAAATATCCGCTGCCAGATGTTCAATCCCGGCGATGTCATCCAGGGCCAACCATTGTAGCATGATCCGTTCTAGGCCGACGTCAGCCAGCGCGCTTATCTGTTCGATGACGGCATTCCCCGTGCCCACGATTAGGCCTTGGGCGCGCAGTTCGGCGGCGGACTTACCTTTTTCGTCTAGCTTGCGCTGGAGTTCGGCATCATCTTGGCCATACACGACCTGGGTCATCATCGAACGCTTGACGCTGGCGGGGTCGCGCCCGGCCTCTTCCAGATAATCGGATAGCATGGCGTTACGTTCGCGGAAGGTGGCCAATGGCAGAAAGACCGCGTTCCATTCATCGGCATATTTGGCGGCTAGCGGCAGCGTCTTTTTGGGGCCATTGCCGCCAATCAAAAAGGGCGTGCGCTGCGCTGGGCGTGGCAGTAAAATGGCGTCATGCAGCGTAAAATGCTCGCCTTCGTAAGTGGTGGGCTCGTCGTTGTATAGCAAGCTGGTCACGACTTCTACGCCATCTTGTAACATCGCGAAGCGCGTGGAGAAGTCATAAAACGGGATGCCGAAGTTATGATGTTCGCGTTCTTGCCAGCCCGCGCCCATCCCCAGCACCAAGCGACCATTGCTCAAATCGGTGACGGCGGCGGCATACCGCGCGGTCATGGACGGATGCCGGAAGGTGATGGGCGTCACCAGCGGGCCGAATTCGATGCGCTCGGTATGAGTGGCCGCGAAGGTTAAAGATGTCCAGAGTTCTAAGGAATCCTGGTCAGGGGGATTCGGATTGGTAAAATGGTCGGAGCGAAAGACGCATTGATAGCCTGTATTCTCGGCGGTCGTCAGAATACGCGCCCAGTGTTCCCAGTTGAGGCCGTTTTGGCCTTCAAGCATTAATCCAATTTGTGTCATGGTTACTCGTTTTCTTTCGGGTATGCAGTATACCGAGTATACCGAGCTGCTGAGTGGGTGTCAGATATCCAGAAGGACAAAATGTTGCTTAACTCAGGAAAATTAAAGAAATTTAATACATTTGTTCCATGCTTTTTACGTGCTCACTGCAATATGAACTGTATTTGCTAAAGCATTATTGGAGGAATGATCGTGAAGAAGTTTATGATCCTACTGTCTGTCGCGTGTTTGGCGGTGTTGGCGCTGCCCCTGGCGCCGATGCAGGCCCCCGCGCAGGCTCAAGATGAGGTTGAAATTTCTTTCTTA
>DAOTVD010000436.1:0-5481 GCA_034437075.1 Anaerolineae bacterium
GTCGGCAATTTGGCGGGCGTAGTGCGCTTCATCGAAATGCTGTTCAAATTTGTCGGCCCCGGCGGGGATGTCAAACCCGCAGTTGAAGGTTTGCAAATGCGGAATTTGCATGGAGGCTAGCGTTGCAATCGAGCCGGAATCCATCCCCCCGCTGAGATGCGCGCCGACGGGTACCTCGCTCATCAATTGCCGCCCGACTGCCGTTTGCAAATGCGCGCGTAATTCAGCTTCCAGGGCCGCTTCGCTTTGCGCGGCATCCCCGGTAAAGGTCATGTCCCAATAAGTCTGTTGGCGGATGTGGCCATCGGAGTCCACTTGTAGCCAATGGCCGGGCGGTAACAAGTAAATATCTTCGAATAGGGTATGTTCGCCAAACATATTCTGGAAGGTAAAATGCTCGGCTAGCGCGCGATAATTCAAACGGCGGGGGATGGTGGGGTCTTGCAACAGGGCTTTAATCTCGCTGGCGAATAACAAACGGTCGTCGCGCACGGTGTAATACAGCGGCTTGATGCCGAAGCGATCTCGCACCAGCAGTAGGTGCTCTGTGCGCCCATCCCACAAGGCAAATGCGAATTGGCCATTGAGATGCAAAGCACAAGCCGGGCCGTATTCCTCGTATAAATGCAAAATGACTTCGGTATCTGCTTCGGTTTCGAAGCGATGGCCGCGTGCGGCTAAGCCGGGGCGTAAATCGCGGTGATTGAAAATCTCGCCGTTGAATACCAGCCAGATGTCGCGCGTTTCGTTGGCCATAGGCTGATGACCGTGGGCGATGTCCACGATGGACAAGCGCCGATGCCCAAATCCGATAGATGCCGGGCGCGTTTCGGTGGGGTCAATCTTATGGCGATGGTAATCGAAGCCATACGCGCCGCTAAACACATAGCGGTGATCGTCCGGCCCGCGATGCGCAATGGCGTCACACATTTGCTTGACCAACGCGCGTTGGATCGGTGCTGCGTTGCCCAAGCGCATGATTCCGGCGATACCACACATGATTATGTTCTCCTGCTTATTCGGCGCCATGCTAGCGGATTTAAGCGCGCTTGGCAATTGCTTCCTGCGGCAGGAGGCTGGCATAATCAGCTAGGATACTGTGTATAGCCTACTAGGACAACTCGCATGGCCTTCGACGGCAGCGCCCGCACCTATGACGACGATTTTAGCCATCATACCCTCGCCGCTTGGCTCCGCCAGCGCACCTGGGCACGGCTCGACACGCACTTTAGGCCGGGTATGCGCGTGCTAGAACTTGGCTGTGGCACGGGCGTCGATGCGTTGCACCTGGCCGAGCGCGGCGTAGAGGTCATCGCCACGGATACCAGCCCCGCCATGCTGCGCGAAGTGGACGCCAAAGCACACGCCGCCGGGCTGGCCATTCGAACGCAAATCCTCGACATGAACGATCCAGCCACCTGGCGCGATCTTGGTTTAGTAGACGGGGCCTACAGCAATTTTGGCGCGCTGAATTGTACGCGCGCTTGGGGGGCGCTTTTCGCCTGGCTCGGCCAGCAGATACGCCCTGGCGGGGTGTTCGCTTGTGGCGTGATGGGGCCATTTTGCCTATGGGAAACGGCCTGGCATGCGTTACACGGGGACTTCCGCACGGCGACCCGGCGCTGGTCGGGGCAGCATATCGCCACCCTGGCCGATGGTGCTCAAATACCCGTGTTTTATCCGGCAGCTAACAGCCTATGCCGTGCGGCGCGGCCTTATTTCGTCCAGCGCCGGGCTTTGTGCGGCTTGGGCGTCGCGCTGCCCCCCAGCGATGTCTACCCGGTTATCGAAAAGCGCCCGCGTCTGACGGGCTTTCTGGTACAATGCGAGGCATCCCTGGCACCGCGCTTTCCCTGGCGGGCTTGGGGCGATCATTATTGGCTAGAGATGGAACGCATATGAGTTTAACGATCCTTGGCTTGGGGCCGGGCGATGCCGAAGACATCACGCGCCGCGCCTGGCGTATCCTGCATAGCGCACCTGTGCTCTTGTTGCGCACGGCCCATCATCCGCTTGTGGAGGCTTTAGAACGCGATGATTACACCGCATTTGATGCGTTTTACAACCGCGCGCCGGATTTCGAGACACTTTATAAAGACATCGCCAAGACGGTATGGGAGCGTGCTCAGGCAGAAGACATCGTGTATGCCGTGCCGGGGCATCCGCTAGTCGGTGAAAGCACGGTGGGCCATTTGCTGGCCCTGGCGGGCGACACCCCCGTGACCATCGTTGACGGCCTGAGCTTCATCGAACCTGCGCTGAGCATGCTAGGCGTGGATGGCATGGCAGGCTTGCAAGTCTATGATGCGTTAGACATCGCGAGCGCACACCATCCGCCGCTAAACCCGGATACGCCCGCTTTGCTGGGCCAGGTCTATAACCGGGATGTGGCCGCACATGTTAAGCTCACGCTGATGAACGGCTATCCCGATGAGCATCCGGTAACGTTGTTGCATACCGCCGGCACCGCCGCAGCAATACGAGAAGACTTGCCCCTCTATGCAATTGACCGTAGCGAGCATATCGCTCATCTCAGCGCGTTGTACGTGCCGCCCTTGCCCGTGGCTAGCAGCTTTGCACGCTTTCAAGAGACCATCGCCCACTTACGCGCGCCGGAAGGCTGCCCTTGGGATCGCGAACAAACCCACCAGAGCTTACGGCCCTATCTGCTAGAAGAAACCTACGAAGTGCTCGAAGCCCTGGATAATGATGATCCGGCGGCCCTGCGCGAGGAACTCGGCGATTTACTGTTGCAAGTGGTGCTACATAGCCAGATCGCGACCGAGGACGGCACCTTCAGCATGGCGAACATCATCGCGACCGTCAATCACAAGATCATCCATCGGCATCCCCATGTGTGGGGCACGGCAGAAGTCAACACCACGGACGACCTAAAGCGCGTGTGGGAGGCCCAAAAGCAGGCCGAAAAGGCCGATGCCCCGCCAGCGTCGATCTTGGGCGATACGCCGCCAGGCTTGCCCGCCCTGATGCAAGCCTACAAATATCAGAAAAAAGCCGCGCGCGTGGGCTTCGATTGGGAGACGGTCGAGCCAGTCATCGCGAAAGTTTTTGAAGAAATCGAGGAAGTGCGCGCCGCCGCCACCCCCGCAGACCAGGCCGCCGAAATGGGCGATGTGCTGTTCGCATTGGTTAACTGGGCGCGCTGGCTGGGTATCGACCCCGAAACGGCACTCCGCGAGACCAATGCGCGGTTCCGGCAGCGTTTTACATATATCGAAAATCGCTTGGCCGAAACAGGGCGCGCGCTAGATGATGTTGATTTAAGTGAATTGGATGCCTTATGGGAAGCGGCCAAAGCGGCGCTGAAGCCATAAAAAAATCCTGCTTAAGCAGGATTTTTCAGTCGGGGCGCACGGATTTGAACCGTGGACCTCACCGACCCGAACGGTGCGCGCTAGCCAAACTGCGCCACGCCCCGATAATATCGTTCGGTCGTGTGGCGTAGTATAGCTTTCGGCCAAGGGCTTGTAAAGACGGAGTTATCACCAAGATAGGTTCATCTATGGAACAAATCACGCTTTCGGACCGTGCCAAAAAGTTATCCTATGTTTTGCTGATGCCCCTGGCGCGCGGGTTGCACCGTGTCGGCGTATCGCCGGATGCCGTGACGTTGGCGGGGTTGGCCGTAGTCGCATTCGGCGCGTGGCGCGTCATTGAAGGTGCCTGGATACAAGCCGCCATCATTTTCTTGCTGGCGTTGCCTCTGGATACCCTAGACGGGGCGGTCGCGCGCTTACATGCTGAGTTTCGGCCCTTCGGCTCTTTTCTAGATTCCACCCTAGATCGCTATGCTGATGCTTTAATTCTGGGTGGTATCGGTTTATATTATGCCCGCGCAGATGCGTTACTCTTTGTCGGAGCAGCATTTGTCGCTTTACACGGTGCGTTGATGGTTAGTTATCTGCGTGCGAAGGCCGAATCGCTAAGCATTAGCTGTAAAATCGGCCTGTTTACGCGCTTCGAGCGTTTGACCGTGGTGCTGGTGGCTCTTTTGGGGACGCTCATCGCAGGGCAGACCAGCCTAGACATCGGGATTATGGTTTTAGCCGTAGGGACACAATATACGGCTCTGGAACGTTTATGGTATGTGGGGCGCGCGTTGCGGCGTAGTGCCACGATTCAGGAGGAAAAGTAAGGGCTATGGACTTCACCAGAACAGGCATTGAAATCGGGCCATTCGAGCTATTTGGCCTAACATTGAATCCGACGTTACATTTTTATGGCTTGTTGATCGTCATCGGCATCATAGCGGCTTCAACGCTAGCTGCATGGTTGGCTAAACGGGATGATAAAGACCCCGAGCACGTTTGGAATGCGCTCATCTGGGCTGTTGTCGCGGGGGTCATTGGCGCGCGCGTGTGGTTCGTATTATTCCCGCCGGATGCATCGGTGGAAGCCGGGCGCGATACAGCTTGGATGCTCAGCCATCCCTTTGACCTGAACGACGGCCCTTTGGCCATCTGGAATGGCGGTTTAGGGATTTTTGGGGCTTTTATCGGCGGCATGCTGGGTGTCTGGTTGTACTTTCGGCAAGCGAAGGTAAAAAATATCTGGTCTTGGCTGGATATTGGCGCGGTTGTTTTCCCCCTGGGGCATGCTATCGGGCGGTGGGGCAACTATGTGAATCAAGAACTTTATGGCGAACCGACCGATTTACCCTGGGCCATCAGCATTGATAATCCGCCGTTACAATATATCGATGCGGCAGGCTTCCATCCGCTTTTCTTGTACGAAAGCCTGTGGAATCTTTTGCTGTGCGGTTTTTTGGTCTGGCTATGGATGAATTATCGAACGCGCTTACGAACTGGCGACTTTGTTCTGATCTATCTCATCGGCTACTCTATAGTGCGCTTTTTGCTCGAATTTTTGCGCATCGAAACCGCCCATATCCCTGGTACAGACATCAATTCGTCGCAGGCAACATCCATCCTGGCGATTGTCATTAGCGCGAGTTGGCTCTTTTACCGACATCGCATTAACCGCACCGAGCCAACCTATCATTCCGATGGGCGCCCAGTTGGCAAACCGAAAAAACAGAAATCGCGTTAGGTATTCGGCAATTTAAGGGCGGATCATTACAATCAGGATTAGGTAAGCAAAGGAGAACCGGATGATCGAAGCCACCGGGCTAGGAAAAGTCTTTGAAGATTTTGTGGCGGTAGAAGACATCAACCTGACGGTTGAACCGGGCACGGTGGTCGCGATCCTGGGCCCCAATGGCGCCGGAAAAACAACCACGGTTCGCATGTTGACCTCGATCTTGACGCCGACATACGGCCAGGCGCGCCTAGCGGGCTACGATGTTGTAACACAAGCGCCCCAGGTTCGGGCGAGTGTGGGTGTGCTCACCGAACAGCATGGCCTTTACGAGCGGATGCGCGGTTACGAATATCTGGACTTTTTCGCGCGGGTGTATCACCTAACACCTACCCAGCGCGACCAACGTATCCGGTCGCTGAT
>DAOTVD010000437.1:0-8564 GCA_034437075.1 Anaerolineae bacterium
GGCGAGTACCACCAATCACGACCACCACAATCGACTCTAGGGTGACGGTGGTGGCAATGCGGGTGCTACCACCGCCCGTTTCCAGCGTCAGGGCGACACCCGCCAGGGCAGCCAGAAAGGCGGCAATGATATACGTGCTTACCTTAACCGCTGTAACCGGCACGCCCGATGAATACGCGGCATCGGGGTTGCCCCCGGTGGCATACAAGAACTGAGCAAAGCGGGTTGTCCGCAGAAGCAACCAAACGACCAGCAGCAATAACAACATCCAAAACGTGAACGGCATAGCACCGATGCCCGGGATGTTGCCTATCATCTCGTTACGATAGAAGGTAGACCACGAACGCGGCAGTGTGCTATCGGGCTCTGGCAAAAGATACAACGCAATGCCGCTATAGATGAAACTCGTGGCGTAGGTGGTAACGATAGGTTGCAGGCGCAAATAGGCAATGCAGACGCCATTTAGCGCGCCGGCCAACATACCCGCCCCTAGCGCATAGATGATCGCTTCAACCACCTGAAAGTCGCTAGAGTCACGGGTGATTTGGGTGGTCACGATGACATTCGCCAGGGTCAAGATACTACCGACCGAGAGATCAATCCCCCGGCCAATGATAACGATGGCCTGGCCGACGGCCACTAAGGCCAGGGGTAAAAACTGGCGAAAATTGGAACGAAGCGCACGCTCATCAAAGAAGTTATCTTGCAGGGTATAGTTGATATAGATTGCCACCAACATCAAGATCAGTGAAAAAAGGTAAGGGGTTTTTGCCAAACGTCTTTGTAGATTTGCAATATCCATTAGGTTGTTCCCATACTGGCCGCAACAAGATTCGCCCGCGTCAGCGATTCGCCCTGCAATTCTGCGCTGATCTTGCCATCATGCAAAACAAGCACACGGTCGCATAGCCCGAGCAATTCTTCGTCATCGCTACTATAAAACAAGATGGCTGTTCCCTGGCTTCTTAGGTTCGCCAACAAGTTATAGAACTCGCCTTTAGCACCCACATCCACACCTTTGGTGGGGTCGTTTAACAACAATAATTTCGGGGAGCGCAATAGCCATTTTCCGATAACGACTTTTTGCGCGTTACCGCCGCTCAGGCTACTCACTGGGGCGGAGAGTTCCGACATCACGAGCTTCAGTTCGTCGGCCATGCGTTGGGCTTCATCTTCAGCCCGGCGGAGGTCAAGCGGAAAGCCAAACCGTGACCATGCCGGCAGGTGGAAATTCTCTAAAATAGAGCGCGAAAGCAACAGCCCTTGGGTTTTGCGGTCGCCTGGTACAAATGCCATACCATTGGCCATCGCCTGACGTGGATGATAAAAATGTACATCTTTGTTGCTGACCCGCACCTGGCCCTCATACGGAATACCACCGAATAGCGCCAGCAATAGCTCGGCTTGGCCTTGGCCTTGCAAACCGCCAATGCCCAAGAGTTCGCCATCGTGCAGCCTTATGTCGATGCCTTGTAGCTTGGCACTGCGCAAGTTCTGAACTTCTAACCGCAGGGCGGCCTCGGCCTCGACGGGGGGTAGGTCGATGCGTTCCGGGTTAGATGCCCCTTCAATCATCAATTCCACAAGTTCGGCTTTGTTGGTTTCATGGATGCTACGCGACCCCTGGACACTTCCATTGCGCAAGACTGTCGCACGGTCAGCAATGCGGAATATTTCATCCATCCGATGGGACACGAAGACAATCCCCATATTTTGCTTCCACTCGTTGATGAGTTCAAACAAGCGGTTCACTTGTTGGGCATCGAGGCTGGCCGTCGCTTCATCGAAGATCAGCACGCGCGGCTGCTGGCTGATGGCTTTCAGAATTTCGACGATTTGCCGCTCGTCGGGAGAAAGTGTATTGACAAAGACTTCTGGCTTGAAATTTTTTGAACAGGTGTCCTTGAATAAATCTAGCAAGGCTTGTGTTTTTTGGTGTAATTTGAAACGGTTCAGGCTACCGAATTCGAAGGACAGCGGGTCGAGGGCAAAGCGGTCGAATAACTTAAACGGCGGGATTTCAAAGGTTAGCTCGAAGGCCATTGGTTCTCGCCCGAGGAAGATATTCTCGGCGACGGTCATATCCGCTACGAGGCTGAGTTCTTGATAGACGGCGGTGATGCCGTGGTTCTGGGCGATTTTGGGAGAAGCAAATTTCACTTCTTCACCATCCAAGAGCAATTGCCCCGCATTGGGGGCAACCACTCCGGTGATGATCTTGGTTAAAGTGCTTTTGCCACTTCCGTTTGCGCCCAAGAGTGCAACGACTTCGCCAGTTTGCACTTCGAGATTGCCATCCGCCAGGGCGACGACGCCGCCATAGCGTTTGACGATGTTACGCGCCGAAAGCGACACATCGGTCATGGGTTATTCGCCCACCATGAAGGACTCGGCCTGTTCTTGGGTGATGATACCGTCTAGCGTGAAGGCTTCTGCCGCATCCGCGATTTCTTGCTCTTCATAAACGGTTTCGAACTCACGCACTTCAATGTCGAATTCATCGCTGACGCCCTCACCATCGTTGGTAATGGCATACGGAATCGGGACGTAGAGGCTATTGCTGAATTCGCCTTCGATCTGTTCTTCGTCAACTTCGCCACCCTCTAGGATTTCGATGGCTACGCGCAAGCCGCTCGCACCGATGCCGGGGGGGTTCACAACGCCAATGCTGGGGAAGTCTTCCAATGCGGCCCATTGCTGCATGTAGCTGGCACGGGCTTCACCACTCACGATAGGCCACTCGTCGGGGTCGGCGGTAATGATTGCGTTCAGGACGCCCGTCGCCATACCGTCTTGAGTCCATACGCCGTCAATTTCAGGAATAGAGGCCAGGAAGTCAGACATCACTTGCTGACCAGTCGCTTGGTCCCAGCTACCGGTTTCACGACCCACCACTTCGATGTCGGGGTAGTCTGCTAGAACTTCTTCCACACCCGCCATACGGGCTTCATTTGCAGGGTGGCCGACAAAGCCTTCGATGAGCACGATATTGCCTTCACCGCCGAGTTGTTCGGCCAACCAGCGCGCGCTGATCTGGGCCCATTCGTTCTGGTCGATGACGACATTGTAAACGCCTTGGGCATCGACTTCTTGGTCAACGACAATCACCACGATACCTTCGGCAACTGCATCTTCAAGCGTCAGGCTAAGGGCGGATTGATCGTTGGGGTTGACGATGATCGCATCGACACCACGATTGATAAGATTTTCAATCTGCTGAATTTGGCCCTGCACATCGACATCGGCGCTTTCGATGACAAGCTCAATCTCGATATTCTTTTCTTCTTCAAGTTCGGCAGCTACGGCCTCGATCTGATCGAGCATCTGAACGCGCCATTCGCTACCGATGAAGCCGTTCGAAATGCCAATCGTATAAGTTTCTTCTTGAGCGGAGGTTGAGGGGACGGCAAATGCCGCTACGAGGAGGACTAACACAATGGCCAAAGCCACTATCTTTCTGATGTTCATAGGTTTCTCCTACTGTAAACTTTTTTTCCACATTTTTTGAAATGGCCGTTCTTATAGTGGTATAGTCAATTCAAATGTTCGGTCATTTCAGTGTTCGGGATTATACCCAATGCCAGATTCCGTGTCAACGCAATCGATTGCATGATAATGAAAAAAAAGTTAACTATCGACGACCTCAGCATCCACCCGGTTGATACAGAAAGCCCACTGCCGCTCTATCATCAGATTGAGTCCGACTTGCGCCATATGATCGCCAAGGGGATCATCGCGCCCAATGATGTTTTGCCGCCAGAGCTTGAGCTATCACAGGCTTATGGGGTGGGCAGGCACACCATTCGGGAGGCACTTTCGCGCCTCGTGGCCGATAGTATCATCACGCGGCGGGCGGGGATGGGCACAGTCGTCAACACGCCGCAAGACCGTACACGCTTCTATTTAGACCGCAGTTTTTCACATCAGATGGCGGCCATGGGGCGCGATGCGCACTCGCACGTTTTAGATAAACACACAGGCACCCTCACCAAAGAACATCCAGCCCCCTTGCATGGCCACCTTGGCAAGCCGTTCTTCTATCTTCAGCGCCTGCGCTTCGGTGATGATGAACCCATCGGTATCCAAGCCTCCTATCTGTTGTCGGAACGATGCCCAGGCATCGAAAACGAAGATTTTCATGATGCATCGCTGTATGATGTGCTGGCCTCTAAATATGAAATCGTCATCACCCAAATCGACCATACGGTCACGGCTGAGACGGCCACCGCCCTACAGATCGTGTTATTGCAGACCCCTCCCACTGCCGCGCTCTTGGGGGTGAAGACGGTCGCTTATGTGCACGACAAACAATTGATTGAGTTCACCCAGAGCTTTTACCGCGCGGATCGCTACGAATACAAGACATCGTCCTTGTTTGGGGCATAGGTGAGTGCCCGGCAGGTGCATACTCAGCATTGACAAATGGCATTAAATGTCCGAACATCCATACAATATAAATTGAGTATTGCGGAGTATGCATGTCAGCCATTGAGGACTATCTAAGCGCTGTGCAGGGCGTTTTGGCGAAAATCCAGGCCACCGAGGCCGAGAATATCGCCCATGCTGCCGAGATTTTCGCCCAGACCATCGCGGGGGGTGGGTTGGTGCATATGTTTGGGACGGGGCATTCGCGGATGTTCGTAGAAGAAATGTACCCCAGGCACGGGAGTTTCCCCGGCTTTCACCCTATCGTAGAACTTTCGCTGACATTTCATAATCCCGTAGTGGGCGCTAACGGGCAACGCCAGGCGATGTTCATTGAACATGTCGAAGGGCTGGCGGCGACCATCCTGCGCAATTTCGTCATCCAACCCCCCGATAGTTTTCTGATTTACTCGAATAGTGGCGTGAATGAAGTGGTTGTGGAGATGGGCTTAGAAGCCAAAGCGCGCAATCTGCCGCTGGTGGTCGTCATCTCCAAGGCCCATTCGGCTGCCTCCACCGCCAAACACACATCGGGCAAAAAGTTGGAAGATATCGCGGATGTGGTGATTGACAACGGTACGCCCGCTGGGGATGCACTCGTCACTATCGACGGCCTGGCCGACCCTATCGGCCCAGGATCAACCGTGGGGGCGGCAACCGTCACCAACGCCATAAAAAGCGGCGTTGCCGAAAGGTTACAAGCGCTCGGCAAACTGCCGCCAGTCTTGACCAGTAGCGTCCTCATTGGCGCGGAGCAATCCAAAGCGCAATTCGACGCCTCCTACGACGACTACCGCGCGCGCATCCGGCGCGTTTATGGGGGATGACGGATGCAACTACAAGGTAAAGTTGCTATCGTCACGGGCGCGGGCAATGGTATCGGGCGGGCCGGTAGTTTATTGTTCCATGCCGAGGGGGCGCAAGTTGGGCTGCTGGATATTGATCCTGACGGCGGCGAGGCGACGTTAGCCCAGCTAGACCAAAACCGCGCGATGTTCGTCCAGGCAGACATGAGCCAGGCTCACGCCGTCGAGCAGGCCCTGCACGCGGTGACAGACCGCTTTGGCAAACTGGATGTGATCTTCAATGTGGTTGGTGCGAGTGGGCGCCGTTGGGGGGATGGCCCGATCCATGAATGCACCGAAGAAGGCTGGGACAAGGTCATGAGCATCAATCTGAAAAGTATGTTCCTCAGTTGTAAATATGCGATCCAAGCCATGCTGCACAACGGCGGCGGGAGCATTATCAATGTCTCGTCGGTGCTAGGGCTTGTCGGGGGCGATGCGGATTTCGGAACCCATGCCTATGCGGCCAGCAAAAGCGGCATCATCGGATTGACGCGCGCGATTGCATCGTATTACGCGCCTCAGAATATCCGCGCCAACGTGATCGCGCCGGGGCTCATCGCCACCAACATGAGCCGCCGGGCCCAATCCGATGAGCATATCCGAGCCCGCCTGGCGGATTTGCACCCCTTAACGGGGGATTTCGGCCAACCCGAAGATGTGGCGCAAGCCGCGCTCTACCTGGCGGGGGATGGCGCGCGCTTCGTGACCGGGGCCGTCTTGACCGTTGACGGCGGTTGGACGGTGCGCTGATGTATAACGCCAAACCGCTTTGGAAAACGGATGTTATTGTGGTGGGCAGTGGTTCATCCGGCGCAACAGCCGCCATCACCGCCGCCCAGCAAGGGCTCTCGGTGGCCTTAATCGAACGCTATGGTTTTATGGGCGGCATCAGCACCCAGGTGCTAGATACGTTCTATGGCTTCTACACGCCTGGCAGCGCGGCGCGTAAGGTCGTTGGGGGCGTGCCCGATCAAGTCGTCGAGAGCTTGATGACACGTGGTAAGGCCCTCTTGCGCCCCAATACCTACGGCGCGGGGCAGGGCATTACCTACGACCCCGAAACGCTCAAAATTGTCTGGGAACGTCTGGCGACGCAAGCGGGCGTCAAAATCCTCTAT
Organism: Anaerolineae bacterium; assembly: GCA_034437075.1. Lineage (GTDB taxonomy): Bacteria > Chloroflexota > Anaerolineae > Aggregatilineales > J027 > DAOTVD01. Next base: position 6,392 of record DAOTVD010000437.1, read on the forward strand.
CATAGCTTTGTGGTGGATGTGACCCAAGATGCGGAACGGGTTACAGGCGTGATCGCGGTGAGCAAAAACGGCTTCATGAGCCTGCAAGCCGATGTCATTATCGACGCATCTGGCGATGCGGACGTGGCGGTGAAAGCCGGAGCACCCTATGATGGCGCTGACAATGGCGCGGTGGTTCAAGCCCTCACGACCACCTTTCATCTGATTAATGTCGATATGGAACGCGCCCAAGCGGTGAAAAAAGATCAATTACATACCCTGATGGCGAAGGCCAGCGCCAGCGGCGACTACGACTTGCCACGCCGCGAGGGCAGCATCCACATCACACCGTTTGAAGGGGTGATGGCCACCAACATGACGCGCGTGGGCAATATCGACGCCACCGACCCGGTCGCGCTGACTTCGGCGGAAATCGAAGGGCGGCGCCAAGCAGAAGAATATGCCCGTTTTCTTATCGACAAAGTACCAGGCTACGAACGCGCCGAGATGACCCATCTGAGCCACCAAATTGGCGTGCGCGAAAGCCGTCGCATTCATGGCGAGTATCGCTTGACTAAAGCCGATGTGCTGGCCGCGCGCGACTTTGACGATGCCATTGCCCGCTGCGGCGCGCCCATCGAAGATCATCATGCCGGTAATGACACCAAATGGGAGTATCTGCCCGATGGCGCGACATATGGCATCCCCTACCGTTGCCTTGTGCCACAAAGGGTAGACGGTGTTCTGGTTGTGGGGCGCTGCCTTTCTGCCGAACACGATGCCCATGCCTCGGTGCGTAGCATGGGCCAATGCATGGCCATGGGGCAAGCGGCGGGCGTCGCGGCGCGTGTGGCGCTCGATAATAAGCTGTCTCCTCGTGAGGTGGATACCGACATGTTGCGAAATCGCCTGCGCGAGACCGGGGCAATTTTAGAATGATTCGCACCGTTTGTGGCGATATCGACCAGAGCCAACTGGGTATCTGCCAGATGCATGAGCATCTGCTGGGCGCACCACCGCCCCCATATGCCGCGCAAGACCCCGACCTTGTGCTGGATAGCATCCCAGCGGCCATCCGCGAGATGGGCTTTTTCAAGCAAGCGGGGGGGCGCGCCATTGTGGAGATGACGCCGATTGACTATAACCGCGATCCAGCGGGCCTGCGCCAAGTTTCGGAGCAAACAGGCATCCATATCATCGGTATCACAGGCTTCTTGAAAAATAAATTCTGCGCGCCCTTCGTGGCTGCGAGAACAGTTGATGAACTGGCCGCGTGGTTTATTCGTGATATTGTACAGGGCATCCCACAGACGGGCGTGCAAGCCGGGGTTATCAAGGCGGCATCTAGCAAGAATGAGATTACCCCCGCCGAAGAAAAGGTCTTTCAGGCGGCAGCACAAGCCTGCTTAGCGACAGGCGCGCTAATTTCCACGCATACCGAAGCCGGAACAATGGCGCTGGAGCAGATCGATTTGCTGACCGCCGCAGGCGTACCCCCCCAGCGCATATTGATTGGGCATCTCGACCGCAAGCTAGATTGGGACTATCATCTGGCGATTGCGCGGCGCGGCGTTTGGTTGGGCTACGACCATATCGGCAAAGAGAAATACTACCCCGACCACCAGCGTATTGATTTTATCCAGCGCCTTGTCGCAGAAGGCTTCGCCGGGCAACTACTTTTCTCTTGCGATCTGGCTCGGCGATCTTACATGCCCAGCTATAACACAGGTGGCGGCCCTGGCTTCACCTATCTGTTGTGGCGCTTCGTGCCCTGGTTGCGCCAGGCGGGCTGCGACGAAACGACCCTGCAAACCATCCTCATCCTTAATCCTGCTCAGGCATTAGATTTGAAGGGCGCTTAATGCATACACTCCAAGAAATTCAGGCCCAGCCAGATATTTGGCGAACGATCATCCCGGCGTTGGAGGCGTCTCACCTGCCTAAACTGGCGGCGGATCGAACGCTGGTTTTCTCCGGTTGCGGCTCGGCTTATTATCTGGGCTTAACCTGCGCGGCGTTCATCCGCCAGCGGGCCAAAGCGCTGCCGGCCTCCGAGATCATCTTCTTTCCAGAGCATCATATCTCGCCGGACACGACCTTACTCGTCGCATCTCGGTCTGGCAAATCGAGCGAAACCCTAGAAGCCATGCGTATGTTCCATGGGCATGTCATCGGTGTGACGCCCTCAGAAGAT
>DAOTVD010000438.1:0-6775 GCA_034437075.1 Anaerolineae bacterium
ATCAATAATGTGGTGGATGTCAGCACCATTGATGCCGGGAAATTCGAAGTCGTTCGCAAATCGGTCGATCTTGTGCCCCTTGTCGCGCGCTGTTGCGAGGCGATGCAAGCCCCCGCCGATGAGAGAGAGATCACCCTAGAATGGACGTCTTCATCTGAGCAAATGATCATCCAGGGCGATGCAGATAAGCTGGGTGAAGCCCTGACCCACCTGCTGCGCAACGCCATCAGCTACAACCGCGCCCAGGGGCATGTGCATGTGACCCTGGGCCGCCTTCAGCACGACGTGCGGATTTGGGTACGCGATAGCGGGGTGGGCATCGACCCGGATGAACAAGAGGTGATTTTTGAGCGTATGTCGCGCGGACGCTCGGCGGAGGCAGGCGAAACCGACGCGCGCGGGATGGGCTTAGGGCTATACCTGACCCAGGTGATTGTTCGCGAGCATGGGGGAAATATTCGGGTCGCGGACAGTAGTATGTGGGGTACCACGATTGAAATGTGTTTACCTGTAGATGATGAGATAAGCGTGATTCATGACTGAGGAACGCCCTAACCAACGCCGCGCGAATCTGTTCATTGTGGTGCTTGTGATGCCCGTGCTGTTGTGCATTCTGATTTATATTGGCGCGCAACTGGGCATTTTGTATTCCACAAGCAACGAATTAGAGGCGAACATGGCCCTGGTCGAAATGGTCGATTATAGCCCGTGGGAGGCAGAAGTCTTTGGGCGCTTGGACCCAGAGCTAGCCACCTTGCTGGCCATTGAAGAAGGGGGCGCCTTGCCGCCGGAAGTCGGTTTGATTTTGACCGCATCCCCCCGGCCAGATGCGGATGTCCCCGCGACCCTCAGCGCGTTGGAAACCGTAGTCGCGAACTTTAGCGCCACGCGCAACGCCGGCCTTGCGGAGACGGACGACATAGCGGCGCTCATCTCGCCAACTGCGACCACCGTGCAAAGTGCCACACCGACCACAGCCCAGAATGCAACGCTGACCGCGACCCAATCGCCCACTAGCCTCCCTAGCGCGACCCCAACTGACGAACCGCCCACGGCCACAGCTACTGATGTATTGCCCACTAGCACCCCCACGCTTTTGCCTAATCCCACGGCAACGGATACCCCCGTGCCGCCTGCTCAGCCTACAGATACCCCCGTGCCGCCTGCTGAGCCCACAGATACCGCCGTGCCGCCGCCCGTGCCAAACGCCCCCCCTGCACCCGTTGACCCAGGGCCTCCCCCCTCGCAATCCATCACCGTGGTCGATGCCAACTTGAGCCTGACCCAAACGGACGATGCCGACCCCGTTCTGGTTGGCGACACGGTCACATATACCCTAGCCGTAGCCAACAATGGCCCCGATGACGCCACAGGTGTTAATGTGACGATTGCCTTCTCAGGCGCGGCAGTTACCCCGCAAGGCATCAGCAGTTCGCAAGGCACATGCACTGGCTTGACTTGCAATTTGGGGACACTCGCGGCCACGGGGGCCGCCACAGTCACGGTATCGGTTCGTGCGGAGGCCGCCGGGACGATTACGAGCACGAGCAGCGTGAGTGCTAGCGAAGATGATAGCGCCCCCGCTGATAATAGCGCGGGGGCAACGACCCTTGTGAACAACCCATCGCCGAGCAATCCCGATGTTAGCGTTAGCACCAATGCGGGCGCTACGATCTTAGAGGGCCAGGCCAGTGATACGAGCATTACGGTTCAAAACACAGGCGCTGTGCCCCTGACAGATGTGCGAGTGAACGTGACTATCCCCCCCGGCATCGTCATTACGGGCAGCAACGCGGGCGGAAACCAAGCCTGGGCTAACCCCGTGGCTATCTTTGCCGCGCTCAACCCGGGCGAGTCGGCCACGCTGATCTTATATACCGAAGCAGACGTGGGTGCGGGTGGGGCGGCGTATCTCATCGATTTGGCATTGATTGGCAGCACACCCGCCGATATAAACGATACCAATGATACGGCCCAGCGCGTCATCACGGTGACGGCCCCCACGCCGGATATTGATTTGGGTGTCACGCTTTCGGCCAGTGACGGCGGGCTATCGGGCGGTACGTTTATCACGGGCGGGGTGAACTTCTTCACCTATACGCTAGAAGTGACGAACAATGGCAGCCAAACAGCGACCAATATCATCTTGCAGCATACCCATAACCTCAGCGGTGTAACGAACTTCAGCACGACGTCACCGCGCTACAACACCACAACTGGGGTTTGGAATGTGACAGACCTGTTGCCAGGCGAGGGCACGAGCATCACGGTGCAGGTGAATTCGCCCTTCACCACTGACCCACAAATTTCCAGTACCCTGAGCATCACGAGCTTCGACCAGACCGATAGCAACCCGGTCAACAATAGCGATACCTCGATCATCAATTTTCAGGTCAACAACCTAAGCCTAGGCTTTAGTATGTTTAGCGAAACTGCTGTCGAAGGCGGAACGTTCGAACGGCGGATATTCGTTAACAACTACCGCGCTTTTCCGTTGGAGGATGTGGTCGTCTCGTATCCAGTTCCGGCGGGCCTGACGGTTCAGAACATCGTCGCCGAGAGTGGATCAACGTATAACCCCACAACCGGCGTCTGGGATGTTGGAACAATCCCCGCTGCGACGATTGAATTTGCGGCCCCCACGCAAATCGGCCTGACGGTGACGTACTTGGCAGGGCCGGGTACAGCCGGTACGCCCATTACGCACAATGCCGAAGTCACATCCGTGACCCCGACCGACCCGCTAGCGTCGGATACCTTGACCTTCACGACGAATATCCAAGGCGCCGAGTCCGACTTATCCTTAACGAGTAACACCGTCTCGGCCTCGCCGATTGGGCTGGGCGAATTTACGACGGTCGATCTAGATTTCGTCAACAATGGGCCATCTAGCGCGCCAAATATGCGCGTTGAATTTCCGACTGTCGCGGGCCTGACCGTTTCTAGCCATAATTGCAATTCGCTCGCTTTGAATGCGGGTGTCTACACCTGTATACGCTTTCCGGGCGCTGTTTCGAATGGCAGTTCTGGCGTGATTTCCATCACCTATGAGGGCGTCACGCCAGGCACAGAGACGATTTTCTACAGGTTATTGTCCGATGCCGTTGATGGTAATCCGAGTGACAATACGCAAACCATTGCGCTGGATGTGCAAGGCGCGGATGTCGACGTGTTGGCTGCGGTGGATAACGCGGCGCCGCTAGTGGGCGAGGAGATCGAATACACGTTCTCTGTGGAAAATATCGGCAACAGCCCGGCCACGAACGTTCAGGTGCAGATCAATATACCGGCCCAGGTCGGGTCCATCGGGCCGCCGAACCTCAGCGCGGGCAGTTATAACGGCGCTATTTGGGATTTAGGCAGCACTTTATCCGGCGGCGCGCAATCGTTGCGCCTTACTGGGCGTGTCATTGATGACAATGGCGGCAATCCCATCACCGCTACGGCATCCCTCATCGCCATAAATGAGACTGACAGCGACCCCACGAACGATAGCGGGTCGGTCGACATCGTCGCGAGCTTACCACCCGTCGATCTGCAAATCAGCGATTTGGTCGCGAACCCGCCCAACACTGATTTGGTGAACAATAGCACGACGCTGGATATTGAAATTCGCAACACCAGCGCGTTAACGGTTGCAGATGTCGAAGTCATTGACCTGGTGCCGCCGGGCTTTGAATTTGTCGCTGCGACCGAATCCGACGGCAACGTTGATGGGGGCACAGGTACCTGGACGGTGCCCAGCCTGGGCCCTGGGGCTACAGCCATCGCCGCGCTGACCATCCGCCTAACGGATACGAACCTGGCAGGTACCACGCTGGATTACACCCCGCGCGTGGATAGCCCATTTATCAATGACCCCAACCCCGGCAACAACGAGCGCACGGTGTCTATCCCGATCCTGGGCGCGGATTTGGCCGTGAGTATTACGGAAAGTGCCGATCCAGTGACAGTTGGCGAAAGTCTAACCTATACCATCACTGTGGATAACCTCGGCCCAGATACTGCCACGGGGGCCACGCTGAATTGGACGCGCGGCGGCGCGGCGGCGACCGTGACGAACGTTAACCCTACGAATGCCGTTTGTACAGGCAATAGTTGTACGCTGGGCAGTGTGCCAAGTGGTGCCAGTGCCACAGTCGTCATCAGCCTGATGGCAGATGCCATCGGGACAATTGTTTTAGATGCGGTCGTGGGTTTTGCTGCTGGGGATACCAACACCGCGAACAATGCCACTACGGAAAGCACCATTATCCAGGCGGCGAGCGCGGATGTGGCCCTATCCGGCTTGACGGTTTCTGCTTCGCCAATCAACATCAACCAAGTAACCGTGGTGTCGATGAATTATGGCAACAACGGCCCAGATACCGCGACTAACTTGAGTATCGTCTTTCCAATATTTTTAGTCAGCGAATTGCCACTGCTGAGCCACGATTGCAGCGTTCTAGTGGTATCAGGCAGTAATTATGTATGCACGCCCCCCAGTAATTCTGGCACGATAACATTCACCTACGAAGGGAATGCCGCCGGAATATATGACATCACGTATACGATTCAATCCGGTACAGACGATCCAGATGGGGGCAACAACACCCAAACGGCCATCATAGAAGTATTGCCCACGGTCAACCCGCCGCCTGTGGCCAGCTTCAGCTATACGCCCGACCCGGTCATCGCGGGGCAGGCCGTCACGTTTACCGACACCAGCACGAATAGCCCGACAGCCTGGGCCTGGGATTTTGGCGACGGCAACACGAGCACCGAGCAAAACCCGACCCATACGTATGCCTCAGACGGACCCTACACCGTGACCCTAACGGCCAGCAACGCGGGCGGCTCGAACCCCACCACTGTGGGGATCACGGTCAACCCGCCGCCACCTGTGGCCAGCTTCAGCTATACGCCCGACCCGGTAATCGCAGGGCCGGCCGTCACGTTTACCGACACCAGCACGAATAGCCCGACAGGCTGGGCCTGGGATTTTGGCGACGGCAACACGAGCACCGAGCAAAACCCGACCCATACGTATGCCTCAGACGGGCCCTACACCGTGACCCTAACGGCCAGCAACGCGGGCGGCTCGAACCCCACCACGGTGGGGATCACGGTCAACCCGCCGCCGCCTGTGGCCAGCTTCACCGTTCCGCAAACAACGGTAGTCGAAGGGACGACGCTCGCCTTTACGAATACCTCCACTGGCCAAGTTGATAGCTATTTCTGGGACTTTGGGGATGGCACGACGAGCACGTTAGAGAATCCCACGCATATTTTCTGGTTGGCGGATGGCGATACTCAGCAAGTGCAGTTGACAGTTACCAATGTTAGCGGCTCAAATATCTTTGAGATAACGATTCTTGTCGTGGGGGGGTGATGATGAGTATTCATTCACCTATCGCTGCAAAGTGGTCGATTTGCGCTCTAACAAGGCATTTAATCATATTGCTAGTGTATAGTGCAGGGATTGCTGAATAGACACTATTTTTCTGGAAACGCCTAAACCATCTGGCGGCGAGCCATCTCGGCGAAAGGGCCATCTTCGCGCATCAGGCTATTGTAGGTGCCTTGTTGGACGACCCGACCGCCATCCATGACGATAATCTTATCCGCATTGATGACTGTACTCAGGCGGTGGGCGATCACAATGCGCGTGGCGTCAAGTTGTTCCAGGCTTTGGCTGACAATTTGCTGAGTGCGGTTATCCAGCGCGCTCGTCGCTTCATCAAAATAGATGATACGCGGCTTGTGGACAATCGCCGTCGCAATCAGCAAGCGTTGCTGTTGGCCACCAGAAAGCGTACCGCCGCCTTCTGTGACGATGGTTTGCATCCCCATAGGCATCGCGCGAATATCCGCCGCCAAGCCGACCTTTTCGGCGGCCTCCCAGGCATCATCCAGCGTTAAATCCGGCGCGATACCGACGATATTCTTGAATAAATCGGCCCCTGCGATGAGTTTAGCGTTTTGCATCACCACCCCGAGTTGCTGACGCACCGCCAGAATATCCAGGCTTTCGAGGTCTTGGCCATCGTAGTACACCGCGCCGCTTTCGGGCGTTTCGAAGCCCAGCAACACACGCAACAGGGTAGATTTACCCGAGCCAGACGCGCCCACAATCGCCACGAATGCGCCGCGTTCCACTGTAAATGAGACATCTTGCAGCACCGGCGGCCCGCTGGCGTGATACCGAAACGAGACATGGCTAGCTTCGATCTCGCCGTAGAGTTCCCCAGGATGGGCCAAGCCCCGTGCCGCTTCTGGTGTTGTGCTGAGGATGGGCAGGGCGCGCCGATAGAGAGGAATAGTCGCCGCTGCGAAGGCACTCAGCGAGCCCATCTCTAGCCCGGCACGCATGAAGCCTAAAAACGCGACATAAAAGGCCGCGAAGACGCCGACTTCGGCCCCCGCCCCCAGGATGAATACCGGAATGGTCGCCAGCAACGGGTAGCTGAGCACCAGCACCGCCACCTGATTTTGCAAACGTCGTAACCCGAACATCACCCGGCGTTGGCGCGAGAACTGCGTCGCCCAAAACGCGAAGATGCGCTTTTCTGCGCCCGCTACACGGAATTTGCGAATGCCGTTGATAAACCCCAAGACCAGCCCGGTGTTCTGGCCGATGATCGCGTTTAACTCATGTTGATAGCCCAGGCTGCGCCCCACCCAGCGCCCCATCAACAACCAGGCGAAGCCCAGCATCGCGGCGGCGACGAGCGCGAGCGTAGGGGCCAAAACGAGCATCAGCAAGAAGTTAAAAATGAGCGTAAAGACATTCAGC
>DAOTVD010000439.1:0-7569 GCA_034437075.1 Anaerolineae bacterium
TGCTGCGGCCACTAGAATATCTGCGCTACGACAAACGGCGGGTAAATCCTGCGTGCGACTATGGGCGATGGTGACCGTCGCGTTGGCGTGCATCAATAATAGTGCAACAGGCATGCCCACAATATTGCTACGGCCCAGTACCACGGCTTGTTTGCCGCTGATCTCGACGCCGCTTTTTTCCAAAAGTACCATCACCCCCTGAGGCGTGCAGGGCACAAAATTCGGATCGCGGCCTTTCATGGCCAACATACCGATATTTTGCGGGTGAAACCCATCCACATCTTTAGCGAGGCTAATTTGGTCTAGAATGGTTTTTTCGTGGATGTGAACGGGCAAAGGCAGCTGGACCAAAATGCCATGCACCCGCGCATCAGCGTTTAGGTCGTTCACCAGAGCCTCTAGCTTGTTCTGCGCTGTGTCGGCGGGTAGTTCGTGGTGAAACGAGGTGATGCCGAGTTCCTCGCACGTTTTGCGCTTCATGCGTACATAACTATGCGAGGCAGGGTCATCTCCGACGAGCACCGTAGCGAGGCCGGGGGACAGGGCTTGCCGAGCTTGCAGGTCTGCTACGGCCAGCGCGATTTCCTGCTGGGTCTGTGCCGCGATTTCTTTCCCATTAATTATTTGGGCGGGCATGGGTGTTCTCCAATAGTATGATAACCGTCTATGTATTTTTCACTGCGCCGCGTGCAACGAACGATGGTGCATCGTGCGGCATTATGACAAAGGTACTACGCCTGGCGGAGAATACAAGGGCTTTGTCAACGCCTTCCGAACAATTTTCGACAAAATAAGGTGAGGTTATCAGTTAAGATATAGGATAGAAGCCATAAACGTATTTGATATAACGTTTGTACATTAATCCGAACAGCATATAAGGAACGGGGACAGAAAACCAATGTCCAAACAGGCAAAAAAACTGGATCAAGTCCAGGCCCCCAATCAGTTCATGAAAGGCCAATCAACGGTTGAGTACGTGTTGATCATCGCCTTGATGGTCATGGCGCTCGCCGCAATCTTGGCTATTACGGGGCCGGCTGTTGGTAATGTCTTCAGCAATGTCGTAGCGAATTTGTTAAATCAAAATACATTGCCAGAAGAGCCACTAACCGAACCCGAGTTTTGGCAACTCGTGGATGCTGTAGCATCCTATACGCCAGAATCGCGGGCTTTGATTACAAATACGCCACCGCCCGTCGGGGATGACGACGGTGACGGCGTAAGCAATACGATCGATAATTGCCGATATGTTGCGAACCCGGGTCAGGAAGACAGTGACGGAGATGGTATCGGTGATGTCTGTGATCCGGACAGCAGTGACTTTGATCTCGACCTCGATAATGATGGATTCATCGACCGGGATTGTATTGACGATGTAACCGATTTCGACACAGATGGCGATGGGGTGATCGATAATGTAGCGGGGTACAATAACCTCGTCGATAATGGCTCGAACCCACGCCGACAATGTGACAACTGTATCGGTGTGCAAAACTTCAATCAGGAAGATAACCAGGCCGAAAGTCATTTTGGACTGAATGACGGCGTTGGGAATGCCTGTGAACCACCGCCGCCCCCGCCGCCGCCGACGGATGGGCCGTCTCCGACGCCCGCCGACCAGGAATTTGGCTATCCTTATGACGATGATGGCAACCCCGACAATTGGGAAACCGATTTCTCGTCAATCTTGCGCGGCCCGTGGCTCTCTGAATATTGGTCGATGGACACAGCCGGATGTACGGACAGCGCGACGCTGGACTTCAGCACCCTGGGCACGCCAACCGCCACGGTAGATGATGAGGAACGCTTGGTCTTCCCTCGCAGCAACCATAGTTCTTGGACGACATTAGCCTCTGCACCGGCTGCCGGGGTTGATACCAACTTCTGCGCGCGGTTCTCGCAAACGTTCCGCCTAGAACCCCAAACCTATACTTGGCGCGTTCGGGTGAATGGCACAGACACCCCCACCGACCGCATCCGCATTACCGCCACGAATGACACTGATACGACAGTCATTTTGGATGAGCGCGCAGGCAATGCCACTGGAGATTTCTTCACCGTCGATTGGTCACCCACAGCAGCGGATGAAGACAACATGCGCTACGACATCGTGGTGGAATACATTGACGGCACCGGAGACGCGGAGCTAGAGGTCTACATCACGGATGATGGCCCGGTGGATGCCGGGGTCTTTAACTGGACATCCATCCCCGATGGCCAGGTTGACCAAGCGGAAGGCGGCACCCAGACCATCAGCGCGCGTGTCAGCGGAGAAAACATCTGGACCGATAGCCCCGCTGGCGAGTCTGGTAATCCGGACGGCTACTATGCGCCGGATGCGTTCTGTATCTTGCGCTTGCGTGGTGTTGTTGATCTGGCTGGCGCTGATTTTCCGTTTATCTCTTGGTGGGATCAATATTCGATCGGCTTGACCAGTGATACGTTCTGGTTTGCAGTCCGGGCCATTGGCGCTGGCGAAGAATGGATCATGCACCCTGTCCACAGTGGCAGCGGTACCGAACTCTCGAACTACACCTGGACACAACGCGAAATAAACCTGGTCAACTTCCAGGGTTATGCGCAGTCCGATGTCGAAGACGGTAGCCCAGATACGTTGCTCGATCGTAATTTTGCAAACCGCCAGGTCGAAGTCGCCTTTATCGTGCAATCCGACAATACCGATGAGCGGTTTGGTTGGTTTATTACCGAATTCGAGATCGAAAACAAATTCTTCGCGCAATATCCCTTCCCCTTCTTTGACGATATCGAAGGCAATCCGCGCTGGGTTGGGGATGGCACTTGGGGGCTGATCACAGGCGGCCCGCCCATCAGCTACAGCGGTGACCGCGCCTGGACGGATAGCCCCGCAGGCAACTACCAGAATCAGAGTAACTCATCGTTGCGGCTCGATGGCTTGATTGATCTGCGTGATACGAACCAAGTGACTGAACCGGAGCTTGTTTTCTGGCATCGGCGCGACTTGGCCTCTGGGGATCGGGCTTATGTTGAAGTCTCAACGAACCTGGGCAGCACCTGGACGCCCCTTTACGTCGATGACAACGACACCACAGACTGGCTGATCGAAGGTGGGGGTGCAAACACAAGCTATACGCAGCAGGTCATTCCGCTGGACATAGAAGGTGTCGGCCCCGGTAACAATATCGATCAGAACTTCATTGGCGAACGCATCATGCTGCGCTTCCGCCTGGAAACCAATAACTCTGGCCAGGCCGACGGGTGGTACATCGATAATATCGAAGTCCGTAACTCACCCGACCTCTCGCCCCTGGAGACAGGCTGGTGCGACCCGATCAATAGTCCGTCTGCGAGCTTGCCCAACTGGTTGCCCGAAGGTACCTGGTACCTCGAATCGGTTCCGGTTGTGCGTGGCGGTGGCCCCACCTACTCAGGCGCGCTCGCGTTTTCCGATAGTATCGTGTCTGCTTCGAACCCTAATGGTTTGTACCAACACAACTCCAATAGCTCGTTGCGCCTGAACCGTCAGCTTGACCTCAGCAGCGCCACCAATCCGGTTCTCACCTTCTGGCACCGTTGGAACATCGCGAACGATGAGACGATCTTCGTCGAGGGGCGCCTGGATGGTAGCACAACCTGGCGGACTCTCTTCTCCTTTAATCACAATAGCCGTTTCCCGGGCTACCATTCGAGCGTGGAGCATGGCGACGAATGGAATCACCAGCGCGCCTGGACGTTTACAATGCTCCCGCTGTTTGAATTCGATGCGAGCGATAACGTTACCTGGCCAGCGAGTGCCCCGGATGACCGCTTTGTAGACATCCGCTTCCGCCTGGATGCGACGACCAACACGGCAGTCAGTGACGGATGGTACATTGACCAGGTGTGTTTAGAAGAATATGACGACGTCGTAGGGGCACCGATCACGGCTTCGTCCTTCCCGTGGGTAGATAATTTCGAAGGCGGCACAGCCAACTGGATACGGGGTGGGGGCTGGGGCGTCATTAGCGACCCAGAGTTTGTGCATCAAGGTGCGCGTTCCATCACCGAGTCTACCGTTGGGGACTATGAAGACTCGACGGACAGCATACTCGAATTGCGCCCCACGATTGACCTAACCGGCTTTACGTCTGGCGAGCTACCCACGCTCTACTTCTGGTCGCGGCATGACTTTTCGGACAATGACTACGGCTATGTGGAAACCATGCCCGTGGATGCGAATGGCGCCTGGGTCGAAAGTCACTGGGATCGCCTCGTGCGCATCACGGATGATACTCGTAACGATGCTTATAATCGCTATCAAGTTGATTTGTCGGGGTATATCGGCGAACGCTTGCGCTTACGCTTCCGCACACAGTCTGTGAATGAGGATGGCGTGGCCAATGGTTGGCTCCTCGATCAAATCGAACTGCGCGACCGTTCGGAACTGGATACCTTCACCCTGCCCTTCTCGGATGGATTATCCGCTGGGGCGCCCAACTTCGTGCGCGAAGGCGACTGGACCGTGCAGCCTGTCTCGCGGCCTTTGGGGAGTGGCGCCGGCCTGGGCCCGGGCCAATGGCTCGCCCGTTACTACGACATCAACGGGAATGCTAGTTCATTCGGTGGCCGAAATGTCTTCCCATATACTGCGGACATCAACTTCCATGTGGGGAACGGTAGCCTAGACTTTACGGCTGAAGAAAATGTACCCGCCATCAATTTCAACTGGGGTGGCTCTTCACCGTTTGTACACCGCCAAGCTGGGGGGAATAATAACAACTGGCTGGCTCAGTATCGGCGCTCGGCCTTGTTCGAAGAAGACACCGAAATGCGAATTGAAATCCTCAGTGATGACGGCCATTTTGTGCACGTGAATGATGCCTTGATTGAAGATTCGGAAGAATGGCGCAACTGTGGGGACTGTTCAACAAGTACGACCTATCTCTTCACCGCAGGCACCCACTTCATCGACGTGTTCCACTACGATCGAGGTGGTAATGCGATGTTGTATGTCGATTTCACCATCCTGAGTGGTGGCAATGCGCAAGATATCGACCCGCTGGATGGCTTTGGCTGGTCGGCCACCTACTATGAATACTGCAACGATATCGACCCCACCTCACCAACCACGGCGGGTATTTCGTCCGCAGAACAATGGGGCCCCGAAACGGTGCCTGTGCTCAATCTGAACTTCAACACCGAGGCACCAGCCCTTGTGGAGGCCAACAATACGGCTGGTACAGGTTCGATCAGTCTGCCCGGTGGCCCCGGCGGTGAACCGTGGGTAATGCCTGCCTCAGGTGGCATACGCATTCCTGCCGAACTGTTCCATGGCAACCGCCCACACAACAACAGCGGCTCTAACCCGCAAACATGGCAAGAGGTCGCCGCCCCTAACGCAAGTGATGGCACTGCCATGCAGGCTTTGCCCGACAGCGGCTTGAACAATGGGCAGAACCCGAATGGCCCCTTCTTGGATTACGAGATTGACTTCAGCAATCATAATCCAGGCGATCGTTTTGTGGTTTGGTTGCTGGGGGCGCCGACCATTAATGGCAACCCAGGTAATGGTGACTCTGTGCGCTTAGTATTCAATGGCACGTTGATCACTGATGGTACGTATGGCACAGGTTTGTCCATGGGTAGTAATACTGCAGGTATATTCAGTTGGGTCGACAACAATCAAGAGGGCAATGACGATGATATCGTGCTGCCAGCGAGTGGCCTCGATAACCTGACGCTGACCATCTCGGTGCGCGAAGACGGGGTTGCCATAGATGAGATCGTCATCTTGCCCTTGGGTAGCTCCATCGACCCTGAAGATGTTTCAAGCCCGCAAGTTAAGCCCCCTGACACAGTGTGTAATACGCCTGCGGATGTAGATACAACCGACCCAAGTGAATTTTGGCAAGCTGTTTACCAGCGTTCGCTCACGGTGACAGAAGCCACCAACTTCCGCTTTGCCTTCGAGGCTGATCGCGATTGGGAAATGTATGTGCAGCAAAACCGTACGGGCCCCTACTTGCTGATCGGTGACTCCGACGCGGGTAACTCAACGGCCTATAACTTCCCAGCAGGTTCGCACAATATCCGTGTGTTGTACCGTGCTGACCATATCATGGATGGCAATTTCCTGAGCATGACGTATGGTGTCACCGGCAGCGCGCTACACTCCGATGCTGATGAAGTCGGGACATATCCGGCCCACTATGCCGCGTCAGCGATCCTGGATGGACCTATCACGCTGCCCACGGGTAACCCCGTCATCACTTGGTGGGAACACTTCGATATTCTGGATGACGAAGACTTCATGTCCTTGGAAGTCAACACATCGGATGGGAACAGCCCGGGGCCTGGTGGCTCGACTTGGCAACCCATTTACCAGCAATTCGGTACGATTTCCTCCAATGGTTGGGTGCAGCGTCTGGTGGACCTAACGCCCTATAACGGCCAGACGGTGTACTTACGCTTCCGGTTCTCATCGCTCAACGATCATGACAACGCAGACCCCGACCCAGGCGATATTGACCTCACGAATGATGCCAACGGCTGGTTCATTGACGATATTCAGATCACGGAATAAGGTTTCGACCTAACACAGGTCGGGTCTGCCCGGCCACTATGCAGGCTGCCCTCGTGCGAACACGAGGGTAGTTTTTTTTATTGATCGGAGTTGGGGCTGTGGAGCCATGTATCGTGTAGGGTCGCCAGTTCGCCCCGCGCGCGCAGATCGCTCAGAGCGGCTTGTACGGCCCCATAGAGCCGCCAATCATCGCGCCGAATAGCAATCACGTAGGGGTCTGGCACAATGCGCTCAGGGGGCATTTGGAGCGTGCTGGCAGGCTGTGCGCTGAGATACAAGCGCGCGGATACGGCATCCACCAGGGCGGCTTGGATGTCGCCTCGCTCAGCAGCTTCGAGCGCTTCTTGGGCCGCAAAAAAACGTTCTAAGGTGATATGTTCGATATTGCGTGCGGCCAAATCGCCTTCGGACGCGAACTCCACGCCCACGACCGCACCTTCGGGTAGGGCGCTCAGTTCCGCATACCCCGCGCTGCTGAGCAGACTTTGCCCGGCATCGAAGTA
This sequence comes from Anaerolineae bacterium, assembly GCA_034437075.1. Lineage (GTDB taxonomy): Bacteria > Chloroflexota > Anaerolineae > Aggregatilineales > J027 > DAOTVD01. The sequence continues at coordinate 7,045 of DAOTVD010000439.1, forward strand.
GGGCGCAGAATACCGCACGCGCCCCAAGCGCAAGGGGTCTGGGCGCAGGGCGGCGATCGTCATGTCTACAATACCTGTCCACAGGGCATCGTACAGACCGTCGAAACTCAGCGGAACAAATTCGGCCCGAACGCCCAATTCTTGGGCAATCGCACGCCCCAGGGCGGGGTCTAGCCCGATGATGTCATCCTCAGCGAAGCTGGCGAAAGGCGGGATGCTAGGGTCTACACCGATGCGGATCACGCCAGCAGCCTGAATACGCTCCCAATCGGCATCGCGTGGCCCGCGTTCGGGTTCACGTAGCGTATCGAACGCATAGCCAGCGGCCAGGCCCAGGATGAGTACCACCCCCGCGAGCAGGCTCAGGTGCCGGGGGCGAGCCATGGCGGGGGTTCCCAACCGCGTGCATGGGCTTGCAGGGCGGTGTAAATCGGCTTGGGGTCAAACGCTGCCGAGACAAAAGTAAAATAATCTGGATAACTATTGCTGGGCGCCGGATAGCGAAAAGCCCATAAGCAAAAAACC
>DAOTVD010000440.1:0-10649 GCA_034437075.1 Anaerolineae bacterium
CCGTTTTGGCTTTGGGTTCGCGCTCGACAAACGGGTGGGGCAATATTCCAAAGGGATGAAACAAAAACTAGCGTTGGTACGCGCTATGCTACACGATCCGCCCGTGTTGTTGCTAGTCGAACCGACCAGCGCTATGGACCCGCAAAGCGCCAAACAAGTGCGCGATGCGATCATCGAGCTACGTGGGGACAAACGCACAGTCGCCATTACGACGCACAACCTAAACGAAGCACAATTACTGGCCGACCGTATCGCCGTTATTCGGCAAGGACGCATTATTGCACATGGCACGTTCGATCAACTCGCGACGCAGGTCGTCGGCGCACCGACGATGCGCCTAGAATTGGCCACGCCCGCGAATGGTTTGGCCCGTGAATTGGCCGCTTTGGTCGATGTGCAAGATCACGATACCCTGTGGATCGACTATCGCGCCCCCGATCCAATCACGACCAATCCGCAGGTGTTGCGCTTCGTGTTAGAAAAAGGCGCCGATGTGGTGACCCTAAGCCAACGTTCGCGAACGTTAGAAGATGTCTATTTGCGCATCGTCCAAGAAGATGAAAACCAGGTAGGAATTACGCGATGAGCACCCAAGCTAGCCCCCAACAACAAGAAATCACCGAGATGCATCGCTCAGTGGCCGCCGGGTTCGATGCTGATCGTACACTGTCGCAAACCTTGCAAAACGCGCTCATCATCACCCGGCGCGAATTGCGCGACAGTATGCGCGATTGGCGGATCATCATCCCAATTTTTTTGCTGACACTGGTCTTCCCGTTTTTGGCTAACCTGGCCAGCGCGCTGTTTACTGGGCTGCTGGAAAGATCCGCCGACTTTGAGGATACGCAAGAAGTCCTGGATACTTTCTTGCCGATTATGCCGATGCTGGTCGGTTTTTTTCCGGTTTCAATTTCACTGGTCATTGCGCTAGAAACCTTCGTCGGTGAAAAAGAACGCCAAAGCCTGGAACCCCTCCTCTCGACCCCACTCACGAACCTAGAACTATACATTGGCAAGGTGTTGGCCGCGATTGTATTGCCCCTGGCGGCAGGGTATATGGGCATCACGATTTATGTGGGTGGGCAAGTGCTGAACGCAGGCTGGCGCCCCGACCTAGAAGTGATTGCGCTCATTTTGTCGCTGACGACAGTCCAGGCGGTGGTGATGGTCACGGGGGCGGTGGTCATTTCCAGCCAGACTACCTCCACCCGCGCCGCGAATCTGCTGGCCAGTGCCATTATCGTGCCCATGTCATTGCTGATTATTGTCGAAAGCCTGATTATGATCCAGCCGGGTGAACGAGGTGCGTTGTGGTTTGTCGTCATTGCTATGGTGGTGGTGGTGGTGCTCTTAACGCGCACAGGAACGCACATCTTCCGGCGCGAAGAATTGCTGGGGCGCTCCGTGGATCATATCAATTTATCGTGGGCCGGGCGCATCTTTTTAGAACAATGGTCGGGCGGGGTTAAACGGCTAAGCCCCGTGGTATGGTACAAGCAGAGCATCTTACCTGCGGTGTGGGGTTTGCGGCACGCGATGCTGGCTTATGTGGTGCTGGCCATCTTTATGTTCGCTTTTGGGTGGGTAATGCGCGAAACCTACCCCTTACCCCTGGATGCCGCGAACTTATCCAACGAAGAAATTCTACAGAACTCGCGCGAAATCTTTGAAGGCGGCTTGCTGGACGGTGAATTTGTGGCCTTTGCAGTTATTCAGAATTCGCGCGTTATCTTCCTGGCGCTCTTCATCGGGATGTTCACCTTCGGCGTCGTGGGGCTGGTGCTAACCTCCTTACCATTTGGCATTTTGGGATATGTCTTTGCCAACGTCGCCCAAAGCCAACTCAGCCCGCTTATTTTTCTGGCGGCGGTGGTGCCACATGGTATCATTGAGATACCCGCTATCATGTTAGCTGGGGCAGCGGCGCTCCAACTGGGCGCAGTACCCACCCGGAAACCTAGCAAAATGACGGTCAGCGAAGCCTTTATCCGCCAACTGGCCGATACCATCAAAGTGGCCGTGTTTGTTATCTTCCCCATGCTGGTCATTGCGGCATTTTTGGAAGTGTATCTGACGCCGGTCGTCATTGAACAGATATTGACGACGCTCTAACCAAGAGGAACCGAATTTATGGCCCGACTCATTGTGCTGGGGTCCGCGGCGGCAGTCTCCGATGAAAGCCACGACAATACGCATTTCTTGCTAGAGGGCGAGAATAGCGTCGTATTGATTGACTGCGGTTCGAACCCGGTGGTTAAGCTCAAGCGCTTTGGCATTCATTACGAAAGCCTGACCGATATGATCTTGACCCATTTTCACCCCGATCATGTGTTTGGCATGCCCATGCTGTTGATGCATATGTGGTTGCTGGGGCGCAAACGCCCCTTGCGCGTCTATGGCATTAATCACTGCCTAGACCGCGCCGAGGATATGATGCTGGCCTATTCGTGGGATTCCTGGCCCAATTTTTTCCCGGTGGCCTTCCACCGTGTGATGGAACGCCCCGGTGTGTTGATGTTAGACAACGACGATTTTTGCATTACCTCGTACCCCGTGGAGCACTACGTACCCACCATCGGCTTACGTATCGAGGTTAAATCATCCGGTAAAGTGATTGGCTATTCGTGCGATACGCAACCGACCTACACGTTGCCTGAAATCGGGCGCAATGCGGACTTATTCTTTCATGAAGCGGCTGGGGCAGACCTTGGGCACTCGAGTGCTGCCCAGGCAGGGGAAATGGCCACCCAGGCGGGCGCTAAAAAACTGGTTTTGGTTCATTATGAAGTCTGGGATAGCGACCCGAGTCGCCTTGTCCCAGAAGCAAAAACGACGTTTAATGGCCCCGTGGAACTAGCCATCGACTATACGGTATACGAAATATAGCCCAAAACGCAGTGTGTATGTCACACTGCGTCAGCGAATAGGCGCTATATAGATGGTGCGGGATGCGGGTTTAGCGCTTGGTATAGGTCGGCGCCTTACGCGCCCGCTTCAGGCCGGGTTTCTTGCGTTCTTTAACGCGCGGGTCGCGCGTCAGCAAACCAGCGCCCCGTAGCGCCGGGCGGAATTGTTCTTCATCCACCTTCAATAATGCCCGGGCCACACCCAATTGGATGGCTTCGATTTGCCCCATGATGCCGCCACCTTGCACTTTGACCGTTACATCATAAGCCCGATCTTGGCCAACCATCCCCAGCGGACGCATTACCATATCTACAGCGCCGATACGGGATAGATATTCTTCGCCGGGTTGGTCATTGACGGTGATCCGTCCACTACCGCCAGGGTAGAGACGCACGCGCGCCGAAGCGGCTTTACGGCGTCCGATTGCTTCAAAATATTGATCCATCGTTCGTTTCCTTTTCCTTACCCGTTAGGCTTGCCAATTCTCGGGTTTTTGGGCCTGGTGCGGATGCTCGGGGCCTGCGTAGACTTTCAGCTTCTTGAGCATCTGACGCCCCAGGCGATTGCGCGGTAACATACCGCGTACGGCTAATTCCAGCACGCGCTCGGGGTGTTTATCCAACTGTTGGCGCAAGGTCAGCGACCGCAAACCGCCCGGATACTGCGAATGGCGGTAGTAAAGTTTCTGATCCAGACGGCGCCCCGTGACGTGAATGCGCTCGGCATTGATGACGATCACATAGTCGCCGACATCAACATGCGGCGCGAACTCGGGTTTATGCTTACCGCGTAGCACGGTCGCGATTTGCGTCGCCAGGCGCCCAAGCGTCTGGCCTTGTGCATCGAACACATACCATTTGCGCTCGATGTTTTCTACTTGGGGGGTATACGTTTTCGGTCTCATTCCGGCTCTCTTTATCTTCTGCATCATTCATAGCGTACGGCTTCGAATACAAGCCCATGCGGCGGTGCTGTCGGGCCAGACCGTGCTCGGTCGGTGGCGTGCAGCGCGTCCGCCATATCGGTTATCTGCCAACGGCCACGCCCGACTTCCACCAAACTGCCGACTAAACTGCGGATCATGCGCTTTAAGAACGCATTCGCTTCGACAGTAAAAACCAATTCGCCCGCCTGGGCCCCCGCGCCCACCTCCGCGCGATAGACTTCGCGGATGGTTACATCGCCCTGGGTTGGTTGCCCGAATGTGGCAAAATCGTGCACCCCGAGCAAACAAGCGGCGGCGCTCTGCATAGCGGGCATGTCTAGTGCCCAGCGTCCGGTATACCAGCTAAAGCGATCTTGCAAGGGATTTCGGACAGAGGCCGCATACAGCCGATAAACATAGCGCCGGCTCAGCGCATCGTAGCGGGGGTGAAAACCCGCTGGGGCCGCTTCTAGGGTTTGCAGAGCGATGTCGGGCGGCAATTGCGCGTTAATCGCCCGCCCCAGCGCAGCAGGCGCGTGGTGCCATGCAGCGTCAAACGCGATGACTTGGCCGCGCGCATGGACGCCCGCGTCCGTGCGGCCCGCGCCTAAGACGCGCACAGGTGCCCCGTGCACGGTTTCGATAGCGTTTTCTAACGTGGCCTGGATTGTTAAAGTGCGGCCCCCTTGGCGCTGAAAACCCGCGTAGCGCGTGCCATCATACGCCAGAGTGCCTCGAAAACGAGTAAGCTTACTCATCCTCCGGGATGAGTTGCAACAGCACCATCGGCGCGGCATCCCCCGCGCGCGGGCCAATCTTGAACAGGCGCGTATAGCCGCCGGGGCGTTCTTCATAACGTGGTGCTAGGTCATCAAAAATCTTCAGTACCGCCTCGCGGTCATTCCCCAAGCGTGCCAAGATAATGCGCCGCGCATGGACAGCCCGGTTGGGGTCCTCATGCGCCAGAGCGCGTTTGGCTTTGGTGATGAGCTTTTCGGCTTCACCCCGAATGGCCTTGGCCTTGGCTTCGGTGGTGATGATTTCTTCGTGTTCGACAAGCGCCGAGATCAGATTCCGGCGCAGGGCTTTGCGATGATCTGAACTTCGCCCTAATTTTTTACCTGCTACGCGATGTCGCATGGGGTGTATCCTTTATCCTTCTGTCCGCCCATATTCAGCATCTTCGGGCAGATAGCTCTTTTCCTTCAGTTTATCGACCAGTTCGCCCAGCGATTTCTCGCCAAAGTTGCGAATGGCGAGCATCGCATCGGTGCCTCGGTCGAGCATCTCCAGAACTTCACCCACATTGGTGATGCCTGTGCGCTTGAGCGAATTAAAGACACGTACGCTGAGGTCTAACTGTTCGATGGGAATATCGTACATTTCCGAAGCGGGGCCGTCGGTGGGTTCGGGCTCCAATTCGGTGGGGATGCGCGGCTCATCGAGTACGCCTTCGGGAATATTACCCACGATAACCAGATGATCGACCAGGATACGCGCGGCATCCCGCATGGCTTCTTCGGGGCGAATGGTGCCATCCGTCCAGATTTCGATGACCAGCTTGTCGTAGTTCGTGCGTTGGCCCACGCGCGCCCGTTCCACATCGAAGTTCACGCGCCGGATGGGGCTGAAAATGGCATCAATGGGCAGTTCACCGATGGGCAACCGTCCGCGATCATCCGAGGGCGAATAGCCCCGCCCGCTCTGCACGGTCATTTCCATTTCGAGTTGGGCCTCGAGTGAGTCTACCGTAAACAAATACAAGTCCGGGTTGATGATTTCGACCTGAGGGGGCGCATGAATATCAGCAGCCGTAACCGTTCCGGCGCCGGCTACATCTAGGCGCAAGCGGGCGGATTCGATGCCATCGTAAAGTTTAACGCGCAGTTGCTTCACCTGTAAGATCAACTGCGTCATATCTTCTTTGACATCCGGGATGGCCGAAAACTCGTGATGCACGTTCGACACACGAATCGACGTCACCGCTGCACCGGGCAGAGACGACAACAAGACCCGGCGCAAGGTAATGCCGATGGTCGTACCCAGCCCACGTTCAAGGGGACTGATGATAAACCGCCCGTATTTACGGGTAATGGCATCGCCTTCTAATTTCGGTAAGACCATATTGGTGAGTGTCACCACAAACCTCCCTTAACTAATCGCGCGGATTAAACGCGGCGCTTCTTGGGCGGGCGCACACCATTGTGCGGCACGGGGGTGACATCGGTGATCGAGCGCACCTTCAGCCCGCTGGCCTGCACGGCGCGAATGGCGGCTTCGCGGCCTGGGCCGGGGCCTTTAACAAAGACATCAACCTCTTGCATCCCATGCTCCTGAGACGCCTCGGATGCCTGCTGAGCAGCCAAACGAGCAGCATAGGGCGTGCTTTTGCGGCTGCCCTTAAACCCGGCAGTCCCGGCGCTAGCCCAGGCCACCACATTGCCTTGTTGGTCGGTCATGGTAACGATAGTGTTGTTAAATGTTGCGAAAATATGCGCTTGCCCGTAGGGTATATTCTTGCGTACCCGGCGAGCGGCGCTACGGCGACCTCCTGAACGACGTCCCATCTGTTCCTTACCTCCTGTAAACCACACAAAAAGTTCCCCGGTAGACCGCGACACTACCAGGAAACGCTGTTTCTGAATTGTGCTAACCTAACGCAAATGCGACGGTTATTTCTTCTTCATCCCACGCCGACGGCCACGCCCAGGCACGGTTTTCTTGGGCCCACGTCGCGCGCGTGCGTTTGTCTTGGTGCGTTGGCCGCGCACGGGCAAATTGCGGCGGTGGCGCAGGCCCCGGTAGCTACCGATGTCAACCAAGCGTTTGATATTGAGTTCCACCTCGCGGCGCAACTCACCTTCTACACGAAATTTACCCACGGCATCGCGCAAAACGCCTTCTTCGGCTTCCGAGAGGTCTTTCACGCGGGTATCGGGGTTGACCCCCGTTTCGGCCAGAATTTCCCGGCTGCGTGTACGACCAATGCCATAAATATAGGTTAGCGCTATTTCAACGCGCTTATTGCGTGGGAGGTCTACACCTTCAATACGAGCCATATGCGCTCTTGTTTACCTTTTTATTGCTACGATTTGTGATGCGCCAAGAATAGCGGTCGAAAAGAATAACAGAAATCCGCGCGAATGTCCAGGGCCCAATTATACAGGATTGCATCAGAGCACCGTAAGGATGAGCGGTTCGTTCTCCACTACCGCAATGGTGTGTTCGCAATGTGCAGACAGCGAACCATCCGCCATGACGACCGTCCAATGGTCGTCTAGTTCTTGTGTTGCGGGCGATCCTTGGCTGACCATCGGCTCTAACGCCAAGGTCATGCCCTGTCGCAAGGGGACGTCCTGAAATTGGCGACGCAAACGGCGCGTCATTTTCTGCGGCCACCAATTAAAAATCGTCGGGGCTTCGTGCATCTTTTGGCCAACGCCATGCCCGGTATATTCGCGTATGACGCTATAGCCGTGCGACTCGACATACTGCTGGATACTTTGCGAAATGTCGCGCGTGCCTGCGCCAGCTTTAGCGGCCCCGATACCCACATCTAGCGCGCCTTCGGTGACGTCTATCAGCTTTTGGGCTTCGTCCGAAATGCGCCCCACGCCCGCCGTAAAGGCCGCATCCCCCACAAACCCCCGGTAATGGCAACCCGTATCCAGGCTGACAATGTCACCCTCTTGCAGGATACGGGCCTTACTGGGGATGCCATGCACCAACTCGCTATTGATGCAGGCCGTGATCGTGGCGGGGAAGGGATGTTTGCTGCCGGGGGGATAGCCCAGAAAGGCAGGCCGCGCCTGGTGTTGTTCTAAAACACGCGCGGCGATCTGATCCAACTCCCAGGTGCTAACCCCCGGTTTAATCGCTTCCCGCATGGCTTCCAACGCGCGCGCAACGATCCGCCCGGCTTCGCGCATAGTTTGCAATTCGGTTGGCGACTTGACATTGACGTTCATGATTTCAGGCTCGCGCGGTCTCAATAGCCGCCACGACCCGTTCGCGGACTGCCTCAATATCGCCTGTGGCGTCGATGTGTTGTACGAGCCCTTTTTTATCGTAATAATCGATTAACGGCATCGTTTTCTCGAAATAGGTGTTGATGCGCTGCTCGACAGCTTCCCGGTGATCGTCGTCGCGCTGGATAAGTGGCTGACCATCTACATCGTCTACCCCCTCTTGCTGCGGTGGGTTGAAATAGATGTTGTACACCCGCGATTTATCCTGCGAATAGCGCCGCCCCTCTACCCGTTTAATCGCGATATCGCGATCCAAATCCATAACAATGACCACCGTCACGGTTTCGCCACGCGCCGCCAGCATATCATCCAAGGCTTTGGCTTGCTCGATATTGCGTGGATACCCGTCCAGAATCGCCCCTTGCTGGGCATCCGGTTGGCTGAGCCGTTCATCCACAATCCGATTGGTGAGTTCATCGGAAACCAGTTGACCAGAGTTCATGACATCCTGAACTTCGCGCGCCAAGGGCGTATCCTGCTGCTTCATCGCGCGGAACAAATCGCCAGTGGAAACATGTGGAATCCCGTATGTTTCTTGTAGATGCACGGCTTGTGTACCTTTACCGGCGCCCTGCACCCCCATCATAAGAATATATAACCCCAAGATAACCTTCCTTAAATTATTTGGTAGTAAGTTAGCCTTGTCAACGAACAGTCAAACACCGTACAAAACCTACTTGGCCTGATTCCTAGCGGTGTATTCGAAACATGAAAAGAGGTAGCGCGTACGCTACCTCTTTATATTCTGGCAAATGCTCTAGCGCAAAAAGCCCTGATAGTTGCGCATCATCAATTGGGCTTCAAGCTGGCGCATGGTATCAATCACCACCCCTACGACAATAATCAGGCCCGATGGCCCGATGACATTGGCGGGGTTTTGGGTGAAGCTCTGGGCGGCGGCTGAGCCATAGGCGAGGCCAATGATGATCTGCATAAAGCCTGGCAAGATAGCTACCAGCCCCAAGAACAACGCCCCGACCAGGGTAATTCGATTCACGACTTGGTTGATGTAGGTCTGTGTACGTTTACCAGGCCGAATGCCAGGGATAAATCCGCCATTGCGTTGCAGATTTTCCGCCAGGCCCTGGTTTTGCACCATTACGCTGGTATAGAAGTAGGTAAACCCTACTACCAGAATGAAATAGGTAAGCCAATACCAGAAACCATAGGCATTGCCGAGATTGTCGGTTACCCACTCTGAGATAGCGCCTTGGGGCAAAAAGCTCACTAGGATAGCCGGAAAGGTAATGATCGACTGGGCAAAGATGAGCGGGATCATCCCGGCGGTGTTCACGCGCAAGGGGATATGTGTCGATTGACCGCCGTACATCTTGCGTCCGCGCACGCGCTTACCATACTGCACCGGGATACGCCGTGTGCCTTCGTTGATGTATACGATGGCGACGACTGTGATGAGGACGATGATCACGAACGACACAATATTGAACAGGAAGCGCGTTTGCAGCAGCGTCCCCAATTGTGACGGCGCTAGGGCGACGATCCCCGCGAAGATGATGATCGAAATACCGTTGCCAATCCCCTTTTCCGTGATGCGTTCACCTAGCCAGATGGCCAACATCGTGCCAGCGGTCATCGTAGCGATCACTGAAACGGTGACCAATACATCCGAGCCAAAACCGGGGATCAGGGTCGCGCCGGTGATCTGCGCTTCGAAGATGTTGATTTGACCCACCGATTGCAAAATTGCCATCGGAATGGTCAAAAAGTAGGTGTACTGGTTGATTTTCTGGCGTCCACCGGGCTCTTTGGCCGTGCGTTCTAGGGCCGGGATGATGGGCGTCAAGAGTTGGATGATGATCGACGCGGTGATGTAGGGGTACACCCCATTGGCGATGACGCTGAAATTGCGCACCGCCCCGCCCGAAAGCAGGTTGAGCACATCCAGCAGGCCGCCTTCGGAGTCTTCAAAGAGTTGTTGCAGGGTGTCACGATCGACACCCGGCACCGAGACATGGGCGGCAAACTGGTAAACCAACAGAATAAAGACGGTGAACAAGAGCTTACGCCGCAAGTCGGGCAGGCGTAGGGCATTCTGTACGGCTTCTAGCATCGTGGCACGTCTCCCTTATTCCTGGTTGTTGCCCTGGCGGAGCGCTTCGAGCGTTTCTTTATTCGGGCGGCGGATGGTCGCCTGCGTCTTGGTCAGCGGAAAGTTGATCTGCGTGAAGGTGCCGCCGGCAGCTTCTAGCTTTTGCCGCGCGCCGGAAGTGATGCGGTGTGCGTGTACATCCACTTTGATGCTGATTTCACCGCGCCCCAGAATCACAATCGGGTCGTGTACTTCACGAATAAGCCCTTTCTCGACCAGGCTTTGCGGGTTGACGGTATCGCCATTCGCGAACAATTCCTGGATTTTGTCCAGGTTGACTTCGCGATATTCAATCCGAAAAGGATTGGTAAAACCGCGCTTAAACGGCAAGCGCCGCACCAAAGGCAACTGACCGCCTTCGAAGTAGCGCCCTTTGCCGCCGCCACTGCGCGCGCCCTGGCCTTTGGTGCCGCGCCCGGCGGTTTTACCCTGCCCGGCGCTGATACCACGGCCTAAGCGCCGCTTACGACGCTTAGCGCCTTCATCTGGCTTCAAATCACTGAGTTTCATCGTTATGTAACCTTAAACTTCTTCTACCGTTACCAGGTGGCTGACCTTATCGATCATACCACGGATGACGGGCGAATCCTTGTGTTCAACCACATCGTTCATGCGCTTCAAGCCCAGGGCATGGACTGTGCCACGCTGTTTCTTCTTACTCGAAATCAGGCTTTTGGTC
>DAOTVD010000441.1:0-2476 GCA_034437075.1 Anaerolineae bacterium
TGGAGACCGCGACACCAAACTGCGAGTTGCTCTGTGTGATGAGAGGCGAAAAGGCTTGTTCGGCAACAAAATCTGTCACCAGATCGATGATGATGCCAGTCACAAATGAAATCTTCATCAAGAACCATTGGATTTGGGCAGCCAGCAGAAGCAGGTTGTACCACAGTCCATCGACCATAAACTCGACATCCTGCGTTAGGTCATCCACCCAATCACCGGGGTCGGGGACTTGCGCGGAAGAACTTGGAGGTTCCCCCAAAAGTACTCCTATGCAAAGCGCACAAAGAATAATATGTCGGTATAGTTTCAATGTAAACCTGCTCCTGTTATCAAACAGGATTAGGCTAATACAAAGCTATAGTGACCTTTGTTTGATGAGTTGACAAAAGCGGGGATTAAATAAGCGAGAATGGCAGAAGGTAGATAATTTGTAACATCTTTCTATTTTCGGCTTAACCTAGTAGTTTGTCAAAGCTGTTTTGACGAATAACTTAACATCTGGCATCCTTATGAGAAACATATGCCAGAGGATGAACAAATGCCAGCAAAACGTTATCGCGTAACCCTAACGGCTGACGAACGAACAGACTTAACAGCCTTGGTGAATAAAGGGACAGGTAATGCACGTCGCATGACACGATCTCGAATATTGCTTTTGGCGGATGAGGAACGTAGTGATGGTGGCTGGAAAGATGCCGATATTGCGCAAGCACTGGGCGTCAGCCAACGCACGGTTGAACGAACACGAGAGAAGTGCGTTGAGTTAGGAATTGAGGCCGCCTTGAACCACACACGCCCCAGCAAAAAACGAGAGAAGATTTTGGATGGCGTTGCCGAAGCACACTTGGTGAAAATCGCATGTAGCCCCGCGCCGGATGGTCGTGAGCATTGGACGTTACAAATGTTGGCAGATAAGCTCATTGAATTGGAAGTTGTCGAAACGGTCTCACGTGAAACCGTTCGTACGACGTTGAAAAAAATGAACTCAAACCTTGGCTAAAAGAGCAGTGGTGGATCCCTGATGAGGAAAGTGCTGAGTTTGTGTGTGCGATGGAAGATGTGCTCGAAGTTTATCACCGCCCATATGATCCCAAGCGTCCGGTGGTGTGCTTTGATGAGGGGAGCAAGCAACAAACTAAAGAAAAGCGTTTACCCTTGCCGGCCCAACCAGGATCACCTGCCAAGTATGATTTTGAATATGAACGCAATGGCACCAGCAATCTGTTTGTCTTTTTCGCCCCCTTACACATGTGGCGACATGTCAAAGTCACAGATCGCCGAACCATGATTGATTTTGCCTATTGTATGCGTGATCTGGTGGACATCCATTTTCCTGATGCCGAGAAAATCATCTTGGTCATGGATAATTTGAACACCCATAAATTGGCTTCGCTCTATCTGGCTTTCTCACCTGATGAAGCGCGACGCATCATTGATAAGCTTGAAATTCATCACACACCCAAGCATGGCAGTTGGCTGAATATGGCTGAAATTGAACTGAGTGTCTTACATCGGCAGTGCCTCACAGCCCGTATCCCTGACCAAACAACGCTAATCTTTGAGGTGAATGCTTGGCTACAGCAACGTAACCGTCAACAATCAACTGTTGACTGGCAATTTACAACCGAGGATGCACGCATTAAGTTGCATCGACTTTATCCGACAATTCATGTTTGCTAGACTAGTAGTTTGGGGGATCGATTGGGCACCGGGGTGGTTATTGGTGGGTGGCATCCCAGCGCTAGGCTGGGGGCTTGCGCTCGTGGCTTTTTGGCGTGCGCGCCCCCTGATTCATCCACCGCGTTGGATGACTGGTTGGATTATCATCGCCTCTATCCTCTTGCTGATGAGTCTCGGCGGCGCGTTGCTGCCTCGTGATCTCCTGCTATCCGATGTCGTGCTCATCCTCATCGGCGTAGACCTACTGCTGGTCGGCTATGGGATGGCGGTGTTCGATGCCTACGACGAAGGCGAGTCGTTTTTGCCGCACGCGCTCCAAGCGCTCGCCTGGGCGGCTTTTAATAGCATAGTATTTGGTGGCCAAGTTTTGGTCGTGATGGCTCTGGAAGGACGCTCCCCAGCCCTAGATACCCTCTTGATGAGCAGTGTCACCGCCAGTATCTTGCTGACGATTTACGGCAAAAGCCTACAAAATCGCTTGAACATGCTCATCTTCAGCCAACGAGATGCCCGCCGCGCCCAGCAAGCCGAACTACGCGACTTGGCCGATGCGCTACCACGCACATCTGCCTCTGCCGACATCTTGCATCAGGATGACGCGACTTTGCCCGCCATACGCGCCGGGCCATGAGCCATCTGGCCAATTTGCCCCGCTTGGCCACCAATCCGCTCATCCATTTACCCGTACTCGACGAACGGTTAAAGGGCACGCCGGACGCCGCCCAGACGCTTGTTCGCGCCGCCGAACTCAAACAACTATTGTTGGAACACATCGCCCACTTAAAGCCCAAAGACC
>DAOTVD010000442.1:0-10962 GCA_034437075.1 Anaerolineae bacterium
GACCGTCTGTGATCGTTGCCAGGTCGCGCCCATCTGATGCGGCATAAGCACGCGCGGCTTCAAACATGGTGAACTCGGCGCGCGCCGAATCGATTCCTAAATCATTAATGAGTTCGAGCCCAGCCTCTAGGGCATCCTCGGCCACAACCGTTTCGCGTAGGAGTTGGCGCGCTGCCGAGACCAATTCGCGCGTATCATTCGTGATATCGGCCCATTTCGCGACAAATTCGCGCGGGTTATCGCGGTAGGCTTTCACCCGGCGGTAGACTTCCAGCCGTTCGGCGGCATCATCCAACCCTTTGACGATCACCCGCAGCCCAAACCGATCCATAATCTGGGGGCGTAGACGGCCTTCTTCAGGATTCATGGAGCCAATGAGAATAAAGCGCGATGCAAATGTCCCGGCCATGGCGCCTCGGCGCACGGTGTAATGTCCTTGGGCGGCGGCATCCAAAATTGCATCCACAATCGTATCATCTAGCAAGTTGACTTCATCGATATACAGGATATTGTTATGCGCACGTGAGAGAATACCGGGCTCAAGTTTGACGCGACTTTGTTGCACTGCAATCCGTTCGTTCATTCCCCCAACGACTTCTTCTAGGCGGGCATTAAGCGGCAACTCGACAATTTTGACCGTCTCCCAACGCGTTGGCGGGGGGCCATCTTCTTCTTCGGCATCGCGCGTGGTGTCTTCGATCTCGATTTCAGGCAAAATATTGGTCAAGCTACGGACGCAGGTTGTTTTACCGATGCCACGCGGGCCGATCAGCAAAACCCCGCCCACCGATGGATTGATCACAGCTAGCAAGAGTGCGACGCGCATTTCGTATTGACCAACCAGCGCCAAAAACGGAAAAGGAATTTGCTCCGCAATACCGAACTCATGGCGTGGACGGCTGAGCACACTGCGGGCGCCGGACCGGTTGAGTAGGTCGAGCAGCGTCGAAGATTGGGCGTGCGTCAGGTCTGCGAGGGGAGATTTACTCATTACTCAGCAAACTCGCTTTCTTTTGTTCGTTTTGTTGGCTGCGGCGATATTTCTGGCGTGCTTCGGCGGCTTTCCAGCGTGCGCGTTCTTCGTCGGTTTCCAACCGCAAGGGCGGTACTTCCACAGGGCGCCGATTGTCATCCAAGGCAACATACACCAGATAGGCCGAATTGGTATGTTTTTTGGTGCTGTGCAGCGCATCTTCGGTGATGACCTCCACGGCAACTTCCATGGAGGTGCGGCCTACATAGGTTAGTTCTGCTGTCAGGATAATCACATCACGGGTGAGAATCGGCTCTTTGAAGACCATCGAATCCAGAGCGACCGTCACCACCATATGCTGACTATGGCGCATCGCTGCCAGAGCGCCCGCTTCATCCACAAGCTTCATAATGACCCCACCATGGACATTCCCCAAGCTATTGGCATCCTGCGGCCCCATGAGTTGGCTCAGGGTTACGCGTGAGTCAGCAACACGTTTGGCTTCCATATGACCTGTCTCGCTCATCGATTTTCTAGCATTCTATCATATATGGTTTTCAATTCCTGGGCGGCACGGCGCCAGGTGAATTCAGCGGCGCGCGCAGTCCCTTTACGGACAAGCGAAGCACGCAGCCCTGTGTCTGTGATCAGGCGCCGTAGACCGTCGGCCAAGGCTTCCACATCATAAGGATCGACAATTAACGCGGCATCTCCGGCCACTTCGGGCATGGACGAGACATTCCCGGTTATGACTGGCGTGCCACAAGCCATTGATTCAAGTATCGGGAAGCCAAAGCCTTCGTAAAGCGAAGGATAAGCCGTCAGCATTGCGCCGCTATATAGCGCGGGTAAGTCATCATCGGCAGCGTAGCCAATGAAGCGGACGCGGCCATGCATGTGGAGTTCATCCAGAGTATGGTAGATTTCATCTTCTAACCACCCTTTCCCCCCCGCAATGACCAAGCACATATCCTGAAACGATGGGCCAAGGTGATGCACTGCGCGCACTAAACGCGCATAGTTTTTGCGCGGCTGCACGGTGCCTATGGCAAAGATATAATCCCCAGCGGGGATGTCATAGCGCTGGCGAACTGCGGCCAGGCGCGCCGTGTCGGTCATGGGTTGAAAACGCGCATCTACGCCGCTGAGCAATACCGTAATCTTATCGGGTGGGGTGTCGTACAGGTCGATCAGGTCATCTTTGGTAGCTTGAGAGTCTGCCAGAACATGATCGGCACGCGCCACAGACCAGGGCACCACGCGGTCCAGATAGTGTTTTAGCACAGGCGGCGATGTTTCAGGCGTGCGCACATAAGAAAGATCGTGCACAGTCAGCAGCGTGCGCGTAGCGGGCAAATGGGGGGGCAGTTCAAAATTTGGCGAATGATAGAGCTTGACTGGCCCCACGAATAATTCGAGCGGGTAGGGCACACGCGCCCGATACCAAACGCGAGAAAACCAGAGCGGGGTCACGCGCGTAGGCTTCCATTGGAAATTATCCCCCGGTGCGGGTGGTAAATCGGCATGTGTGGCGCCCGCCACCAACAGCTTATAGCGTGTGTCGGTATCGACTTGGGCCAATTCGCTCACCAACTGCCGCACCAAGCGCCCGATCCCGGCGCCTTGCTCGTATGCAGCCGTATAATCGATGCCAATCATTGTGCATCTAACGATGAAACGTCGTTATATGTCCATAAGCGGTTGACCGCAAAGTTCCAGAACATGGCCAGCACGACGGCAATCGCCTGGGCAATATTCGTGCCTAGTTGATTATACGACTGGATACCGAGCGCAGTGTCTAATATGCCGAGGCTGAGCAAAATCCCCTCGCCCAAATCGGCGAAAAGCAGAAACGTTGCACTCACGAAAATGAGCCGAAAAAATAGCGCGGCGGTATTGACGCTATAAAACATGACGAGCTGACGGCGCAAACTCTTCGAGCGAGAATCTGGGTAAGTCCAGTAGCGATTCCAGATAAAATTGCTCATCACAGCGGCACAAAAGGCAATTCCGGTAGCGGTCGCAATTTTCAAGTTATGATAGGGATCGACGGGGGGTAGAAGCGAACTTTGTAGAATATTTAGGGTGCTAAAATCGACCACAGCCCCCAGGGCGCCCACGATTGAGAACCGAATAAAACGTTCTACTTCTTTGGCTTTGTCGCCAAAATGGGCCGCAAAGCGTTCGATGAACCGATCAACGATATTCGTTCGACTGGATGGCAGGGTCACCACGCAAACCTCGTTTGATGTCGCGACTGAACAATAATGCAAGAATCCCCAGCATGACCCCCAAATGCAAAAAAAGGTTATTGACGTAAAGCTTATCCAACATGCTGTGGACGGTGATGTGCGTCCAACTGCCCAGTAACCCGGCCACAATCCCGCGATAATGCCAATCAAGCGCACAAGATGGATTGCTAAGCAAGAAAAGCGTCATGCCGATGATGACCGACCACATCACACTGTAACCAAGGAGGCCAATGATGCCCGTTTCGGCCAGCAGATTCAAGTAGTAATTGTGAGCATGGCCTAGCGGATTCGGCCAATTGATAAGCGCATACTCGGCATAGGCAACTTCGTAATTTCCAAAACCCACCCCAAACCAGGGATAATCCTGGGCCATACCCTGGGCCGCTTGCCAGTGCGCTAAACGTTCAATGACGGCAAAATTATCGTCGTTGATGACGACGCCGCGCACATCGCCAATTCCGGTAAAATCATCCAGAAAGCCGGTCAGACGTGCTTCCAGGCTGGCGGGCAGTGCACCAACCGCCCATAGAAGCAAACCCGCGCCCAGGCCGAAAATCACCAATGAGGTTCCGACCCAGCGCCGACGTGGCAAACTCCACACCACGACAGTCGCAGCCACCAGAAAACCTAACCATGCGCCGCGACTCCAGGATACGAGCAAACCGCCGAGGATAATCATCGCGGCGGCGCTATACAGCGCGGCCCACAGGCGCGCTTGGGGCGCGCGTTCGGGATGCTGCCAGGCGGCGAGGACATAACCTGCTGCGGCACCCCCTGCCAAGGGCAAAACCATTCCCATAAAGGCGCCAAAGGGGTTGGGCTGGCCAAATGTACCAAAGGCCCTGAAAAACCGAAAATCTAATATCCATAAATGCGCGGCCCCCGAGCCCCCCGCAAATTGCCATAGGCCCAGAACGGCTTGCAGCCCCGCCGCAAAAATCACGGCAAACACTGCCCATTGAATATTCGCCAGGTTCGCGATAATCACGACAAGCAAGGCCACTTGAACCCATTTGAGCCATTCCGTAAACGTGGCAGTGCTTGAGAAAGCGACCCAAAAACCGGGGCTTACAGTAAGTAAAAATAGAAAAATTGCGCCGAGCAAAAGCCAGGGCACACGCAATGCATACCGTTCGACAAGCTGGCGTAGCGCCCATACACCCACAAAAAAAGCCAACGCCAATTGGCCAACGTCTACGGGTAAGGCAAAGGCCGTTTCTGTTTCGATGAGCGTGCGTAGGGGGGCCACGGCCAACATCACAAGCAGAGCCAAGAGCGGCTCGTAATAGCTGATGAGAACCAGGGCAACACCCCCTACCAGGGCAATGCTCACAAGCGGCGGCAGCCAAGCGACCAGCCCCCCACTAGCAAGGGCTATGCTGGCCCATATAAGCTGCTCTGGGGTGATCTCACGTTGGCGGATCATGTCAGCCTGCGAAAATAATCGATGGTATGCTGTAATCCTTCACTGAGTTCAACTTTAGGTTCCCAATCGAGGATTTGGCGCGCACGGCTAATATCGGGTTGGCGGGTTTGCGGGTCACCCTCGATACGCACATCCTTAAAGGTAATGCCCCCAGGATTTTGCGTGACATCATTCACCAATTCGGCAAACTCCAGGATAGTCATCTCATGCGGGTTGCCGATGTTGACGGGTTCGGCATAGTCGCTTTGCAAGAGCCGATAGATACCTTCGACTAGGTCGCTGACATAGCAAAAACTGCGCGTCTGAGAGCCATCTCCGTAGACGGTGAGCGGCTCGTTACGTAACGCTTGGCCGATAAAATTGGGCACCACGCGCCCATCGTCCAGGCGCATACGCGGGCCGTAGGTATTGAAAATACGAACAATCCGGGTTTCTACCCCATGCTCGCGATGATAGGCCATCGTCATCGCTTCAGCAAAGCGTTTTGCTTCGTCATAAACACCGCGTGGCCCTATGGTGTTGACATTCCCGGCATAATCTTCGGTTTGCGGATGAACCAAGGGATCGCCGTAAATCTCAGAGGTCGAGGCAAGCAAAAAGCGCGCGCCTTTGGCCTTAGCCACCCCTAGCGCATTATGCGTCCCCAAAGAGCCAACCTTCAGTGTCGGGATCGGATGGCGCAGGTAATCTATGGGGCTGGCTGGCGAAGCAAAATGCAGTACGGCATCCAACTGCCCCGGAATAAAGATAAAGTTAGAAACATCATGCTTGATGAAGTGAAAATCGTCTCGGCCTGCTAGGTGTTCGATATTGCGCAGGTTCCCTGTGATGAGATTATCTATTGCAACAACTTGGTGCCCATCTTGCAGCAGACGATCCGACAAATGCGACCCTAAAAAACCAGCCCCTCCGGTGATTAAAACCCGCACGAGAATTTCTCCCCAAAAAAACCAACATATTGGTATACGCATCAACTTGCAAGAAGTTTACCATATCTCTATCTCTTGAGAGATAAGTTGCCATACAAGAGCAGCCTCAGATCGATAGGGGTGTAATTCTTGAGCATTAAGAATAAGACTTGACAGGGCTATGGCGGCATCGTATAGTATAAGTTCGTTTCGTCGATGCCTTTTAATTTGCCCACACATGCAAAAGTGCAATCCAAAACTTAAGATAGAGGAGCCACTCTGATGCAGCGTCGTCTGGATGCGAAGAACTATGCACGTACCTCCGATGTGCATGACCTGCCGTCATTGATTGAAGTACAGTTAGCATCATTTCGCTGGTTCTGCGAAGAGGGCCTAAAAGAACTCTTCGCCGAGATCAGCCCTATCGAGAGCTTTAATGGAAACCTGAAACTCTACTTCCCCAGCGACTCTCCCGAGGCTCAGCAATACGAATTGAAATATTGGTTTGACGAGCCTAAATATTCCGAAGCCATCTGCCTAGAGCGCGATATGAACTTCGCCGCGCCATTGTATGTGCGCGTGGCCTTAGTGAATGAAGAAATTGGCGGCGAAGCCATGGTGCAAGACATCTTCTTGGGGGATTTCCCCATGATGACGGAAAATGGCACCTTCATCATCAATGGCACCGAGCGCGTGGTCGTCAGTCAGCTTATCCGCTCGCCAGGCGTATACTTTGCTGCGGATACCGATCGCACGACCGGACGGCAAATGGCCAACGCCAAGCTGATCCCAGACCGGGGTGCGTGGATGGAATTTGAAACGCGCAAAAGCGATTATCTCACCATCAAGTTTAATCGTAAGCGCACGGTTCCTGTGACCATTTTACTGCGTGCTTTGGCCGCTGTGAAAGGGGGACTGGAAGACGTCTCGCCCATCAAAACGGGTCAAGATGAAGAATTGCTGGCCTTGTATGCGGATGTGGACATCGATAACGATCATCCTTATGTCAAAGCCACCATCGAGGCCGAGCCCCCTTGGACGCTGAAGGATGGCCAAACAATTGCCGAAGCGGCCTTGCTCGAATTCTACAAGCGGATGCGCCCTGGTGACCCGCCGACTTTGGAAAACGCGCGCGAATATCTGGAAGGCCAGCTTTTTGACCCACGCCGCTATGACTTGGAGCGCGTCGGACGCTACAAACTGAACCAGCGCCTAGGGATTGATGATGTCATTCCGCGCACGCATCGCACCATCACCGCGTTCGACCTGATTAAGCTGGTCGAGCGCATGATTAAAATCAATAACGGGCTAGAAATGCCCGACGACATCGACCACTTGGGCAACCGGCGGGTCAAAACGGTCGGCGAACTGATCCAAAACAAATTACGAATTGGGTTGCGGCGTACCGAACGGGTCGTCAAAGAGCGGATGTCCATCAAGGAAAGCGATAACCTCACGCCCGTGATGCTCATCAACATCCGGCCTGTAGTGGCGGCGATCCGTGAATTCTTTGGCAGCAGCCAGCTTTCGCAGTTTATGGACCAGACCAACCCCTTAGCCGAGCTCACCCATAAACGGACGCTATCGGCGCTTGGCCCTGGTGGTTTGCGGCGTGAGCGCGCCGGCTTTGATGTGCGTGACGTGCATCACAGCCATTATGGCCGTATCTGCCCCATCGAAACGCCGGAAGGGCCGAACATTGGCCTTATCGGGCGCTTGGCGACGTATGCACGAGTCAATGAATATGGTTTTGTGGAAACGCCCTATCGGGTTGTGCGCCATGAAGTTCCCATTGATGACCCTGACCTGATTGGCCGCGTGACCACGAAGCCTATCCAGGATGCGAAAGAAAATGTCATCCTAGAAGCCCAGTCGGAAATTGACGAAGGACATATCAAAACGCTCAAAGCGGCAGGCATCAAAACCGTGCCTGTGGTCGCACACCTCACCAGCGACATCGTGTATTTCTCGGCGGATGAAGAAGATCGGTATGTCATCAGCCAGGCCAATGCTCGGTTGGGGCAGCGGAATGAATTTTTAGATAATCGGGTTTCGGCGCGTCATTTGCAGAAATTCTTGCTCAGCGCCCCCGAGCGCATCGATTATATGGACGTGGCGCCGCGCCAAGTCGTTGGTATTTCTGCCGCACTCATCCCATTTCTAGAGCATGACGACGCGAATCGGGCCCTGATGGGTTCGAATATGCAGCGCCAAGCGGTGCCCCTGCTGAAGGCGGATGTGCCCTTGGTGAGCACTGGCATGGAACGGCGCGCAGCATATGACTCGGGTCAGATTGTGGTCGCGGAAGAAGATGGCGACGTCATCAGCGTACAAGGTGACCGCGTGGTCATCCGCACTGCATCCGGCGATAAGGAATATCGTCTGCGCAAATATAATCGCTCGAACCAATCCACCTGCATTGATCAGATGCCCATTGTAGAAAAAGGGCAGCGCGTGCTAGCTGGGGATGTGATTGCCGATAGTTCATCCACGAACTTTGGTAATTTGGCTTTGGGCCACGATGTGCTGGTCGCGTTTCTCTCGTGGCAAGGTGGTAATTACGAGGACGCTTTGCTCATCAGCGAAGAGTTGGTGCGCGATGACAAGTTCACCTCAATCCATATCGAGAAACATGAGATCGAAGCGCGTGATACGAAACTGGGCCCCGAAGAAATCACGTACGACATCCCGAATGTGAGCGAAGACGCGCTCAAAGACCTGGATGAATACGGTATCATTCGTATCGGTGCGGATGTTGGCCCGAACGATATTCTGGTAGGTAAGATCACCCCCAAAGGTGAAAAAGAACTCAGCCCCGAAGAAAAACTTTTGCGCGCGATTTTCGGCGAGAAAGCCCGCGAAGTAAAAGACTCGTCCTTGCGTTTGCCGCATGGTGAACGTGGTAAAGTGGTGGATGTCAAAATCTTCAATCGGGAAGATCACCGCGATTTACCCGCAGGGGTCGATCAAATGGTGCGCGTAATGGTGGCACAGAAACGCAAACTGAACCAGGGCGACAAAATGGCAGGTCGGCATGGGAATAAAGGCGTTATCTCCAAAATTGTCCCCGCCGAGGATATGCCCTACTTGGATGATGGCCGCCCGGTTGAAATTTTGCTCAACCCGCTGGGTGTGCCGGGGCGCATGAATATCGGGCAGATTCTGGAAACGCATTTGGGCTGGGCTGCCGACCGTCTCGGCTTCCGCGCGATCACCCCAGTATTTGACGGGGCGCGCGAGCTAGAGATCAAAGCTGACCTGGCCCGCGCTTGGATGATTGACCGCGCTTGGAATGACGTCACCGAACGGGCCTGGGAATGGTTCCGTGAGCAGGGTATCAACACGGAAGACTATGATGATGATGACGAAATTCGTCAGATTTACATCAGCGAATGGATTGGTGACCGTTATGATCCTGAACAACTCGCCTTGCAATATGTGTTCGCGCGACGTGCTGTCCTGACGGAATGGCTGCGCGACAAAGGCTACAATCCAGATGATGTCATTCGCTTCTTGAGCAACGAAGAATTCCAGTCTGTGGAACAACGGCGCTTCATTGACGAAAATGCGCTGTACCTTGGCTCTTTATTGTGGATTGAGCATATCACCCAAGGCGAACAGCCGGATCATAAAATCGAGACGCTGGACGAGATGCTCGATTTTGCTGATCGAGTCGGTCGGCGCTATAACGTCACGCCGCCGATCCATGGCAAGCAAGTGTTATACGACGGCTTGACGGGCGAACGTTTCGACCAGCCCGTGACGATTGGCATCATCCATATGCTGAAGCTCGCGCACTTGGTTGAAGATAAAGTTCATGCTCGTTCCACGGGGCCGTATAGCTTGGTGACGCAACAACCGCTGGGTGGTAAGGCGCAGTTTGGCGGACAGCGGTTTGGCGAAATGGAAGTTTGGGCCTTGGAAGCCTATGGCGCGGCTTACACGCTCCAAGAAATGCTGACTGTGAAATCGGACGACGTGCAAGGGCGCGTGAAGACCTACGAAGCCATCGTCAAAGGCGAACCGATTGACGAGCCCGGCATTCCGGCGAGTTTCCGAGTGTTGGTAAAAGAATTACAAAGCTTGGGCCTGGCCGTAGAAGCTATCACCGAATCGGGCGACACGATCCGCTTCGGCAAGGACGAAGAACGCAGCAAGCAGAAGCGTAACAAGATGGGGAGTCTATACGGAATGGGCAACCCGATGCAACGCGAAGAATAATCCGCCCACGAGCAACACCAAGAGCAGGCGATGTCGCCTGCTCTTTTGATTCACCTACTACTGGCTATAATCTTCGCCAAAGACTTCGACCATCAATTCGCCAATGCGAGCACGGTTGGGCACCAATACGCTACCGCCAGTGGGAGTCTCGTAGCCAATAAGATATTCCCAACTCACCACCGCCGTCGTAATATTTTCGCGCGGAACATCTCGTGTAGCCCACAAAGCCAACTCGATCATTTGGTCGAAGCTAAGCCCGGTGTCAATGCCATTGCGCAGTTCGGCATATAACGTTGGGGATTGTAAGATCAGGTCGTCAACCATCTCTAGCCGCACAACCCGGTCGCGGAGGGCGTAGAGCACTTGTTGTTGGCGTTGCGCGCGGTCGATGTCATCGGAGGCGTGGCGGGTACGTGCGTAACGCAACGCGGTTTCGCCGTCCAAGTGTTGGCGCCCAGCGCTGAGTTCAAAAACAGTCGTGCCATAATCATAGGTTGGGTAGCGATAATCGATGATATCGCGCTCGACATCCACCGTGATGCCCCCGATGGCATCTATAATGGCCACGAAGGTTTCAAAATCGACCGTTATGTATTCATTCACCCGAATACCAAAATTATATTGTACGGTCTGTTTGGCCAGGGTTGGCCCCCCGCCGCGCTGTTCCAGTTCACCGATGACATACGCCGCATTCACGCGATGCAACCCGGCGAACGGCACTTCAACATAGGTATCGCGCGGGATGCTAAGCACGCCGATACTATCCGTGCGCGGGTCTAGGCTGATGAGCATCATGGTATCGGTGCGGAAGGCGTTACCGCTTTCATCGGGGCGTTTATCCAGCCCCATGAGCAAAATTGTGAAGCGTTCCTGGCCGTCCCAACTGCTTTGTTCAATAGCCAGGCTGTTACCGCGCTCTAATGCTCCGCCAGTTTCGGCCCCATCTTCCGAAAATAAAATAGAAGTTGGTTCAATCTGCGGTTGGTTGGCCAAGGCTTGGTTATTGCCATCATCATTCAGGGCAAAGCGGATCACGACGACCAGCAGAACACTCCCGATAATTGTCATACCTAACAGTGCGGCTGCGATAATGACCCAGGCCCAATTGGCTGGCAACCCACTTTCTTGGCGTTGGCGGCGCTGGCGCATACGTTGCCGGGCGGCGCTTGGGGCGCTGTCTGC
>DAOTVD010000443.1:0-5940 GCA_034437075.1 Anaerolineae bacterium
CGCTTGCTTTTGTCGAAAAGGATACCGTCTTGATGTTACCCCCCTCTCGCTCCCCCCGAATTCGGGGGGAGAACTTACTCGTGCGCATAATAGCCCCCCCCCTGAATTCGGGGAGGGGTCATTATTTTTCTGGAACAGCCTTACATGCGCAAGCGTCAAAAGCCCCAGCCCTGCGGTGTGATGTCGGTCGCTTGTCCCGCCGGGCAAACGATGCTACGCTCATCTGCATATATGAAGGAGCAAACCGGCCATGCCCCAATCCGACCTCGTTTTAATCGTGGATGACGACGCGCCGTTCCGGCGGCTGGTCCAAAAACACCTGGGCAGCGAAGGCTACCAATTCATCGAAGCCGAGAACGGCCAACTGGCCCTGGATGCCTGCCTGAAACACCAACCTGCCTTGGTGCTGCTGGATTGCCAAATGCCCGAGCTAGACGGCTTTGGCGTGCTAGAGGCCCTGCGCAAGCTGGAAGGCGTGAATGATATGGTGGTCGTGATGCTGTCTACCAGCGACGACGAGACCAGCATCGGGCGGGCCTTCGGCGCGGGCGCGGCGGATTACGTCATTAAGCCGCCCCATTGGCCCTTGCTGCGGCATCGCCTGCGCCGCTTGCGCACCATGCCCCTCTATGAACAGACGCTCATCACCCTGGCTAACGAGCGAAACTTGCTGCGTACGCTCATCGACCACCTGCCCGATTACGTCTTTGTGAAAGATACGGTCGGGCGTTTTCTGGTGACCAACGAAGCCAACACGGCCTACCTGGGCCAAACCACCCCGCGCGAGGTCATCGGCAGGACGGACGACGATTTTTTCGAACCCGCCCGCGCAGCAGCCTTCCGCCAAGATGAACAAGCCATCATGGCCACCGGGCAACCCATGCTGAATGTGGAGGTAGGCGTGCAAAACAGCCCGGACGAACCGCGCCGGTGGTACGCCATCACCAAAGTGCCGTGGCATCTGCAAGACGGCAGCATCGCGGGCATTATCGGCATGATCCGCGAGATTACGCAGCAAAAAGCCAGCGAAGAACAAATGCACTTGGTCAACCAACGCCTGCAAGAAGTCAACGACTTGAAATCGCATTTTCTGCTAACCATGAGCCACGAGCTACGCACCCCGCTCAATAGCATCCTGGGCTATACGGACATGCTGCGCACCGGCCTGATGGGGGAGCTAACCGAGCAACAACAAGACCGCCTCAGTCGTGTGCACCGGAATGGCGAAATCCTGCTCTCCATCATCAACGATATTCTCGATCTCTCGCGCATCCAGACCGGGCAAATGCACCTGCAACTCGGCCCGGTCGCGCTGGCGGATGTACTCGCCCAGTATCATGACGCCTTCGCGAGCCAGGCCGCCGCCAAAGGCTTAGATTTGCGCGTCACGCTGCCCGAAGACCTGCCGCCGCTGGATGCCGACCCCGAAGCCCTGGGCAAAATCGTTCGTAATCTGCTCAGCAATGGCGTTAAATTCACCGATGAGGGCTATGTCCGCCTGCGCGCGCGGGCGCTCCCTGCCGCCGAGGCCTTCAGCTTACGGCCCGAATTTATGCCCCGGCCCACCACCGATGACGACGACGCGCCCGATTGGGTGCTGATCGAGGTGACGGATAGCGGGCCGGGCATTTCGGCAGAACTGCAAGCCCATATTTTTGACGAATTCCGCCAGGTGGATAGCTCCTCGACGCGCGCTAAGGGCGGCACCGGGCTGGGCCTGGCGCTGTGCCGCCAACTCTGCGAACTGATGGGCGGCACCATCTGGGTAGAGAGCGCGCTAGGTGAAGGCAGCACCTTTTTGGTTTTGTTGCCCATTGCCCGCTCAAGCTGAGTCCTCCATGCGGCCCCAAGGCAAAAGCTCGCGCACGGCCAGCGCGCTCAGGAGGGCGTAAAAAGGCGTCAGCACCACGCCATAGCGCGCTAGATAGACGTGTACCAATGAAGTGATGAACAAGACATACCCAATCACCACCAGGCTTAGCAAAACCAGCACCCGCTGGCGCGGTATCCGCCATAACCACAGCGAAAATAGGACGAACAGCCCAAAATAGGCAACATCATGATTGACCGTGCGAATCACCAAACCTTCTTGGCGTTGGATCTCGCTGGTGATAGGTTGCTCGCGGATATAATGCCCCGTGCGGGGTCGGTCGAGGCTTAGGGCTTCGCCCAAGGGTAAATAAATCTGATTCACGAAGCTCAAGTAATAGGCGGCATCGTCCACGGGGGTGGGGGCGTGCGGCTGGGTATAGTCTGCGCACCAGGCCAGGCCAAACGATTGGCATAAGGCCCGGCTGTTGGCGTTGTCGTATTCCACGTAATAGCCCATCGGATGCGCGATATAGCTCAGAGTGTCTTGCAGTACACTCCGGCCAAAGGCAAATGGGTCGGCCAGCACAGTTTCGAACAAGGCCCGGTTGATATGGGTATCGTGCTGGGTCTGGGCCTGTGTCAGGATAATGCAATTGCCATAGTTGCCAAAGATAAATAAATTAGCGTAGTAGCGCGGCACATCGTCGTAATCGACATCGGGCAAGCAGGCGCGCAGCAAGGTATCCAATTGGGCAGAAGCGGCCCCGTGGGCTGGGTCGAAATGATGATAGCCATACAGGCTGGACATCACGGTGTAGCCATCGCGCCCAAACAGTCGTGGTTCGCCATAGCGTGTGAAGTTGAAGCCGATGAACACCACTACGACCCCCATCACGCCCATTAACACCAACAACGCGCGCGCAGCGCCTCGGCGCCAGAACATCAGCCGATAGCCCACCACAGCAACGACCACGAGCAGAATCCCCGAAGGCCGCACCACAAAGGCCAGGGTATAGAGCACGCCCGCCGCGACGAAACTCCAGGCCGGGACGGGTTCGCGGCGGCGCTGGTAGTGCCACACAAACACAGCCAAACTGAGCACATGCAAGCTCATGAACAGCGACTCCACCAGCAACTTCCGATTCTGGTCAGCCCAAGTGAGGTCGAGCAATAGCCACAGCCCCACCAGCCCGGCCAGCCAGCGATCCTCCCGCGCCAGCACCGCCACCAATGCCGTGCTGGCCAGCGCCGCCAGCCCAATCTGCACGAGCACCGCGCCCAACGGGCCATTTAGCGCGTCCGTGATATTCAGCAACAGCAGATAGGGCAAAGTGCGATTCGTGATGGGGTCGGTGCCGTTGAACAACGTACTAGCGGGTTCTAGATACGAGATGGTATCCGGCGCTACCAAGACGGAAAAAGCACCCAGCAGGGCCAGATCGCGCAGGATGTAAGCCCCCGCGAAGGCCATCAGCCAAGGCCAGGCTAAGCCGCCGCCTTTTGCCATTTGAGAATAGACTTGTGGCAGTTTGCCCCACGGCACCTGGGTAGGCGTAACCAGCAACAAGGGCAAAAACAGGTAAGGCGCTAGACCTTCTGGCGTTTCGAAGCCAAAGCGCACATAGACCAGGTTGGCCAGCAACGGCAAAACCCCCCACCAGGGCCAGCGCGCCGCCCCAACTTCGGCGGCCCGGCCCGGCACGATCATCAGCGCCACGAGGACGGCCATATGCGCCCCCAGCACAAGCGCCTCAGGCAGATAGGCGCGCACGAAATCCGCCGGGCCAAAATGCAGAATGATGAGCGCATAGGCGGCATAGACGGCGCCATTGAACCACACCAAGCCGCGCCAGCGCTGCCCAGAAGGGGCCATCTGCGCCCGGCCCCAGCCCAACAAGGCCGCCCCCAGCAATAGCCCAAACCATACATCCGCCCGCAAAAGATAGGGCTGAAGCCCCATCTGGACAGCATACGCGCGCCCATCGGGCAAGCTGGCGCGGAGTTTGGGCTCGGCGGCCAGGGCCACGCTTCCGGTAAATTCACCGCGCAGCACGTCATCCGGCGCGGTGGCGACCTGGCGTGTCCCGCCGCGTGCCTCGTCTGGCCTGTGTGGCTCACCTTCAAAGGCTTGGTCAAAGTAGATATCGCGCACGCCCGGCGCACCTTCAATGCCCTGATAACTTATGGGGAAAACCGTTACCGCAGCGACGCCCGTCGCCTGCCAGGTAATCTGCACCGCTTCCCCAGGTAGCCAAACACGTGCATCGTCTGTGCTCAGCCGAACTTGCGCTTCATCCACTGCCCAGGTCGTCTCGTGCGGGTCGGCACGGACGATTGGCCAAGCGAGGCCCAGCAAAACCAATATCCCTAAGGCCAGCGTCACAATTGCCCGTCGTGGCATGGTATCCTCCAAAGATTAGTTAGGTAGCGTGGAAATGTGGGCTACGCTCCCCGGTTTGCACCTTCCACAACCCCGCGTAGACGCCATCCCGCGCGACGAGGTCAGCATGGGTGCCTTGTTCTTGCAATACCCCCTGCTCTAAGACGTAGATTTTATCCGCATTGCGTACCGTGGAAAGGCGATGCGCGATGACAATCGTGGTGCGGTTTTGGGTGATGCGCTCCATTGAGCGCTGGATGGCCGCTTCGGTTTCGTTGTCCACGCTGGCCGTCGCTTCGTCCAGAATGAGTACGGGCGGGTCTTTGAGCACCGCGCGCGCGATGGAGAGGCGCTGGCGTTGCCCGCCGCTGAGCTTCTGGCCGCGCTCGCCGACCACCGTATCGTAACCCTGGGGCAAGGCGGTGATAAAGTCGTGCGCTTCGGCCACCTGCGCCGCGCGCATGATGTCCTCATCCGTCGCATCGAAACTACCATAGGCGATATTCTCGCGCACAGTGCCATGGAATAAATAAACATCCTGGCTGACATACCCAATCGCCCCGCGCAGGCTGTGCAGCGTCAGATCGCGCACGTCATGCCCATCCAGGGTGATGCGCCCAGCGTTCACGTCATAAAAACGCAAGAGCAGCTTCACCAAGGTACTTTTGCCCGAGCCTGTGCTGCCGACAATCGCGGCGGTGTCCCCAGGGGGGATGCGCATGGCAAAATCTTGGATGATGGGCGCGCCGGGCGTATACCCAAACGTGATGTCCTCAAAGACGACTTCGCCGCGTACGTCATCCAGGGTGCGCGTGCCGTCTTGGATGCTCGATTCGGTGTCCAGCAGATTCAAAATGCGCGTCGTGGAGGCCATCGCGCGTTGGTATTGGTCTAGCACTTCGCCCAGGCGCGTCAGCGGCCAGAGCAAGCGCTGGGTCATGAAGATCATGACGCTATAGGTCGCCACGGCGATGTCGCCATCCAGGGTGCGTTGCCCGCCGAAGACCAAAATCCCCGTAAAGCCCGCCAAAATAAACATGCGAATGAAGGGGATAAACGCCGAACTGAGCACAATCGCGCGGCGGTTGGTCTGTTGGTAGGCGTCGCTTTCGCCCGTCACGCGGCGGACTTCGTAATCCTCAGTCGTGTAGCTTTTAATGGTGCTGATGCCGCTCAGGTTGTTGCCCAACATCCCGTTCAGGATGCCCACACGTTCGCGCACGGCAGCATAGCGCGGGCCGAGGTGCTTCTGAAAGCGGATCGAGCCATACACGATAAACGGAATCGGCAAGAGGGTCATCCAGGCAATGCCTGGCGCCAGGTAGATAAACAACGCTGTGACCAGAATCACGGTCGTGGCGGTTTGCCACAGTTCATTGGCGCCGATGTCCAGAAAGCGCTCAAGCTGATTTACGTCATCGTTCATAATGGACATCAGGCCGCCGGTGCTGCGGTCTTCGAAATAGGCCATTTCCAGGTCTTGCACATGCGCGTAGGTATCCATGCGCAATTCATGTTCGAGCACCTGCGCCAGATTCCGCCAAGCGACCGCCGCCAGATAATCGAACAGGGATTCCAGAACCCAGATGAGCACGGTCAGCGCGGCCAGCACATAGAGTTGGGTGGTGAGGTCTTCGATGCCAAAGCGCGCAAAGATGCTGTTTTCGCGCGCGACGACCACATCCACCGCCGCGCCGATGAGCAGGGGCGGCGCGAGGTCGAACAATTTGTTGAAGACGGATAAACCG
>DAOTVD010000444.1:0-9661 GCA_034437075.1 Anaerolineae bacterium
GGTGTAAGCATCCAGCGTATAGATAATCCGTTGCCCAGGGCGCACACCGTGTATCCAGCGGGGATGGTCGTTCCAGCCGCCCTCGGTGACATAAATCTGTTTATCCGCGTCACCATGCGCGACCATCACCTCTCGCAAGAGTTCGATGCGCCGGAAATTCAGCATTTCGTAACCGGGCTCGGCCTGGGGCGGATGCCCAAACCCGTAAATATGGGCTGCTAAGCCATCGAAATATGGAGCGGCGCCAGCAGCATACATTTCTTGCAGAAAATCGAGGTCGTTCCAGCCACTCGACCCGCCGGGCGGCTCATTTGTAGGGGCCAGCGCCCCGCCGAGCACGGTAATGTCCGGATTCGCAGCATGGGCAGCCTGGTAGGCACGGCGTAATAAGCTTGTATAGGCGGCGGGGTCTGGGCCGGTGTGCGGCCATTCAATCGCCAAATTGGGCTCGTTCCAGATGATGATGGTTCCTACACGCCCGGTGTACCGCGCCACAAAATCCTGGACGTATTGAACAAACTCGTCTTCGGCTTCGGGTGTTAAGTAGTTGCCATTTGCCATGCGTTCTTCGTCAGCAGGGCGTAACCAGTCCGGCACAAAGCCCAGGCGGATGATTGGTTCTAAGCCCTGGTGTTCGATATGGCGCAGGATGCGGTCTGGGTGTTCCCAATTGTAGGTGTCGCGGCTGGTTTCGACATAGGCCCAGGGGAGGTATTCAACGACGTGAGCGGCTCCCAGGTCGTGCACCATATCAAATGTGCGTTGTATTTTCCAGGTTTCGACTTCGTCCGTGGTGCGGGTGTGCATACACACCCGATGATCGGTGGTTTGTACGGTTTGGGGGGGGCCGAGAGTGCGAGATGTATCGTCTTCAGGCGCGGCTATCCAGGGATCAAACGCTGTGGCATCCAGAGACAACAGGCCGACCAGCCCGATAGCGAGTGCTCCCCGCCAGAGTAGCCCGGCGGCGCGCATCAAAGGGTGTTTCATTCGCTATGCGCAAGAATACCGTGTAGGAAAATCTCGGTCATGCCGTCTACCCAGGCACTCTGTGGGAAAATCCGCATGGATAGCTGAGCCGCTTCGGGGGCCATATGTTGGGTCACTACGAAGCCAACGATGAGCGAGACAAATACGCGACCTAACATGATCGTTGACAAGGGTCGAATGCCTGGCATGGTTGCCAGACGGGTGATGAAGGCGGCGCTATCGCTGGCGACATTGCTGAACAGACGATTGAAATAGCGCCCGTCGTAGACCTGAAAATCAATGATAATCAAGGCTGAGAAAGATCGATGGCTATCGAAAACGGCCACTAGCCCTTCAATGGCCTGGCGCACCATGCTGGCGGTGTTATCTCCCCGGATGCTGCTCAAAACCGTGCGTAGCTCATCACGCGGGACATGCACTTCCCACAAGGCCTCAAAGATGGCATCCATCGTGGCATAGTGCGACTGTACAGCGGGCAAGGCCACACCTGCCGCTTGCGCGACATCCGCCAATACGACCCCATGGTAGCCGCGTTCGTGGAGCAGTTTTTCGGCAGCTTGCAATATTTTGGGATCCGCTTGCAACGTGTCTGACACGCTTAAGTCTCCTACTCCTGGTCGTCGGGGTCAGGCTGGCCACGCCGCAAGAGCGGCAGAAGCGCCATGCTCAGCGCGGCGACGTTTTTCACGGAGACTTGCACATGCTTTTCGTCTTGGGGCGCGTTGTTGTTGTAGAGATAAGCCCATACCAGGCCGAACAGCCCGCCCAGGACGATGGCCCACAGATATAAACTACGTTTTCGAAGTCGTATGGTCATGTTGCTGATTACTTTCGTTTGCGTGGGTTGGCGGCGCGGATTATGTTTCGAACAGACGTGTCGCAAATACTCGCCAACGGGCTGCTCGGCTACGCGCGGCAATGATAGGTTCGCTGATGCGCAGGGCTGCCTCTTGGGTGGTTTGTGCACCCCGCGCTGTGTAGCGCCGTGCGGCTTCTAGTGGCTTCTGGATGTGTTGTTCTAAGGTGCCCGCGCCAAACATGGCCAGCAAAACCACCGCATTCAGCACGAGCATAACAATCGCGAGCGGCAGTAACGCACACAGCGTGAGCATAATGCTCATTATGACGGTAATTTGTTGCGCTTCTATATCACCTACCGTCGCGAATAAGAACAAGGCAATACTCATGATGATCATTATCGCGAAGGGCAGCGCAACAGGCAAAATAATTTCCAGGCGTACGTTTTGGCGATGGCGACGTAGTGCCTGGGAGTGTTCGCCCGAAGAAGTTTGTTGTGTGGTCATGTTTAGAATTGTAACATACCGGGCTAGAACAAGGCTAATCCTGAATAGTTACGGGCGACCAAGTTTGCGTTTCTCGTTTATCCATGCGTTGGAGGCGGGTAATGTTCTGTAACGAAGCCAAACGATGGATGATACGGATAATATCATCTTGATTTTCGGCTTCGACCTTCAACCGGATCACGATGTGTTTATCGTCAATCGCGCTATCCGCTTTGATGATGTTCGCCCCTAATTCGGCAATGGGTATCGAAACATCCCGCAGAAGCCCGCCCCGGTCATAGCCTTCTAAGCGCAAATGGATCATCAAAAGCGGATCAATCGTCTTTAGCCATTTCATACGTAGCAAGTTATCGGGGCGTTTACTGCGGATGATGTAGCGACAATTGGCCCGGTGCACCAGCGCAATATTGTTGTTCTGCCGGATATGCGTCACGATGTCTTCGCCAATACGCGGTTCGCAGCAACTCGCTAGGCGAAGCTCGCGCCCGCCAAAGGGTTCAAGCCAACCGCGCATGCCTTCGCTATCGTGAATTTCAACATAATCGCGGTGGGTGTGCTCGATGAGGTCTGGCACATGCGTCAGAATAGCGCGCGCCAGATCGCTCACCGAGATGCTACCATTGCCAATATGCAAATACAGGTCTTCTATGCTCTCCAGGTCGAAATCTTGCATGAGCATCATGGACGTGACTTGATCCACATTAAAGCGGCGTTTCTCTTCGCGCAGAAGTTCGCGCCCTTTCCGCACCTGGGTCTCGTGGCTTTGACGCTTGAAGAATTCGCGAATCTTGCGCTTCGCGCGGGAGGTGGTTACATAGCCCAGCGTTTCATCCAACCATTCATGATACGGCTCGGCGCGGCGCGAGCGGATAATTTCAACCTTATCGCCATCGGCCAATTGTTGGTTGATCTCTGCCGGGCGGTTGTTGACAATCGCGCCTCGGCATTCATGGCCGATGTCGGTATGCACATGGTAGGCGAAATCGAGCACTGTAGCGCCGCGTGGCAGCGTAATCTCTGCTCCGCGTGGGGTAAAGCAAGTGAGTTGTTTTTGCAGGATGTCCTGAAAGACGCTCTCGACGAATTTTTGCGCATTTTCCGACTCATTATAGAGTTCGGGCAGTTTGGGCAGCCAGGGCGCTTTATGGGGCTGCTTTTCTTCCTCGGGTGTTGCGAACTGAATTTCGGCCAGAATACCGAGCTCCGACAGACGGTCAAAGTCGTAGGTTCGGATGCGCAAGTGTACGGGGTTGGCATAATCTGGCACGATGATTTGCGTATGCAGCGAACGGTAGAAAATATCGCGGGGATTGCCGATGGTATCCACTAAACTATCCGCCACATGGGGGTAACGCTCGTGTACATAGCCCAGTGCCAGATAACACTCGGGCAGGCTATCCACCAAGATGACGATCTGAAAGGCTTTGTTAAAGGCATGGGCATCCAGTTGGTGGCCACGCATGCTCTCGTAAATGCGATAGGGACTGCGCCGGTGCACGCGCACGCCACAGGGTATCTTGCGCGCCCGTAGCGTGCGTTGAATGTCACGCGCGATGGCGTCCAGTTTGGGGTATTCGGTTTGGTAACGCTCATCCAGGCCATCACAGATTTGTTGGTATATCTCGGGTGCCAAATAGCTCAGGATGAGCGTTTCGAATTCGGTTTTAAGATGCCACATGCCCAGCTTGGCGGCTAATGGAACATAAATGCGCAGCGTTTCAAGCGCTTTGCGCCGTCGTCGTTCGGGTGCGACGGCGTCCAGAGTGCGCATATTGTGCAGGCGGTCAAAAAGTTTGATGAGCACCACCCGCACATCGCTAGACATCGCCAGGAACAAGTGCGCGATATCTTCCAGATGCGACACGTTCTTCAAATGGGTGACCCCATTCACCAAGTGGCACGTTTGTGCGCCAAACTGGCGTTCGATGTCCTCTAGGGTATAGGCAGTATCCTCGGCGACATCGTGCAAGAGCGCGCCAATAAGCAAACTCTCGTCGACATATAACTTGGCCATGTACAGCGCAACAGTCAACGGATGGGTAATGAAAGGCTCGCCCGATTTGCGATATTGGCCTGCATGGGCCGTCTTGGCAAATTCGAAGGCGGTTTGGAGCCGCTCGCGGGTGGCGCTAGGTAAGTACGTCGCACAGACATCGAAAAACTCGCGATGCAAAATCTCGATCTGGGCGGCATCATGCGCCGCACCGCTCAGAGTACTGGTCATCCCGTCGGCCTCCGAATCATCAGAATATCATCCGATGCATTGAGCTTGCGGGCGAGTTTTTCGATATGCTCTCGGCAGGCGACCCGAAACATAATTTCGACCTGTGTCCCTAAATCTTCCGGGCGATACATCCGCACCGACTCAATAATGAGGTCTTCATGGCTGGCCATATCTTTGATGTACAGAATCGTTTTGGTCGGGTGCACCACTAATAACGTCAGCCGCGTATGAAACATCGCAGGCGGTTTACGGTCTTCGGGCACACAGAGCATTTCCTCCGGCCAATCAAAGTAGCTTATCCGCGCTGGGTCTAGGGCCTTGACGTTCCGGCAGTCGGCGCGGTGTAGGGTAAAACCGCGCCCCTGGGTAATGTAACTGACCGTATCATCACCTGGCAACGGCAAGCAGCATTGCGCTTGAGTATACAGCAAATCAAAATCTTTGAAACTGACATCAGCGGAATGCGTTGCCGCAATTCGATCCTGGGTTTCAAGTTGTTCTAGAATATAGGTGCCCAGATTATCATCTAACGTTTGCACGCTGATCTCGCCAGAACCAATGGCTTCTAACAAATCGCGTTCGGAAGGTTGGTGCAGTCGTTTGGCCAGGGCCGCGAGCGTCAGATCGCGGATTTTGTGCGCGCTGAGCCGCTTTTTGATGATCGTGCGCCCCAGGGTCTCGACTTCGGGAATGGTTTCATCATCTTTTTCGCGGAAGAAACGTTTAATTTTCTCGTGGGCGCGGCGCGTGCGCGAGTATCCGTTGTATAGCCAATCCAAGCTAGGGCGCGCATTTTGGCGGGTGATAACCTCTACGCGGTCGCCCATCTGGAGTGTATAGTCCAGCTTTTGCATTTTGCTATTGACCCGGGCCCCGACACAGGTGTTGCCGACATCTTCGTGAATATAATACGCAAAATCTAGCGGGGTTGCGCCTTGGGGCAAAGATTTTAGGTCGCCATCTGGCGTATAGACCAATACGCGGTCGGGCAAAATCTCGGATTGATACCAGATGGGGTCGCCCGATTGGCTCAGGATCGGCTTATTCGTGTGCGGGTCGAGGATGTAGCCTTTGGGGGTGGTGTTGACATCCCGGTAGTAGACGTACTCGCCCTGGCTATCGACAATGCGTTGCCCGGTGTCTGGGTCGAGCATATAGCCCTGCCTATCGAGCGGTAAAATGGCATTGTTCAGCAGGAGCGCCTCTAAGGTATTGCCCAGATAATCCATCGGGTCGCCCAACATGCGGGAGGCTTGCGTGCGCAGCATCGCGAATTTCATATCTTCGCTAGTGTCCGCGCCTTCGCCGCCGCCGTACATCTTCCAATGTGCCGCGACGCCAAATTCCCCTTTGATGTGCATGTCGTAAGTACGAATTTGAATTTCAACAGCAATGCCGCGTGGCCCCCCTACGGTGAGGTGTAATGATTGGTAATTGTAGGGCTGGCGCGGGGTTTCGATGTAATCTACGTAGCGGCGGCGTTCGGGGTATAACTCTTCTTCAATGGCGGTTTGAATATAGTAGCAATCAAATGTGGTGTTAGTCAAAATACGGATGCCGACCCGATCCCAGACTTCATCATAATCTAGTTCGTAAGCTTCCATTTTACGAAAAACGGCATAGTGCGTCTTGACCCGCCCGCTGACATGGGCCTCGATATGATGCCGTTGCAGCAATGCGCGAATATCCTTGATGACATCGTCTCGCACCGCGTGCAAAACATCTCGGTGTTCGTCCATCAAAGACAAAATATAATTGTACTGGGCCGGGCTCAGGTACTTGAAGCTCAATTCCTGAAGTTCTTGGCGCCAATCTTCCAGGCCCAAGGCATCGCACCACGACACGACGACATCCAGCACTTCTTGCGCGATCTTCTGGCGTACACTCTCGGCCAGATTTTCCGCATTGCGCAAGAGCACCAGACGCCCGGCAATTTTGATCAAGATAACGCGCACATCGTGGGTTACCTTCAGCACCAACTGCCGCAGTAAGACTTTACGGATGGGCATTTGTTTGGGCGAGTCTGTCGGGTTGAGCAAGCGAATAATGGATACATTATGCGCCGCTTGTAACATATCGGGGTCAAACTTGTTCGCGACGGGTTCTAACGCTTCAGGGTCGATCTGGCTCATGAAAAAAATCATGAGTGTACGCGCGTCGCAATCCACCCCTAGCAAGGTTTGGGCCACGTTTTGCAGGAGGGCCGGCGTTACCGTCGTTTCGTAGTCATTCTTGACATGTTCGGCGGCCATCTCTGCCAGCATACAAATTGTGTTTTGTTCGTCTGGCGAGAAATGTTCCGGCAAATAATCAAGTTGGCGGGGCGGCGTCTTGGTGGTTTGCTGATTGATCACGAGACTCCCCAGGATAAATAATTTCGCTTCGGTTACTGCTTCTATCATACACTACTTGGGTTATCCCGTGACGTGACGTGGTAAAAAAAGCGGGCGCGCGTAGCGCCCGCGCGGGGCACGCTTAGTCTTCTTCCGCTTCGCGCAAGGCTTCTAATGTGCTGACTTGGTCTGGGCTAAGATTGGGTGCTTGCAAAGTGGGCACGCTTGCTATGGGGTTTTCCACAGGGCCGCCTACGTTATCATCAGCGCCCGGTAGTAGCATAAAGCTGTCGATAACCTGGCGGATGGTGAGTGGTTCTGCTGCGTCGGAAACTGTCAACAGGTCCACATTCGGTTCGTTATATTGCACATCGGCAACGGCCAGGTCCCCTGTCGGTTTATTTAACAAGCTGGCCAAACCAGAAATCAAGTTGCCATCGTTGTCGCGCGTTTCATAGCTCACTAAATATCCGTCAGTAGCCTGGCCAGTTCCCGTAATTTGGGCACCCAGGGCCACCGCTTCGGGTTCTAGCGTTTCTCTCACGAAACGCTCTGCTTCATCGACAGAGGCTAAGCTCACCCCATCAAATTGGCGTAGCAACATCCGTGCAGATGGCGCTGTGCTCTCCAATATCACCGGGCTACCAGGCCCGCCCGACACCTCTTGCCAACCAGGATGCCGGATCAGAAAGCCTTGTTGTTGGTCATCATAGCTTCGCCAACTCAATTCGCTACCACGTTGGGTTGGGTAGCTAATCATTGATGGTGGAAGCCCTTCAGCCAGCGCATCGCGCAAGGCCGGGTTGTTTTCTGGGGTTACAATCCGAATCATATGCAGCCAGTCGCCATCTAGCCACGCGATTTGACGCCCCAGGTAATCTACCTGGTCGGTGGTTAATTCAAAATCAATCACGATGCTCTCGCCCACAGATCGGCTGGTTTCTGTAAAGCGCTCGTAGTCTCGCCATACACTGATGAAGTAGGCATCCTGAAAAAACTGTTCGGCTAGTTCCTCATGCGAGGGATAATTGACGCCAAACTGCATTAAAATGTCGATCACGGATAGGCGCTGGTCGGCTCGTAGTTCAACCCGCGCTTGCGGAATGGACGCATCCACCGTGTTGGTTTGCACCCGGTAATCCACCGGGGCGGTGATTTGAAACCAACCGTTGTTCTGAACAATCGTGTTGGCGAAATTCAAATTCGGCCCATCCGGGTTAGGGGTAGGGGGGCGAAATTCAGTTGGGGCAGGTGTATCGAATGGTTGCGCGAGCGGATCATCGGTGATTGTCTGAGTCGTGGGGACGGCAAAGAGCGTCACGACGAAGATAAAGACCAAAATGCCTGCCATAGTCGCCGCAAAGATAAACTTCGGATCACGATAGCGGTTATATGTGTTTTTCTTGCCCGATTTACTCATAACATCGTTGCTCCAAGTGGTTAAATACCCTATGATGTTACCGATTTTGAAGCAGGACGTAAATATGATGACGGATTCAGATAGCGAAATCGAGATCATTCCCCCCCAAGCCGCCGCCGAAATCATTGATCGTGAGATTGCTGCTTTGCGCAGTGAGGGTTGGGTGATCGTCACCCAATCTGATTATGCTGCGCGCTTGACGCGTGATCGTATGAATCGTGATGTTCGGGTCGATTTGCTCGGCGAAGTGAGCTATGAGGACAAGCCGCTAACCATCGAGCAAGAAAGTGGTCGCTTGGCGGCAATGCTCTTGCTGATGATATTCTTTTTTCTGTTGCTGACCATAGCCGGTATCATCGGCTTGATTGACTAGGTTCTGTTGACGTTTGGTGAAAGTCAGCTAAACTCACAGAATGACAGATGTGAGACTAAGCGACGATCAATGGACAAAAATTCGGGACTTTCTGAGACAAGACCCGAATGTTTATGTAGGAAACGAGGCAACCTGCCGTCGTTTCGTCGAAGCCGTGAAGTGGATGAGCCGCAGCGGTGCCCAATGGCGTCTGCTGCCCGCTGAATTCGGCAATTGGAACAGCGTCTTTAAGCGCTTTCGCCGCTGGTGCGACAACGGCGTATGGGAACGAATGCTCGATCATTTTGCAGATGATCCTGATATGGAGTATGGCATGATCGATAGCACGATTGTCCGTGCCCATCCTTGTGCCGCAGGTGCCCAAAAAAACATGGCGAACAGGCACTTGGACGCAGTCGAGGCGGATTTACCACTAAAATCCATGTGACAGTAGACGGATTGGGGAACCCGCTGCGTTTTTGCTTGACCGCTGGTCAGCGCCACGACATCACCCAGGCGCAGCATTTGCTGGAAGGCTTTGATTTCGAGCATCTGATCGCGGATCGTGGCTATTCGGCGGCTCATTTCATCGCATACTTGCTGGATCGCGGCATTAACGTCGTTATCCCGCCGCATCAACGCGCTAGAATCCTGCGTGAGTACGACGAATGGCTGTATCGTGAGCGTCATTTGGTCGAGTGTTTCATTGGCAAAATCAAGCATTTTCGGCGTATCTTTTCTCGCTTTGACAAGCTGGATAGCTCGTATTCAGGCTTTCTCCACTTTGTCGGTGCTTTGATCTGGATGCGTTGAAATGTCAACACAGCCTAGCCTCATGTGCAATATATCCGAAATCCCAAAATCTCTGGCAAGGGCGAATCTGGTGCAATCCGCCTGGGGATATAGTCCCCTACCCCTTGAGAACAACGCCTAACTCGGCTAGCATACAGCGGATTAAGCACGGCTCAACGCCCCGCGCCTGGGGCAGGATGTAAGCAATTAGGTATGGATAACCAAAAGCAGTATCGCTATTACGAT
>DAOTVD010000445.1:0-4056 GCA_034437075.1 Anaerolineae bacterium
TGGCGGACGTGGCCAGCGATATTCGCACGCTGCGCCGCGTCACGCTGATTTTGCTTTTGTGCGGCGGCGTGTCCGCGTTGGTAGGGATTGTGCTGTGGGCCTTGCCAGATTTCACCGCTGCATCCTGGCTGAGTCGTTTGGGGCGCATTGGCTACCCGGTGGGGGCGGTCTTGCGCTATCGCGAAGATGGCGTGGCTATCGGCAACGAGCGCGCGATTGGCACTTGGATCGACCCCAATGCGTATGGCGGCTTTCTGCTGATTGTGGGCGGCTTAGCAGGCGCGCAACTGTTCGCGCGCTACCCAGTCACGCGCTGGCGCTGGTTGGCGGCGGGGATTTTCGGGCTTATCGTGCTGGCCTTGTTCCTCTCAGACTCACGCGGGGCGGCGTTGGGCTTGGCCAGCGGGCTGGGGGTCATCGCGCTGCTGCGCTATCGGCGCCTCATCTGGCTGGGGTTGGCGGGGTTGGCCGTTTTGCCCTTTTTGCCGTTTACGCAAAATTTCATCAATCGCTTTATCGCAGGCATCACGGCCCAAGATTTAGAGACGCAGATGCGCCTGGGCGAATATCAAGACGCGCTGACGCTCATCGGGCGCTATCCCGTGTTTGGGGTGGGCTTCACCGGCGTGCCCGACATCGACCTGTATATCGGCGTATCGAGCACCTATCTGATTATCGCGACCTACGCGGGGGTGTTGGGCCTGCTGGGCTATCTGGTCGTTATCGCGAGCTTGCTCGGTTGGGGCTTGCGTTGGTGGAACCACATCCGCGCGGACGAGCGCTTGGTGGATGTGTGGCTGGGCTTGCTAGCGGGGATGTGTGGCGCTTGGGTGGGCGGCATCTTCGACCATTTCTACTTTAATCCCGAATTCCAGGCCACCGCGATGCTGTTCTGGTCGTTTGTGGGGCTGTACCTGGCCGCGACGCGCCTGGCCTGGCAAGCGGCCATCAGGGAACGCGCGGCGGATGGGCTGGCAGACTCACCTGAAAGCGCGCATGTTCCGCCGTCAGCGGGGTGATGTTGAACGCGCCGCCGTGCAAATCCACAATCCGCTTGGCGATGGTCAGTTCCAGGCCCGTATGGATGGAATCGCCTTCGCTGGGGTTATAGAACGGTTCGAAGACGCGCTCGATTTCGGCAATGGGTGGGGTGCCGCCTGTGACGTCGATCTTGAGTTGTGGTTCTGCCGAGGCGGCGTCTTCTATGTTCAGCAGCACGCGGATCGTCTCGTGCGGCAGGGTATAGAGCACCAAATGCGAGAGCAACATCCGCAGCAGTTCTGGCAAGAGCGTGACATCCGCGTAGGTCGGGGGGAGTTCATCCAGCCCGCTGACCTGTATATTGACGTCGTGCCCCGCCGCCACGGCGGATTGTTCCTCAAAGACCGGGCGCAAGACCTCATCTAACGACACCTTATACAATACAGGTTGCACGACCCCCAGTTCGAATTCCGCCACAGTAGACATATGCTCGGTGAGCGTGGTCAGGCGATCTACGGCCCGTTGCAGCACCTGTAAATGATAATCCACGTCATCGGGGCTACGTTGCATCAGGTACAAGCGGGTCACGATATTGGTGATAGGCTGGCGCAGTTCGTGCGCGGCATGGGTCAAAAAGCGCGTTTGCAGATCGCGCAGTTTTTTATCTTGGCGAATATCGCGAATAACGCCCACGACGCGCATCGTGTTTTCGCCGGGGTCGCTGATGCGCGCGAAGTTGCCCAGCGCCTGGAAGGCTGCGCCGTGTTGGGGGGTCACGCGCAATTCGGCCTTGCCCAGAAAAGCGTCTATGTTATGGGCCAGGGTTTCGGGGCCGTCACTAAAGAACGGTAATTCGCCATCCGCCCCCGCGAACAGCATATAACTATACATGCCTTCGACCTTTGGGTATGTATACCCTACCAGATCGCAAAATGCCTGGTTCGCATAGACCACGCGGTTGTTTTCTAGATACACGATGCCGTCGCCGCTGCCATCCAGGATGGCGGATAGTTGGGCGCGTTCGCGGGCCAATTCATCATAGAGTTGAGCGTTGCGCAGCGCCGCGCTGGCAGCTTCGGCGAAGGCATCCAGAATGCGCAGATGCGCCGCTGTGAAAGACTCTGGCTGGCCGCTAGCCACCGCAATCGTCCCGATGATTTCTTCATCCCGCACCATGGGCACACCGATCATGCTGCGTACCCAAGCGTTGGGATGTTGGGCGGGGTCAAACCAGGGCATCGTGCGCATATCGCGAATCAGCAAGGGTTGACGCCCTTCAATCATGGTGCGTGTAGAGGGATAGTCCGCCAGGCGCAAGGGCGTACCATCTATCCCAGCCACAGGGGGCAGCGTCATGTCTTGCTGACGATGGGCTTGCACATACAACTCGTGCGGGGCTTTGTACAACGCGATCACCAGATGGCCATAGGGCGGCAAAATAGCATCTAACTCGTCAATCATACGTTCGAACAGATCATCTAGGCTCAGGGTACGATTCAGGGCCGTGATGCTATTTTGCAGGGCCTCGGCCAACTGGCGTTGCTCGCGTTCGGCCTGAAAGAGTTGCGCGTTGCGTAACAACAACGCGACCCGTTCGGCAAAGGGTTTCAGCGTTTGGACGTCTTCCTCGGTGTAAGCATGGGGCTGGCGGTGGTTGAGTTGGATGATCCCGACCCAGTTCGCCTCAAACCGGATGGGCACAAACATATGCGAGCGGATCCACGCGGTTTCCGAGAAGGTTGCCCAGGCGGGTTGCTTGCGCACATCTGGCACGTAATACGGCCCATCGGCCTGCATGGCGATGGGCACCAGGCCATGGTCGTTGGCGTTCAGGCGCAGGTTTTCGATCCATTCGGCCAAACCGCGTTCGGCATAGCCTCGATGCGCGACCGTATAGCCGATCCCATCCTGCACGCGCATGATGTCGGCCACGTCATAGGGCACCAACTCGGCCAGCAACTCTAGCACGCGCTCGAGCACGCCTGCCACATCGCGCGTTTCGATCAGGCTTTCGTCAATCGTGCTCAGCGCTTCGG
Source organism: Anaerolineae bacterium (assembly GCA_034437075.1). Classification (GTDB taxonomy): domain Bacteria; phylum Chloroflexota; class Anaerolineae; order Aggregatilineales; family J027; genus DAOTVD01. The sequence goes on from DAOTVD010000445.1 coordinate 3,018, forward strand.
CCAGGCGGCGCTGGCGGTGCTCGGCGGTGTAGTGTTCGGCATTGCGCAAGGCCAACGACGCCGCGCTGCTGATCGCGCGTAGTTGCTCGACATGGTAGGATGCGAAGGCATCCGGCGTCGCGCTATCCAACACCAAAAAGCCCGATACAACCGCTTGGGTAATAATTGGTGCGACGATGGTGGCGCGCAGCCAGGCCAGTTTCTCGAACTGGAGCCAGCCTGGTTCGCTGTGAACGTCGTTTAGGATGGCCACATCTTGCGCGGTGAACGCCTGATGCAAAGACGGCGAATCGTGGATAGTATATTGCATGACCAAGTCGCCCACATCCACGCCCAACCCCGCATAGCCGCGTTGGGCAACCACGCGCGCTTGGTCGCCCTCTACGCGCATGATGTTGGCTGCATCATGCGGAATCAGGCGCGCGACCTGATGCAGGATATTTTCCAGCACATCGTCCAGTTGTAAGGAACTGCTCAGGACGGTTGTGATCTCGGCCAAGGCTTCGGCAAATTGGCGCTGGCGGCGCTCGGCCTGGAACAACTGCACGTTATGGATGGTCAGCGCGGCCTGTTGGGCAAAGGGCATCAGATATTGCAAGCTGTCCTCGCTAAAAGCTTGGGGTTGCGCGCTATCCAGATTAATGATGCCTAGCACACGATCTTCCACCAGAATAGGCAAGCCGATAAACGACCGAATCCAACTTGTTTCTGGGATCGGCAGCCAATCGGCATAGGTTTGGGTATCGGGCACGACATACGCCTTACGGCGCGCGAGCTTGGCTTGCCATGCGGGCAACCCGCCGAGAGGAATACTTAACGATGCCAAAAAATCGGCCTGGCCAAACGCCTCGTACCCCCGGCTGGCCACGACACGTAAGGTGTTATCCTCCGTCAGCAACATGATATTAGCCGCGTCGTGGGGCACCAGCGCGGACAGATGGTCTAAAATCGGCTGGAGGGTACTATATAGCGTATCATCCGGCACCAGCAACGGGAGTGGGCTTGTGGTCATTGGCGTATATTCCCCTGCGCGACCCTA
>DAOTVD010000446.1:0-3072 GCA_034437075.1 Anaerolineae bacterium
CTTGCCGGTCGTGCCCCAGCCTCGGATCACGGCATCTACGGCGCGTCGAACTTGGTAGGATTTCCATTCGTTGACCGAGGGCCGCTTGCCGTGCAAGGGCAACACGCTCAGTCCCATATGCGCGTAGTCGCGCGCTGCTTGTAAGGTCGTTTCTTGTTCTGCCGCCGCAATGATGGCGGGCTTAGTTGTTGCAGTCATTTCGTTTATCTCCTGGCAATACTGCACTGTATCCAGAGCGTTAATCTGAAGAATTTGGGTGATATGCGGTTGCAATCGAGCGGCTAAGCTTCTCCAATCTGAAGTGTGCAGCAACAGATTGTAAAAAGCCCCCGCCGCCCGACCCTAATAAAGAGGAGCGGCTTTTTTTATGGGTGGCCCTCGTGCCAATGGCACACCATTTTCCGCAAATTCGTTAACACGTGTTAACAAATTCATGGCTACAGTTGCCCTTCAATCTCAGCCAGGACTGCACGCAGGCGCTCCAAACGCCGCCGCAAGATCACCACATCTTCCTCGTTATCGAGTAGAATCTGGGCAACCTCGGCGACATCAGGCGTGTCTTTGACCAGCACCAGCCGAGCGAAATGCATAGAAGTGCGCGATGGGGCAGGGCCAGGTGGCTCTGCCTCATCCGTTTCCTGAATCATCTGCTTGATCTGGCGCGCGTCGAGATTGTGCTTCACGATCTGGCGCAACGCTTCGGCCTGCATCTCGTAGGGCAACTTCAGCACATAGCGTAGGCGGCCTTCGTCAATGTTGTGGCGATCCGCTTCTTCAAGGGCGTCATCGGATAGCGCGAGCAGCGCCTTGTACTGGCTCAATCGATTGCGACTGATACCGCCCATTGCGGCCAGAATATCCCCGCTATGTTCGCGTCTGCTACGCAGATCGAATTCCAGTGCTTGACGGTAGAAGTCATGATTCACGATGCCGAGAGGCGGATGAATATCGTGTACCGCCAGGATCAAGAGCGCCGCTTGGCGCGCCATACCGATAGCGTTCAATCCCGAGCGTGATGTATTCTCCTTGGCCTGCCGGAACACGGAGGCCCGCTCAGGCGGGATGATGATACAGGGCACCGTGCCATCTCCGTCGTAACTCGGTATGAACTCCATGTCGATGTAGCTCGCCCAATAGCGGCGCTCGCCCGTCTCGATGATGTAGCTGGGCATCGCGCCCTGGGTACGATCCACGATGGTGAGCGGGTTGACCTGGCCATCGCTGCGCAGCGTCACGGCCAGGTTGGTCAGGTCGCGTAAGTCACGTTCGGGCTGGGTTAGCTCGGATTGAGCATCGCCTTCTTCGGTGCTCAACATATCCAGCAGGTTCTCGAAGGGCCGACCCTTCTGGCGCGCGATGATGCGCACTTTCTCGATGTATTGCTTGAGCGCCTGCACCGGCGTGAGTTCCTGATTATGGAACGCCTGGTGAATCGGCTCAGGCAGCACGCGGCGCGGTTGGGCGGCATCTGGGCGGATCAACGACAGCGTGATCCGCTCCACGCGCAGACCGCTTTCATGCAGCTTCTGCACGACCTCCGCGCCCAGAAAATCCTCCTCGCCAATCGACGAGAGAATGTCTAAGGTGCGGTTGGGACCGCCTTTCTTGGGCGGCATCTAGGCACCCTCCGAGACATACAAGCGCTTGAGCATCCAGCCGACCATCTGCGCATAGGCTTTGCTGGCGTGACTGTTGGGCTCGTACTCGTAGATGCTCATATGGCTGCGGTGGGCATAGGCGACTGCCTCGTTGGCGGGGATCACGCCGCAAATCAGCTTGCCGAGGGTCGGATGCTGGCGAATCTGCTCGATCATCTCCATATGACCTTTGACGCGCCGATCCATTTTGGTGACGACGATGCCCGTCAGGCGCAGGTCAGGATGCCGCCAGCCTTCGCGGATTTCGTAGATTTTGTTGATGACGGATTGCAGACCGACCGTTTCGAGGTAGCGCGGTTCGAGGGCGATGACTGCATCGGTTGCAGCCAAAAGGCTCATCTCGGTCATGAGGGAGAAAGAGGGGCGGGTGTCAATGACGATGGCCGCATAGTGGTGGCGAATCGCGCCGAGGGCATCCGCCAGGCGGTAGGGCGCTCCCGCCGCGCTGAACAACTCGCGCTCGGTTTGCTCTAGCTCAGAGGACGAGGGTAGGACGTGCAGTTCGGGCAGCCAATGGCTCTCGACGATGATCTCGCTGAGCAGTTGCACGACCTCGTTGCGGTCAGCGGTCAGGACAGCGCTCAGACTATTATGACGATCATAGTCTTTGGTGCCGGTGGTGGTGAGGGTCGCATGGGCTTGCGAATCCGTATCGACGACCAATACGCGGCTATTGGGCGCACCCATCTGCTTGAGGCCGTGGGCCAGGCCGTAGGCGAAATTGGTGGTGGTCGTGGTCTTGCCCACGCCGCCTTTATTGTTGGTCAGAACGACCGTTGGAGTTGTCATTTTGCTTATCCTTTACAAACTCATTGTTCGGAAAGGACAAGCGGGGATGTGGAGGCTAGCGCCTGCGCTCGTGAATGATCTGCGAGACCCGCTGCGGCGAGATATTGTACTCGCGCGCGAGGTCGCGCATCGGCTCGCCACACGCAAACCGCGCGCGGATAAGCTCATTTCGGGCGGTCAGGGCCTGTTTTTTGGTGATTTTGGGGCCTAACGAGACGCAAAAGACGTGATAGAGGACGGTTTTCACGGCGATGGCGTAGAAGCGTAACCGGGTTTCAAGCCCCGTATGGGGCATGTTACGCCTCCCACTTGCGGAGGCATTTTTGTTTTCCGGGTCATCCCCATCATACAACGCAGTCCGCAGCACCAAGAACCGACTCGCCCATGCTTTCAGACGGAAGTCAACGATGCGCTGCGTATCCAGATTAAACGTGATGTATTCGAATCTCTACTTTCCGCTATCTGAAGATAATAGAGTCCACATCATGTGTGCATGCAAACCATCCCAGGCCGTTGGGCGGCGCGCAGTTTCGTGTGATTGTCAGGCGTTAAGAGGTTAAAAAGCCCGATTAGGACGCTTTTTGTCGACGATGGCCAGCCACACCCTTGGGTAAGTGATGGGTCA
>DAOTVD010000447.1:0-3052 GCA_034437075.1 Anaerolineae bacterium
TGCTTGTGCCCGGCGGGGCGGGCATCCCGAAAATCTTTCAGCAGCGCCAGCCAGGCATCCACCGAGAGCGCGCCCGCCTGCGCGACCATTTGCGGCCAGGTGAGCGCCTCCCAGCCGAGCGCCGCGAGCAAGGCGCGCGGTTGCCCGAAAGGAAAATCAAACCCGGCCAACCATGGCCCCGGCGTCTGCAACAATGCCTCGAAGGCGGCGAAATCTGGCAGCGCGTGCAGGCTATCCAGGCGGAGCACGTCGCGCGTGGCCTGCCCCCCAGCGACCCAAATCGGTTTGGCGCGGCGCGGCGCGCTGGTAAAGTCGATGCCGTAGATGCGCATGGGTTAGATTGCTCCTGCGAGCCTATAGCGACTGGCTTGGCCGGGCGACGGCCTCGTATTTTGGTTGCCAGGCAAGGCTATTTTCAGCTAAAGTGACAACACACGCAAATCACAAGAGAACGCACCATGTATGATCAGGACGGAATACACCGCCCCGAAGCCACAGCCCAATTTGAACCGACCACGGCCTATCAAATCCCCTATGCGAACCTGACCCCCAGCACGCCATTCGTTCCGGCGCGTTCTATCACCTGGGAGAATCCCTGGCGGGGGGTGGATGTGCTCTTGGTGGGGTTGGGCGTCTTGTTTAGCATTGTCGTTGGCGGCGGGCTGACCTATTTGTTCCTGTCCGACATCGTGACGGAAGCCCGGCATCCGGGTGTGGGGGATTGGTTCCCCGAAACGACGGCCACGACGGTCGCCTTTGTGCTGTCGGGGTTCATGACGCTGATGATGATTGGCTTGCGCGGGCGTAGTTTTGGCGACTTGGGTTTTCGGGCGCCGTCGGTGCCCTGGGTGCTGGCCGCGATTGCGCTTGGCGTGGCGTTTATCCCCATCCGCATTATGTTGATTCTGGTCATCAGCCTGGCGTTAGGCATCACGGCCACAGAAGAAGGCGACGATTCGTTCGCCGCCTCGCCCAGTGCGGAAGACCCCTATTTATGGTTGGGCCTTGCGCAATTACTGGTCATCGTGGTGGTGCTGGCACCTATTGTGGAGGAAATCGTCTTTCGGGGCGTGTTGCATCGGTGGCTAGAAAAACGAATCGGGTTGGTGGTGGCCGTGCTGGTGAGTTCGGTCATTTTTGGGGCGGCGCATTTGGGGCCGTTTATCGCCGTCAGCAATACGGTGCTGGGGATGGTATTGGCGCTGTCGTTTCACTATAGCCGCTCGATCTATGTGCCCATGCTCATCCATTTTGTGAACAACCTACTCGTGGTGCTGATGCTTATCGCGTTGGTGTTGTTGGCGGGCTTTGCAACCCTATAGTTAGAACTAATTTAGAATTGTCGCGCCGTATTTACTTTCTCCGAGATTTAGTGTTACCATAAGCATAGTGTGTTATCAGCACATACATATGTATATATATGCCCATAAGAGGAGTGATGAACCATGGGATTGATCTCATTAGCCTACGTCAGCACCGAAAGCCGCGCGATGTCCAACGAAGACATTATGGACATCCTGAACACCGCCCGCGAATTTAACGGCAGCAAAAATATCACCGGCATGTTGCTCTATCGCGACGGCTATTTCATCCAGGCGCTCGAGGGCGAAGAAGCCGAAGTCCAGGCGCTTTACGACAAAATCGCGGAAGATGACCGCCATCAAAACGTATTGATGATCCACAAAGGGCCTATCGAGAAGCGGTCGTTTAAGGAATGGTCGATGGGCTTTCGGAATTTGGAAGAGATCGAAAACCCCGAAGAAATTCCCGGCTATACCGATTTTCTGACTGAGGAGTTCAGTTCGCGCTATTTCTCCGAGCAACCGAGCCGCGCCCAGCGCTTGCTCGAACTTTTTGCGAAGGAAACCAATTACTAAACCGGTGAGCTTCGTCGGCGGCTAGCCTGCGATGGCGGCCTGCACACTCGGGTAGGGGAGCAACACGCTATCCATCCCGGCCAGATTTACCACACGCGCGACTGCGTCGGTCATATGGGCCAGACGCAGGTCGCAGCCCTGTTCTTGGCAGCGTTTATACATGATGGCCAGCACCCTTAGCCCGGTGCTATTGATATATAGCACGCCGGAGAGGTCTAGAATGGTCAGTGCATGGGGGGTGGCTTCTAGGTCGCGCAGGTGATGTTCCAGCACGACGGCCCCTTCAGCATCCAGACGACCGTCCAGGGTGAGAACCACGGCATCATGATGGGCATATTGGCTGATATACATTCTGCGCTCCATATCTCTTTACTACTGCTATATACGCAGTAGGGGTGCTCTAGGTTGCGTCATCGGGTGGCTTTTAAGTAGCGTATCATGGCCCAGCTAGGCGGTAAAGCGATCTTAAGCGAATTGTTACGACTTTCACAGGGAGTTTTAATTTAGGCTTTTCCAAGTATTTAACTATGCCGCTTGCTTTTGTCGAAAAGGATACCGGCTTGATTTTACCCCCCTCTAGCTCCCCCCGAATTCGGGGGGAGCACTTACTCGTGCGCATAATAGCCCCTCCCTGAATTCGGGGAGGGGCTGGGGAGGGGTAATTATTTTTCTGGAAAAGCCTTACAACCCGCGTAACTGCTCAGGCTATGTCAATTCTTCCCCCTCCCCCCCTTAATCCCCCTCTCCCACAAACGCCGCTTTGCGGCTGGTAGAGGGGGAAAACGACCCGAAACCGACACTTTTTGCCCCTCTCCCAGGGCTGAAAGCCCGTTTGGGAGAGGGGTTGGGGTGAGGGCTGATGGAGAACGCAAAACAAATCCGTATAAAACCGAGGGCTTAAGCCCTCGGTTTTGGCAGAAAAAACATTTGTGTTTGTTTTGAACTGTCCATGAGTAGTTACCAACCCGCAACCATCAACCGGGGAAGTGCGTATGCATGGTATAGTCTAGGCAAAGACGCATCCACAAGATAGGAACATCATATGACCGACGACGACAATTTGATTATCGTGAAAGATTTGCGCCAAGGGGCCAATGCATCCCCTGGCGAGGATGACACCGCCGAACGCGCCCAAACCTGGTACGACCGTTGGCGGGGGCGCATTCATAGCTGGG
>DAOTVD010000448.1:0-2867 GCA_034437075.1 Anaerolineae bacterium
GTGGCACTGAAAAACGTGCCAATCATGGCATTCAACGCCGTTTCATCCAAGCCTGCCAGCACCCGTTCATAGGTGGTTTGATGTGGTAAACGCTCACGCGGTATCCCCAACAAGCGGATGAGTGTTCCTTCGCGCAACCGGACCCATTCTGCCATGCCCTTCACGCTATCTTCGCCACCTAGTTTTGCCAAGATGAGCAGGGTCAGCACATCCACCAATGAGTAGCGGACACCGCGTGCTTTGCGCGGATCATTGAGCTGCTCAAGATAGCTTCGTAACCCCTGAACAGAAAAGAAACAGCCTGTTTCCGACTGGACGGATGCTGTGATGGGTGTAGTATCGGTCATGAGGGAGACTCCAGAACTCGGTTTTGTTTGACAATTCAAACCTACTCTGTTTGTCTCCTTCTTGCTATCTACGACTTTGCAAAAGCCCTGGACTCTCTTGGGTCCTATATTGAAGATTCTCCTCGTCATGCGTTAAACTACCAAGCGACTTGATATCAACCATAGCGGCATTGTTCAGCAAGGGTTAAATCACACAAGTCGATCTGTATACATTTAGTGGCGATGAAATGCTATAAGGATGATCGATGATACGCCGTCTGGTGCCCTTCGTGTGCCTGATGATCATGATCTATGGCTTGGCACAAATGCTTGATCTAGCGCTGAACCGGTCGCTGATCAGCATTGATGAGCCTCAGTACTTAAACCTGGCCGTTACTGCCGCATCAGGCCGAGGGCTGTACATGCATGCTCTGGGCATCCCGCAGCAACAAGTGATGGGTGGTATGGGCTACGCGCTGTATACCAATGCGCTGGTGGTCAGCCTATTTGAACCATCCATACACACCCTACGCATGGTGACCTTGAGCGCGTTTGGCTTGGCGCTCATCCCCACTTTTTTCTTATTCCGAAACCTCTACGACGCACCAACCGGTTGGGTGGCCGTGGCGCTGTTGCCGCTGACGCACCTGGCACAGTTCACGACGACCGCCCGGCCCGATAGCTTCGTGATCTTATTTACCATGCTGGGGCTTTATCTAGTATTTGCGCAACGTGACCAAGCGCACACCCCCCGGCATATTCTCATCGGGCTATTTTGGGGGCTGGGCTTGCAAGTGCATCTGCATACGCTCGCCTCGGCGCTGGCGGTCGGATGCCTATATCTATTTCTCTACCTGCGAACAATGCGGTTTAATCGTCAGACGTTTTTGCGGGAAAATCCGATTCTGGGTTTTGTGATGGGCTATGCCCTAGCATCCTTCATCTACGTTTTGTTCAATATATTGCCCGCCTCAGACGCCTTCTTTGCAATTACCACGCGCTCTCGGGGCAGCGTGACCGTCTCGAACATGCTAGACAAAGAAATTGATCGTTATATTTATTTTGTTGACACGCTGCCGTTAGAGGCTGGCGTATGGTTACTCGCAGTGGGGGCGCTTCTTGTGCACCAAGGCCGCGTAGAGCGCGCGATGCTTGTCCTACTCTTGGCGATTGGGGCTACCGGGGCCTTGCTCCTCCAAACGGCTGGCCCGAAATATACAAGCCATGTGCTGCCAATCTTGTTTTTGCCTATTCCGCCGTTGATTACCCAGGGCATTTTCAAAGAGCGCCTGCGGCCCTGGTGGCCCCCCGTGAGCTTTGTCGTGGTCGCCCTCAGCCTGATGGCCAGCAGTTGGAGCTACCAGTTTGACCGTCACGAGCCAGCGGGCCAGGCCCCAGCCCGCCAGGCCGCCGCCATCATAGAACAGTTTTGGCCAGATGACGCGCTCTTAGTCGGCTCGATGTTGAACTACGAACCTTTTGTTCAGTACGAACGCTTTATTTCCAACTCGCATAACGAGTACACATACGCGATGCGAGTCTATGACCTTGATGATGAAATAATGTTTTGGCAACGCACGAGGCCCGAAGTGGTCTTCGTTTGGGAAACCTCGGTAAGAACCAACGCGCTTCGCGACTACGTGATGCATGCAAATTTTGTGCAGGTGTTTCCGAATATTTGGATACACACCTGCCAACTGGGGTTCTGCCCAGCAGGCCAGGCCCAGTACACACCCACAATTGCGGAGACCATAACAGCCCCGCCGCTTGAAACAAGGCACGAGGTCAATCTGCTTGCTGAGGATGCTGTGGTGCTGAATCCAAGCCGATTAATCGAAAATCAGGCGAGTTTGCGCACAATCGGGGCATTGGGGCTTATGGCAGGCTCGTCAGAATGGTCTGCATTTTTGTCCGTTGTAGACCAAATGCAATTTATCGATGACTTAACGCTCACCCCCCAGCAGCAAGCCGCACTTGCGGCATGGCAACAAACGAAAGAGGCAACCCATTTAACGGATGCAGGTATTGACTGTTTGTTGGCGTCCTACCCCTGGATGCGCTTTCTCTCCTTCGCCGAACTAGAGACCCTCAGCGCAGCGCCGCACTACACACAGCTTGCCTCTTGGAGCTTACCCGACCAAGATGATTACTTCCGGTTAATCTGTGCTAACTAGCTCGCAGGAGTCAAAAAATCTGTATCCCCTCAATAGCTAGCGGTAGCCCCTTGCCACGACGCGCTCAAGTTGAGGGAGGCGGCGCGTAATCGAATAAGCTCTGTCAGTGGCGGGATGCCCCCTTGGTTCATGAGCCGATCGCATAGGTAATGAAAGAAGCTGATATCGAGCGCTTGTGTCGTAGCCGCCAACGACATGAAGGTGTCCCAAGCCCGCAAGCCCTGTTCAGAGTTGGGTCCATAGCTGACGCGGCGTTTGCAAACCCGTCGCCGTGCCCCTAGCTCGGCAGGATTGTTGTGCAGGGGGATTTCGGGATGGTGCAAGACCATCAGCAATTGCGCTTTGTGAGCTTGGGTACGCGCGATGA
>DAOTVD010000449.1:0-4740 GCA_034437075.1 Anaerolineae bacterium
AGCGTATCGGGCGTTACGACCACATCGAAATAATCCGAGAGCTTGACTTTATCCGGGTGGGTGGTGCCGTTGGTGATATAACCCAGCCGAAACCGCCCGCGCAGCGCGTCCAGCGTGCTGAGCGTATCCGGCCAAAAGTCATATTGGCTATCGCGGGCCAGTAAATAGGCTTCTAGCAGGATGTGGGCATACTCGGCGGCGGTGGGATGGCCGCAGTCGTGCAACATGCCCGTAAAGGCTTCTAGGCGCATGTTGTAAAAGTCGATTGTTTGCGGGTCGGCGCGGCGCAGGGCGTCTTCCTGCACCTGGATGATGGCCTCGGTGGACAGATGCGCGTATTCGGGGTGGTCGCGGGCGATGGCTTCGGCCACGGCCTCGGTGCCCCGGCGCAGCATCTTGGCGAAATCCCACAGCGTATCATCCGCGTCGAAGGTAATCAGCTTCACCTGTTCAAATAATCGCCCCATGGTTGTCCTCCTGATGAACTCACCCGCCCTACTATACTCGCTTTCGGCGCGGCGCATAGGGTGTCCTATCTTTGTGAGCGTTGTCCTAGGCAGGACGGGCGATGCGTTGATCTCAGGGCGCGGGGTGGGTTAGGTTAAGACCAGCATACCGAGCATTTGAAATGAAATGGCTAGGCACTATGAATCGCCTGAAAATATGCCTTTAACAAGGGACTTAAGCCCCTTGTTAGCAAATGCGGCGCGGTTAGGATGAGTAGTTACCCACTAGGTGGGTAGCTACTCGCGAGCATGGGCGCTCAGGAGTAGCTGCTTTAACTCTCACTTGAGTTCATCCCGGCGTGGTGATAAGCTTCTGCGTTGCAATTAAATAGGAGTATAGAAGCTTATGGCCGCTATCATCACGCCCTATGGGGGCGAACTCGTTGATTTACTCGTCCCCCAACAGGATTATTTCAAACAACTAACTTACGCGAATCGCTTGCCGTCTATCCAGGTCAGCGAGCGCGTGGTGTGCGATCTGGAACTGCTGGCCGTGGGCGGATTTTCGCCCTTGCGCGGCTTTATGGGCCAGGCCGATTATCAAAACGTGCTAGACAACATGCGCTTGGCGGATGGCACACTCTTTCCCATGCCCATCACCCTGCCTGTAGAGCCGAGCGACGATTTTCAGATCGGCCAAGAAATTGTGCTGCGCGATGCGCGCAATTATCCGCTGGCGATTTTGCGCATCGAAGAAATGTATGAATGGGATCGCGCCGAGATGGCCGCCAAGGTCTTCGGCACGCAAGATGTCCGCCATCCGCTGGTGGCGGAGATGCACCGTTGGGGGCCGCTGAACCTGGCCGGGGAATTGCGCGTGTTGCAATTGCCCCCGCACCACGATTTCAAAGAACTGCGCCTAACCCCCGCCGAAACGCGCGCGCGCTTGGCCGAATACGGTCGTGAAAATGTGGTGGCTTTCCAAACACGCAACCCCATGCACCGCGTGCACGAAGAACTGACCAAGCGCGCCAGCGAGAGCATCGACGGGGTCTTGCTGTTGCATCCGGTGGTGGGTATGACAAAACCGGGCGATGTCGATCATTATACGCGCGTGCGCACCTACAAAGCCCTGACCCAAACCTATTACGATGCAGACCGCGTGCTGCTGGCCTTGCTGCCGCTGGCGATGCGCATGGGCGGCCCGCGTGAGGCGCTGTGGCATGCCATCATCCGCCGCAATTATGGCGCCAATCATCTGATTGTGGGGCGCGACCACGCCGGGCCGGGCAATGACTCGCAAGGCCAGCCCTTCTACGGCCCCTACGACGCGCAAGCGTTGGTGGTGCAATATCAGGATGAACTCGGTGTAAGGATGGTGCCCTTTAAGATGCTGGTCTATCTGCCAAACGAAAAACGCTATGAAGAAGTCGATAAGATCAACGACGGCCAGAACACCGCCGCGATTTCGGGCACGCAAGTTCGCGAGGATTACCTGGGCCGGGGCGTGGCCTTGCCAGAGTGGTTCACACGGCCCGAGGTGGCGCACATCCTGCGCGATAGCTTCCCGGCGCGCCACGAACAAGGCGTGTGTTTGTGGTTCACGGGCCTGAGCGGCTCGGGCAAATCCACCACGGGGGAAATCCTTGGCTCGCTGTTGATGGAACATGGCCGCCAACTAACCCTGTTGGATGGTGACGTCGTGCGCACGCACCTCTCGAAAGGGTTGGGCTTTAGCAAAGAAGACCGGGACACCAACATTCGGCGGATTGGCTTTGTGGCGGGCGAGATCGTGCGCCATGGCGGGGTGGTCGTGTGCGCGGCCATTAGCCCCTACCGCGCCACGCGCAACGATGTTCGTAACATGGTGGGCGATGGATTCATCGAAATCTTCGTGGATACGCCGCTGGAAGTCTGCGAAGAACGCGATACCAAGGGCCTGTATGCCAAAGCGCGGCGCGGCGAGATCAAAGGCTTTACGGGCATTGATGACCCCTACGAGCCGCCCATCAATCCCGAGATCACGCTTTACACGGTCGAGCGCACGCCGGAAGAAAACGCTCAGCAGATCATCGCCTATTTGTTGGAACAGGGCTTCATCCAACCCGCCGAGAGCGTACCTGTGTAGGGCCGACGCATGAATCCCCCTTCGCGAATTTAGCTAATCATTACCCATTGCGGCGGGTCAGGCGGGCCTGACCCCTACGGGGTTATTTGCGGGGCGAAATGTTCACGCATAGGCTAAGGCACGGGTTGCACGCTCAGGGGGAAGATATTTTGCAACACCAAAATATACACCCCATCCGCCGGATTGTAACGGTATATCCCCGCCGGACGCCCGTCTGCTTCGCGCGTTTGGGCATATAACACTGTGCCATCGCCCAAGGGGCGGATGAAAAAGCCCGCTTCGTTTTGGGGTAAGAGCGCCCAGGCCGCATCACCTGGGACATAGCGCAGGGCGGGCACCTCTGCCACCGCGCCCAGCACAATTACCCCCACGGGTGTGATGACCGGAATGGCCACCGCGCCCATCGACACAGGCGGCACGAGCGGCGCGGCGGGGTCGGCGGCGGTCAGGTCGAACAGCGTCAGCCCTTCTGGCACGGCAGCCAGCAACCAGCGGCCATCCGTCAGACGCCCATCGGTGGTGAGTGTCTCGCCATCCACGCGGCCCAGCGCGCGCGGTGGGGTATCCGCTTCTAACAGCCAGAAAGCCGCATCCACACGGATGAGCACACGCTCCGGCGTGGGGCGGGCCAGGAAATTCCGGCTACCCCCCGGCAACGCGGGCGCGGGATAGCTCACAACGTCACCGCCGGCTAAGGGCGTCGCGCTAAGGGTACAATCCGCCGGGCAGGGGGTTTCGTAGCGCCACAGCGTTTCGCCATAGGCCGTATATTGCACCGGGACGGCTTCGCCAGGCGGGAACTCGTCCAGCGTTTCGGCAGTTCCATCGGGCAAAATGCGCGTATAGACGAAACCATCCGCCGTGGTGGTGCGATACACCCAATGCAAGCCGTCCGCGCTGGCGCTAAACACCGGGAAGGGTGCCTCGAAGGTATGTAACACCGTTTCCTCATCTGTGATGATGTCACGCTCGCGCAACGCCCACGTATTCTCCTCGCGATTATTGCGGCTGATATAGCGCAGTTGAATCACGTTTTCGGGCGTAAAGCGCCAATTATCCGGCAGGATATAACTTTCGCCAGACAGCAAGGTTACATCACCATCGAGCAAATCCACCAGCAAGCCGACTGCAAAGGCGCCTTGGGTGGCGGCAAGCACGACTTGGCCGGGGGCCTGGGCGACGATTCGCAAATCCAGGGATAAAAAGCGCGCGACATTCGGCCCGCTATCCAGGCGGCGCGCGCCATCTAACGATAGCTCATAGACGCCCGTATCGGCTGCGGTGCTCAGCACGGCCAGCGCGCGGGATTCACTCAGGCGCCAGGCGCGCGGCGGGAAGGTCAGGTCGATGGTCAGCAAGGACGCGGTCGCGCCCGCCGGAGAATAGGCTAATAGCTCGCCCGTGGTGTCTTGCCACCCGAAAAAGACCGTATCCGACGGGCCGTCTTGGGCGGCCAAGGGGGGGCCGAAGCTGGCCAACAAACCGATGATGAGCAGGATAATCAGGCTATGACGCATATACGCTCCAAGGTATGCCATGAATTGCCTCTATGATGCATCGAAAATTGGGCTTTTACAAATCAAACATCGCATTATATAATCATTATGTAAGGGTTAAGTAGATTTAATCAATCAGGAAGCAGAGCGAGCAACTACCTTCCTATTCATTAACCTGTTTTGATGCGTCCATCGGTTCTGTGCTTGTTCTTTCCTCATGTTCAGCAGCATGAACACCGTTGTTTAGCTCCTTCGATGAGACCATCACCCAATAAAGGACACCGCGCCAGCACTCCCCGAACATGGCGCGGTGTCCTTTTAGGCTTTTCCAAGTTGTAACTGCTCAGGCTATGCCAATTCTTCCCCCTCACCCCAACCCCTCTCCCAGGGCTGAAAGCCCGATTGGGAGAGGGGTTGGGGTGAGGGCTGAGTAGTTACTCCAAGTTTTAAATTATGCCGATTGCTATTGCCGAAATGGGTACACTCTTGAGTTTACCCCCCTCTTGGCGCGGGCCCCGCTGTGCGGGGTTCAGTCGGCTGCGCCGACCCCCTAAGCCATCCCCCCGCATCGGGCTGATAGGGGTACACTTTTGAGAAGGAGGTCATGTATTCTTGATTTTTGCTTAAAAGTGAAGACAAGAAACATGACCCCAAATCTATTATATCGACT
>DAOTVD010000450.1:0-3445 GCA_034437075.1 Anaerolineae bacterium
AACTCAACCAACAACCCCCTGAAGTACAACGCGCGGTTGCCACACGAGACGAATTGCAGAAATTGAGCTTGTTTCGCTTAGGATATCGTTGGTTTAAGCGTTTAGTTGCCTTGTCGCTTGAGACGCTTTCATTCAAACTCGTCCTAAAACCACCTACTTTAGTCCTGAAAAGATAAAAGTGTACCCCCATCAGCCGAATTCGGGGGGAGAATTTACTCGTGCGCAGAATAGCCCCTCCCTGAATTCGGGGAGGGGTAATTATTTTGTAACTGCTCAGGCTATGCCAATTCTTCCCCCTCACCCCCTTAATCCCCCTCTCCCAAACGCCGCTTTGCGGCTGGTAGAGGGGGAAAACGACCCGAAACCGACACTTTTTGCCCCTCTCCCAGGGCTGAAAGCCCGTTTGGGAGAGGGGTTGGGGTGAGGGCTGAGTAGTTACATTATTTTTCTGGAAAAGCCTAAGGCGCTACGCCGGGCAAGGGTTGCCCCTGGCGTATATCTGGCCCGGCGGGCGGTTCGGCGGGCGCGGGCGATGGTGTCGGCTCGTCGGGCGGCGTCAGCGTGATCGTCGGCGTTAAGGTGGGGGTCGGGGTTAACGTAAATGGAATCGTGCGCGTCGCGCGGGGCGTGATGGTCGGGGCCAGGATGCGCGTCGGCAACGGCGGCGCGGTGGGCACGATGATCTCTTGCTCGGGCGGCAGGGTCGGGTTAACGACGGGCGTGGGCGAAGGGCCCGGCGTAAAGCTGGGGGTGGCCGTCACGCGCAAGGTTGGCGTTAGGCTCGGCCCAGGGGTGACGGTCGGCGTGGGTGTGTCGGTGGGCGCGGGCTCATCGCCACCCACTAGCCCGGTTGCAAAGAGCATCAACACCAGCGCTATCAGCACCGCCACCGCGCCGATGATGCCCATTTCCAGGGTGCTCAGCCCCTGGGATTTTGCGGTGGTTGTGGTCATGGGTACGGCAGCCGGCGCGCCCCGGCTCGGCAGATCATCCAGCGGAAAGCCGAGCTTTTGTAACGCGCTGCGCGCCTGAGGATTGGCGGGGTTAATGGCCAGCACGCTCGTGAGGGCTTCGATACGTTCATCCTGGGTAATTGCCAAACTGGCCAACCAGAGCCAAGCCGTTTCGTTAGACGGTTCCTGGGCGATGATCTCTTGCAGCAGATCACGCGCTGCTGCGCGTTGCCCGCTCTGCGCGAGCGCAATCGCTTGTTCGAGTTGCTTTTGCAAGCCGTGTGCCTCCTTAGCTTGGGGCGACTTCGTGTACTGGGGTGTTGCTCGCCCTTAGCCGCGATTTTCCGAGATTTGGCGCGCCAAATCTAGCGCGGTAATGCGCCCCTGGCGGAAAGCTGTATTCGGCAAGCGCAGGGTCATATCTTGGCCAGGGGCGTAGCGCTTCACCACGACGGCAGCCGTCTTGCTGGCTGTGATGTAAATCAGTTCGATCACACTGCCATCGTCCGTATCGCGCCATTCCTGGATGATGACCGTCACATTCGGCCCCAAGCGGTTGCGCGTGCCGCCGATGACCTCTTGCCAAATTTCCGGCGGCAACCACAGCTTTTTCTGGCCGATGGTCAACACGTAAGAGAGCGGGCCTTCGGCGGTTAGGGCGCTGTAAAAATAATGCGGCGGCGTGCTGACGGTTTCGCGCAGCGTCGCGCGGAAGGCTTCGGGGTCGCTAACCAGGTCGCCGGGCATTTCGGCTTCATCCAGCAGCCACCAGCCGCCCATGATGGTGGACGCGGCTAGCAGATTATCCATATGCATCTGCCCGTTGCGCACCTCCACCGGATTCAGCATGATGACGGTCGTCCCACTGCTGACCCAATCGCGCAATTGGTCGGGGTTGGGGGGGCCATCCAGCCCCAGCATAATGATGACCTTGGTTTTTCCGGTGGCGTCATGCAGCAGCAGGTCGCCCGCGCCGCCGGGGGTCAGTTCCTGTTTTTGAATATCGACTACATCCTGCAAAATATTGACCGTATACGCGGTGTCTTGGTCTTTTAATTGCCAGGCAATGCGCACCGGTTCCTGGGCGGCCAACTTGGCGCGCAGGGCTTGCAATAGCCAGAGGCCCGCCACCGCCCGCGCGACGTTTTCGGGCGTGGCTTCCATCAATTGGGCATGGGCAAAATGATGTTGCCGCACCTGGCCCTTTTTAGCGATCATCTTCGTGTTGCTGATCGGGCACAGATAATCGGCATTGCGTTCGGCTTCGGCAATGGGCACAGGCGTGCCGTCTGGTTTTAGCGCCCAGCCGTACATCGGTTGATATTCGTTCGTGCGACGTTTATCCATAGCATCCTGCCTTTAATGCCAGTATACCAAAAGTATGAGCCACCTGGTGCCCCAGACGCAACTCCACAGCCCGGCAGGGCTCCGCTATAATAGCCACATGACAACTCGAAGCCGTAATGTAACCATTATTCTATCGCTGGGCCTGAGTTTGGTGTTGCTGCTCTTGGGCTTTCTGGGGACGCTGGGCACGGGGGAAGACCTGGCGCGTGTGCCCCTGACCTTTCTGCAAGAGACCTTCGGCGGCGCGGCCAATGATGTTTCGGGCCTGGCGGACGACCTGGCCGAGATTCAGCAATTGCGCGAGCGCAACCGCGAGCTAGAAGCCTCGCTGGCCAACTTCCAGAGCGAAGTGGCCGAGCTACGCGCGTATCGCAACGACTACGAACGCCTGGCGATCCTGGCTAACTATGTGGGGCAAATCGGCGCCGATTGGCGCTATGTTTCGGCGGATGTCATCGGGCGGGACATCACGGGCCTGGTACGCACGATCCACATTAACGCGGGCACGCGCAATGGGGTCTCGCTGGGCGACCCCGTAGTGACGGAACTCGGCCTGGTGGGGCGCGTGCGCGAAGTCTCCGCCACAGGTGCAGAGGTGCTGCTCGTGACTGACCCCAACAGCGCGGTGAATGCGCGCGTGCTGAACCAAAGCCGCGAGCCCGGTTTGCTGCGTGGCACGCTGGGCGGCGAACTCATCCTCGATCTGGTAGACATCAACGGCGAAATCGGCACCGAACAACAGGTGTATACCTCCGGCGAAACGCAAGGCTTCCCGCCGAATATCATGCTCGGCCAGATCGACAGCGTGCGTATCTCCTCGGATGAGTTATTTCAGCAGGCCATTGTGCGTAGCCTGGTAGATTTTAACAATTTGCAAATTGTGCTGGTCATTACCAACTGGGAACCCGTTGACCTGGAAGTCTTTGAAGATGAGGAAGAGGCCGAAGGCGCCATCGGCCCCTAAGGCTTTTCCAGAAAAATAATTACCCCTCCCCATCCCCCTCCCCGAATTCAGGGAGGGGCCATTATGCGCACGAGTAAGTTCTCCCCCTGAATTCGGGGGGAGCTAGAGGGGGGTAAAATCAAGACGGTATCCTTTTCGACAAAAGCAAGCGGCATAGTTAAATACTTGGAAAAGCCTAAGC
>DAOTVD010000451.1:0-8458 GCA_034437075.1 Anaerolineae bacterium
AACTCAACCAACAACCCCCTGAAGTACAACGCGCGGTTGCCACACGAGACGAATTGCAGAAATTGAGCTTGTTTCGCTTAGGATATCGTTGGTTTAAGCGTTTAGTTGCCTTGTCGCTTGAGACGCTTTCATTCAAACTCGTCCTAAAACCACCTACTTTAGTCCTGAAAAGATAAAAGTGTACCCCCATCAGCCGAATTCGGGGGGAGAACTTACTCGTGCGCGTAATAGCCCCTCCCTGAATTCGGGGAGGGGTTGGGGAGGGGTAATTATTTTTCTGGAAAAGCCTTACCGCAATGGGTACATTCTTGATTTACCCCCCTTTAGCTCCCCCCGAATTCGGAGGGATAACTTACTCGCGCGCGTAATAGCCCCTCCCTGAATTCGGGGAGGGGCTGGGGAGGGGTAATTATTTTTCTGGAAAAGTCTTACACCCAAAAGAGGGCCCAGAGGCCCCCTTGCGATAGCTAAAAGTGGTGCTTTAGCGACCGGGCACAGCCGTCGGGTTAATTTGGATCGGCTGGATGTTCACGCCGCCATTGCCATTTGTGTCCGGCTCGCGGGGCGGTTCAGCTTGTTGGCTGGGGATTTGCGGCGCGGGCTCGGCCTGCTCGCTCGGGATTTCCGGCGCGGGTTGGGCTTGCTCGCTCGGCAATTCTGGCGCGGTGGTGTCGGGTTGGCGCGGTTCTTCTTCTGTCGTCGTCGCCGCACCCGGCACCAGATAGTAGAATTCGCGGTCATTTTCGGCGACCCAACCCGTGCGGCCATCATCCGTGCGGATGGGCACCCAGCGATTCTCGCCCATGCAGACCGGTTCGCCATTGATGATGAGGTTCGTGTTGGCGGCTAGTTGGTCGATGGTCGCCCCGTTGGGGTTGTCGCGCAGGTTCAGCCCGGCGAAGGTATGCGCGGCGGTGTTGACCGTCAAGCGGCCCGGCAGCAGATCGTCGCAGCTACCGCCCCCGGCCATCGCGCCCGCGTTGAATGGTTGCATGTAGTAGAAATGGTAGAGGCGGTCGGCCATGTTGTATTCCTCGTATAGCCAGTGCGCATACACCGCCGCGCTTTCGAAATACCAGCCTGCGCTGCCTGTCAGTTCACCGTTTTGCATTTCGATACGCCACCAGGTTTCGACCGTATCATTACCGGAGTTTTCGATAACTACATCATCGCTTTCGTCAACAAGCGTCCCTTGATACTCACGCACGAGGCATAGCGGGCCTTCGACCACGCGAGCGATGTTGATGCCATCCAGCAGATCAGCAGGGGGGATGTTGAAGAAATTGTCTAGGTCATTCACCTCGCCCATGCGCAGCCCGTTTTCTGGTAAGAAACGAATGGTGTTATAGGCGTTCTGGCCATAGTCTTGCAGCGGGTTGTTGTTCGGGAAGGTCTCTGGCCATTCGATAGCATTGGGATCGTCGCCAAACACCTCACCACCAATGCCGAAATTCGGATTCGGGGAACTGTAGCGGAAGTAGCCATAGCCAGTCAGGATAGCATCCGTGCCAACGCTCAGATTAGTAGGCGCGCCGCCCGTGCAGGGGATAACCGTGCCCTGGGGGACATTGACGGTATTCCCCGTCTCGATGGTGGGGGTGACGACGGGCTGCAACAACCGCACCGCTGCATTATCCACCACAATCGACTGACGGTTACCGGGCTGAGAAACGCTGTTCAAATCGGCATTCAACTGGTAATACGCCTCGCCCAGTTCGATGTTATCGGCATAGTGCAGGGTTTCGATGGCCCAACCCGCTTGGTTGTTGTGCGCTACGGGCCAAAACCGCGCAAAAAGCGATCCATCCCCCACGCACACGGACGGCCCGGTGATCGAGAGTAAATCAGCGGGGCCAATATCGTTCAAGCGCTGTTCGATGTCGGCGGTGGCGTGCAAATTGTGGGCCAAATCTTGATTTGTGATCTGGAATTCTAGCAATTGGGGGATAAGCTGATCCAGGGAGATATTCGGATCCTCATAGTTAGGGAACGCCGCCACCAAGCCCCAACTCGTTAAAAAGGTGGTACGGGCTGAACCCCCGGCGGCCAGATAGCTGGGGATGGCCGCATCGCAAGCGGTGGGTTGGGGCGGTTCTTGGCCGAGCACATCAACGGCAATCGGAAAGGGCGGTACATCATTGGCGGGGGACAGCACATCAGGATCATCTGCCCAGGCGACCGAGGCGCCGAACACCAGCGCGCTCACAATTATCAAACTCAGTAGCGTTAGTTTTCGCATGTCGTACTCCTTATCATTCAACGTATACATAGCCATCTTAGGCCGCTGCGCGAGGCGGGTCACCCCTCCAAAGTGGGGTATAATAGGGGGGGTAATGTCCCCCACATACTTAGGTCTATTGATTTGTTGGGATGAGGCGTGATGACAAAACTTACGGACGAACTCAACACTCGCGAAATCGAGATATTGCAACTCGTGAAGCAAGGGCTCAGTAATCGCGAGATTGCCGATAACCTCTATCTTAGTTTGCACACTGTTAAATGGTACTTAAAGCAAATTTATGGCAAGCTCGATGTCGGCAGCCGGACGCAAGCGCTGCTGAAGGTCAAAACCTTGATCGAAACGCCCGAACGCCAGAGCGTGCCGCATAATCTGCCCACGCTGCTGACGCCTTTCGTTGGGCGCCAGGCCGAACTCGCGCAATTATCGTCGTTATTGCTGGATGAAGCCACGCGCTTGGTGACCATCCACGGCGCGGGTGGGATGGGCAAAACGCATCTGGCGATGGAGGGTGCCTGGCGTATGCTCCCGTATTTTCCTGATGGCGTCTATCTTATGTCGTTAGGCGGCCTGGACGACGCGGCGCAGGTGTTTTCTGCTATGGCCCAGCAGCTTGGGGTGTCGCCCGGCAGCGACGAATCCGCTTTGCAAGTGCTTATGGACTATTTGCAGTACCAGCACAGCTTATTGGTGCTGGATAACTTCGAGCATGTGCACGCCGCCGCCGCCGGCTTAAGCACTTTGTTGGCTGGGGCGCCCAAGCTGAAATTGGTGGTTACCTCGCGCCAACGGCTAGATTTACGCAGCGAATATGTGTTGTCCTTAGAGGGCTTGGCCGTCCCCGCAGAACATGACATCCCCGACCCCGAGACGCATGGCGCGTTGCAACTCTTTACCCAAATCGCAGAGAAAAACGGCTACACTTTGCAGCCCGGCGATGAACCGCATATTGCCCGGATTTGCCAATTGGTGGACGGGATGCCCCTGGGGATTGAGCTAGCGGCCTCTTGGGTGAATTTGCTGGCACCCGCCCAGATTCGGCAAGAACTCGCCCACGATATCGATCTGCTCAGTGCCGCCGCGCCCGATGTGCCGCTCCGCCACCGCAGCATCCGCGCGACCTTCGATTACTCCTGGGGGCTTTTGAGCACTGCCGAACGGGCGGCGGCGCTAGGGCTGGCCGTCTTTCGGGGGCGGTTTACCGCGCCAGCGATGCAAGCCGTCACGGGCGCGGGGCCGCTGGCTTTGCGCAACCTCATGAATAAAGCATGGCTGCACCCTGCGTCTGATAATCGCCTGCGTGTGCATGAATTGCTGCGCCAATACTTACGCGAGCACCTGCAAGCCGACGCGGCCCAGCATAGCGCCCTGCAAGACGCCCACGCGCGTTACTACCTGCACCTGGCCGCTGAGCAAGCGCCACTGGTGAATAAAGGCCATTTCTTGCCCGCCACGCAAGCCATGATGGACGAACTCGACAATCTGCGCCCGGCTTGGGCCTATGCAATACAACAAGAATGGTGGGATGCGCTAGACGACGCTTGGCCGTATCTGACCGCTTACCACTTTAAGGGCTGGTGGCACGACGCGGTCGAGATTATGGATGATATGCTGGCTGTCATCCCCCAAACCCATTCCCTGACGTATAAACTTTTGCTGTTTTCCGGCTTGTTTTCCATGCTGCGCAACGACATTACCGGCGCGATGCGCTACGCGGCCCAGGCCGGGCCATTGCTGCACCAAGCCGGGGATGAGGTCTATGTACCGTTGCTGTTAACCCTGGATGGCCTCGGCGCGGCCTATCAACAGCATTTACCCGAGGCCCTGGCCTTGCTGCAAGATGCCCTGGCGCGCACCGACCGTTTACAACATGCCTTTGTCTTCGTGTGGGTGGCGTCCATCTACAGCCATTTACATCTTGCCGCAGGGCAATACCACGTCTCGCGGGCGCTGTATGAAGACCTGCTGGCGCTTTACCCGCAAGACGTCAACCCCAACGAATTAGGGTATGTGCATCTGGCGCATGTTTGCCGCCGTATGGGCGACCTGGATGAGGCCCAACAACATTACCAAATCTGCCTGGAACGTAGCTTGGAACGGCGGAGCAGTGGGTCTCTTGTCGAAGCATCGTATTATTTGAATTATCTGAAGGCCCCTGATCATCCCTTGGACTATCATTTTGATAAATTGCGTTCGGTGGTGGATTTCATCGGCAATTACAATACGCTGGGGCGCATCTTGCGTTATACGGCGGTCGTAGCGTATACCTCCGGCGACCATGCGCATTTTTTCCGGCTTCAAATGCTGGCTTGTTTGGCGTTTCTGACGGGCCGGCGCTATGCTGATGTGCGCGATGTGCTGGTCAATAGCGGCCAAACGGCCCTTAACCATGGCCAACCCGCCTTGGCCGAGCGATTATCATTCTTGGCGCTGAACATCCCGAATGCCGAGCCCACGCCCGAATTGCAAGACCTGCTCGCGCACTTCGGCTCAACCAACAGACCCGCGCTCAGCCGTTCGGATGATGATCTGCGCGTGGCCCTATTGGCTATGCCTGTGGGATAAAAAGCGCAGAGGCGCGGGGCCTCTGCGGCTAGCTATGTGGGGATAATTAGCGCCCTAGCGCGGGTGTAGCCGTCGGGTTGATCGGCACAACTTGAATTTGAAGCGGCGTCGGGGATGGCCCCACGGGTTGCACAGGCTGCACCTGAAGCGGGGTCGCGGTCGGCTGGATGATCGGCGGCGCGACGTTCAGCGGCGTTGCGGTCGGCCCTAGGGGTTGCACGGTCTGCACCTGAAGCGGGGTCGCGGTCGGCACCACGGGTTGCACGCTTAAGGGCGTCGGCGAGGGCGCGCTGGGCGGCGCCTGGATCGTGTCACCATTGCCGACGATTTGCGTGGGCAACTCCGCCAGGCCGAAGGTCGCGCCGATGGGCGTCGTATAGACGACCTGAAAGGCCGTGCCGGGCATGAAGATCGTATTCCCCACCTGCGGCGCGAAGGCTTCAAAATCCAGGCTAGTAGCGTGGTACAACTGCCAGGCTAAGGCATCCACGGCGATAAACCCATCCGGGGTATTGTGCAAGGCACCGATGTTTGGCCCCAGTGGCAGGCTGGTGTCTTCGGTGGCCAGGCTGACGGCATAATAGGGCGGTTGTTGGTCGTTTTCGGTGCGATAACCGAGCCATTCGCCCGCGCGCAACCAGCGCGCCTCACTCAGGGTATAGCCCGCGCCAGGAATAATCGTAACGGGTAACTGGCCATTATGCGGATACACGCCGATAAAATTGCCTAGCGTGTTGCTTTGCGGCACCGTTTGGGAGGTGTCGAAGCCCGTGAAGGCGACGGCCTGCGTCGCGGGCAGGATGTCGAAGCCGGCAATGGGGCTATATGGCAGGTCATCCGGCACCACGGGCGCATCCGCCAGGGCGGGCACGGGGTTATGGTACCACATAAACGATGGATAACTCAGGCGCAGCGGGTCGTTGGTGACCTGTTGTAGATTCACGAAACGCTGGCCCGCTCCGTCATCCAGGCCAAACCCGGAGACAACCGGCCACCAGCTAAGGGCCGTGATGAAGTTATCTGGCAAAATCTGGCTTTCGGGCGTCAGTTGATCGACCACATCGCCCGTGGCAGTCTCGAAGACCAGCACACGCCACACGCCGAATTCCTCGTGGCGCAAGGTCAGCGCGACATGGTCCCCCGTGAACGAGAACGCGACCCGGCTATGGTTAGGGATCACCTCGCCGACCTGGGCCTGATGGGTCTGAATCCATTGCGCGGTCTGGAAATCGTAAAAGCCAATGCCTAGCCGGTTGGTTTCCAGGGGCGACACCATCACCATATAGCGCCCATCCGGCGCGATGTGGATGCCATGCTCGGCCTCGGGTGTTTCATCCGGCAATTGGGGCCGTGGCAAGCTACCTTGCTCGCCATTTTCATTAATCCAATGTAGCGTATCACTAGCAGGTACCCAAGTAATGGCATACCAATCGGCCTCGGGTAGGGGCGTGCTGGCTTGCGCGGGGCGCAAATTGCCCATCATAAGCAGCGCAGCATTCAGCGTCACGACGATGGCGAATATCAGCCATTTGTATTTCATGTTTATTCCTCCTCGTTTGGTTTGTCAATCTCTCTCAGCATAGATAAACAAGGCGGGGTGGTCACCCCCCTTAGGAGGGGTTTTCGAGGGGGGCGCGACATCAGCATTTTGTGGCGGCGGGCGAGGCCCTCGATAAGCTGAATTTTAGCGTTTCCAGAAAAAATAATTACCCCCCCTCCCCGAATTCAGGGAGGGGCTATTATGCGCACGAGTAAGTTCTCCCCCCGAATTCGGGGGGAGCTAGAGGGGGGTAAAATCAAGCCGGTATCCTTTTCGACAAAAGCAAGCGGCATAGTTAAATACTTGGAAAAGCCTAAGTCCTCCCCACCAATTCGGGGGGGGGAGCGGAGAGGGGCGTAAAGTCCCCAGTTGACGGATTGCCCCGATGGCCTGGCGCGCGCTGGTAGAATATGATTGGACGCTATTCTTGAACAACCACTGGAGAAACATTGATGAAAATCGCCAACAACATCACCGAACTCATCGGCAATACCCCGCTAGTGTATGTGCAGCGCCTGACGGCTGGGCTCGATGTGCGGGTGGCCGCCAAGCTCGAATATTTTAACCCCGCGCATAGTGTGAAAGACCGGATTGGCGTGTCGATGATCGAGGCGGCAGAACGCGCCGGGCAAATCGGGCCAGATACGGTTATCGTAGAGCCCACCAGCGGGAATACGGGCGTTGCGCTGGCGATGGTGTGCGCCCAACGCGGCTATCGGCTCATCCTCGTCATGCCCGAATCCATGAGCATTGAGCGCCGTAAATTATTGCGCGCCTACGGCGCCGAGTTGATCCTGACCCCCGGCACGGGCGGGATGGGCGCGGCCATTGCCAAAGCGGAGGAACTCGCGGCGGCAGACCCGCATGTCTGGATTCCGCAGCAGTTTCAGAACCCGGCCAACCCGCAGATTCACCGCGAAACAACCGCCGATGAAATCTGGCGGGATACCGATGGGCAAGTGGATATACTCGTCGCGGGCATCGGCACCGGGGGGACGATTACAGGCATTGGCGAGGTGCTGAAAGAGCGCAAACCCGGCCTGCAAGTCGTGGCCGTCGAACCAGCCGATTCCCCTGTGCTTTCGGGCGGCGAACCGGGGCCGCATCCGATCCAGGGCATCGGCGCCGGGTTCGTGCCCGACATCCTGAATACGCACATTTTTGATGCGGTCGTGCGGGTGAGTGGCGAAGATACCCTACACACGGCCCGCCGCATGGCCACCGAAGAAGGTCTGTTGGTCGGCATTTCGGCGGGGGCGGCGATGTGGGCGGCCTTGCACGTCGGCGCGCGCCCCGAAAACCAGGGTAAATTGATCGTCGTGATTATCCCGTCCTTTGGCGAGCGCTATCTTTCGACGCCGCTTTATGCCCATCTGGATGACTAAACTATGTTGTATATGCGTGAAGATATTCTGTGTGCCCTGAAGCGAGACCCAGCGGCCACCAATGCGCTCTATGTCTGCTTGTTTTGGCCGGGCTTGCACGCCATCTGGGCGCATCGCATCGCGCATGCCCTCTGGCGGGCGCGTCTAAAATTGTTCGCGCTGTTGATTGCCTCGGTGGCGCGCGCGCTAACGGGCATCGAGATTCACCCCGGCGCGCGCATCGGGCGGCGTTTCTTCATCGACCATGGCATGGGGGTCGTTATCGGAGAAACCACCGAAATTGGTTCGGATGTCACACTGTATCACGGGGTCACGCTGGGCGGGGTGAGCCTGAAACCGGGCAAACGGCACCCGACCATCGAATCGGGGGTGGTGGTGGGGGCCGGGGCGAAGGTGCTCGGCGCCATCGTCATCGGCGAAAATACGCGCATCGGCGCTAACGCGGTGGTCGTGCGCGATGTACCGCCGGAGAACGTGGTCGTTGGCGTTCCGGGTAAAGCCATCCGCCCCGGCTTGGAAAAACGCACCCAGCCCGATTTAGAGCATGGCGATTTGCCCGACATCATTACCGAGCAGTTGCGCTATGTCTACGTGCGGCTGAATGCGCTGGAAGAACAAGCCGGTATCGAAAAGCCCGCGTCTGACTTTCCTGACTTGGAGTACTATATTTGATGTATCTCGCCAACAACGGCGGGCGCGGCCCCGTCGCGATAGACATGTGCGGTATCA
>DAOTVD010000452.1:0-6672 GCA_034437075.1 Anaerolineae bacterium
AACCCTATACCAATGTAGAACCACTGAGGGTGTATACGGGGGGGGCTTGATTCGTTCGCGCTGTGGGGTGGTTTCATAGTACCTTCTGCTCGGTGATGTGTTCCCCTCGCTAATTGAGCTTGATTTTCGCCGTTAGTTTTATGCTTTGATTATGCCACATTTCCAACGCATTGCAGGCCAGAGCCTTTGCCCTTGCCAGGGCCAAGCGCATCAAAAATTTTTGGCTTTCAAGGGCTCAAATAAGGCTTTTCCAAGTCTTAAATTATGCCGATTGCGTAACTACTCAGCCCTCACCCCAACCCCTCTCCCAAACGGGCTTTCAGCCCTGGGAGAGGGGCAAAAAGTGTCGGTTTCGGGTCATTTTCCCCCTCTACCAGCCGCAAAGCGGCGTTTGGGAGGGGGGGATTAAGGGGGTGAGGGGGAAGAATTGGCATAGCCTGAGCAGTTACCAAAAGAGTACACTTTTGGCTTTATCCCCCTCTTGGCGCGGGCTCCGCTGTGCGGGGTTCAGTCGGCTCCGCCGACCCCCTAAGCCATCCCCCCGAATTCGGAGCCGCTCAGGGGTATGCCGAGGTCAGCATAGGTGCATCAACGGTGCCGCATCTGAAACACTCTACTATGGATGCAAAAACCCATGCTATAATCGTGGCCGATTTGCCAGTACGAGGCCCTACGAATGCACCAACTGAGCACCATTCAAGCCTTTATCGCCAAGTATCGTCGCACGCTGGATGCTGGGGTACGCCTGGCGTTGCTTGCGTTGTGTTTGCTGGAACTCTGGACGATCTTTTACCAGGATGCGCGCGAGTCCGACTATTTTCTGGAAAACCTTTTTCAAGGCATCATCTACGCGGCCAACGAGGGCTATCCCTTCCATATCTATTACGGCGATACAGAAGCCCCTTTAGATTACGCACAACTGGAACTGTGGCAAGAACGCTCTTTTGATTATGGCATCGGTATTATCCTGACCACAGCGACCCTGGTCGGGCAACTCATTGACCCCGATTTTCAACTATCCAACCAGGGGGCATACCTGGCGCTGATGCTATATTTTGGGCTAGTAGCGGGCGTACTGGTGTTCCCCACCGTCCGCCTACCGATTGCCGTCGGCGCGATGGTCACATTCATGTTGTGGCTGTCGTTATACGAGGCCACCTTTTACCCTAATAACTTTCGCGCGTGGGCCGCTGGGCTGTCTGTTTTGCTGATTGGCTTTGCCCTTGTCAATGTCCCGTACCCCAAAAAGACTTTGTGGAGCAAGTTTCACTGGCTATGGTTGACGTTTATTATCGCGTTTAGCTTACAAATCCGCGAAGAAGGGGCTGCGGCCATCTATGCTAGCTTGCTGGCCTGGTGTGGGCTTATCATCCTGGCGATGCTCATCCGGTGGGCCGTGCTGCACCGCGCAGATGCTGCGCTGTCGGCAGCCTGGCCACGGACGGCCATATCCTTTGCCCAGCGGCATCTGCTTCCCCCGGCGGTTATCTTTTTGGGTATCCTGCTGATGCCGATGCTGATGCAAGCAGTCTATGCCCGGGCCTGGGATATGTCCTATACAGACGTGAACTTTGTGCAACATGGGCGCGGGATGCCGCTCTATATGGGCCTGGGGTATATCTCGAATCCTTATAACAGTACCTGGCTTGATCCACAAGCGATTAACCAAGCCCGGCTATATAACCCCGATTTGCCACCGGACGCCGATGATAGCACGGCGGAACTGCAACATACCTTACAAGCACAATGGACTCGGATCGTGCAGGACGACCCGGCGATATTGTGGCGAAACATATATCAAAAAATGCAGTTTGCGGACTTTTTCATGGTGAACACCACTACCCCCTTTCGGAGTGCATTCTTATACAGCGTGACCTCCCATGAATTGGGGTATCTTTACCGCCTGGTGCCGCTCATCTACGCAGCGATGCTTGGTTTTGTCCTGCTACGGGGGCATTTAACCACGAGCATGCTTGTTTTAACAGCCCTACCGCTGAGCATCGGCGCGAGTACCGGCCCCTTAACCGCCTTTCCGAGCTATATCAGCGGGGTACAAGGCGCCGTGTTGTTCGTTGGGTTGGTGTTGCCTATCGCAGTCTGGACATTCCAGCGCGATAAAGCCCTGACCTTCGAAGCAGAGCCTCTCCCCGGCCCCTTGGCCAAGCGCGAAAAACGCTACCTGATGCTGGCGGTGTTGCTCATCGCGATCATCGGCGGCTTCGCGTTGGCTGGCTTTACGCTTCTGCAAGAAGAACGGCGCGAAAATAACCTGGCCGAAATCGCCAACGGCGACCCGCTGGCCATGCTGCGGGATAGGGAGCAAGATTATACGCCCTACTTCAATAGCCTTGGCCAGGCAGCCCAGCGGGATTTAATCGCGCAGATGCTACAACAGGCCGACGAAAGCGTATTCGTGGGGGCAACCGACCTAGATGCGGTTGA
The DNA here is from genome assembly GCA_034437075.1 of Anaerolineae bacterium. Classification (GTDB taxonomy): domain Bacteria; phylum Chloroflexota; class Anaerolineae; order Aggregatilineales; family J027; genus DAOTVD01. Next base: position 2,443 of record DAOTVD010000452.1, read on the forward strand.
AAATAGCCTGTTTTCGCCCATCTTGACCGTCGTGACGGCCAACCAGATTCATGCTGTCGTATGGCTTGGCGACTATGATCCCATGCCCGTTGATTCTTCGCTCAACCAGTCGCGCGTACATTCCCTGGTGCAAGTGTGCTTCGGATGCCCTGACGCGCGCATAAACTTCACCTATAGCGAACAGGAAATTGTCTATTCGTTTTTGAATGACATGGATTGGAACAATAGCTACCGCATGATTAGCTTAGCGGTTGACCCGCACGCCTTGCAGGATGTCGAGTCCGTACATGTGGCGGCTCAGCGCTTGGTGTCCTATCGCGGAAATGCCACCTTTTTCAATTATGCTGTCGAAGTCATTGGCGGCCAGACGCTCGCACGATAAGCGCGCCAGCGCGTAAATCAAGCGTTTTCAAAAGAATAAAAACCCCTACCCGAATTCGATCAGAGGGTCCTATATGCGTGAGCCGAGTAAGGCGTGGTTGGGCTGTCGCCAATCCTCATTGCGTGCCAATGTGTTATCATTTGCCCACGAGAGCGCGCGAAACGAGGGAACAAGGGACGCATGGAAATCTATTGGGTGATCATTGCATTTATAGCGGGGGCGGCGGCTCAAGCCATCCGGTTGCCGACCTTGGTCGGGTATATTTTGTCCGGTTTGGTGTTGGCGGCCTTGGGGGTCACATCCGGCGATTTTATCGTGGCGGTGGGCGACTTTGGTATCATGATGTTGCTCTTTACGGTGGGGTTACATATTCGGGTGCAGAATATCATCCAGCCCGAAGTCCTGGGCACGGGCGGCGTGCATCTGCTGGTCAGCATGATGATGTACGGTGCCCTCGGGGTAGCGTTTGGCATCCCGTTATCCGTAGCCCTGATGTTGGGCTTGGCGCTAGGATTTTCTAGCACGGTACTCACCGCTAAAACGCTAGAATCCCGTGATGAATTGGACGCCTATCATGGACGGGTGGCCATGGGCATCCTGATTATTCAAGACGTGGTGGCCATCGGCTTGCTAGCGCTGACAGGCACCGAAACACCCCAACCCTGGGCGCTGGGCCTTTTGGCCTTGCCACTTTTGCGCCCCATCATCTTCCGCATACTCGATTACACGGGCAAAGAGGAAATGATTTTGCTGTTTGGGTTGGTGCTGGCCTTGGGCATTGGGGAATTATTCTACTTATCCGGGTTGAGTGCCAAGTTGGGGGCATTGTTGGCGGGCGTGCTGCTGGCTGACCATCCCCAAGCCGACAACCTGTATGATAAATTTTGGGCTTTGAAAGAAGTATTTTTGGTGGGATTCTTTTTGCAAGTGGGTCTGGTGGGCGTACCCGATATGACCGGGGTTTTATTCACGCTGATGTTGCTGGCGTTGTTGCCCGTCAAGGCCGCGTTGTTCTTTGCGCTGATGCTGCGCTTCAACCTGCGGGCCCGGACAGGCTTTGTCGGGAGCCTCACGCTAGCGGCCTATAGTGAATTCGCCCTGATTGTGGCAGCGGCGGCGGTCGAAGGTGGGCTAATTGATGAAACTTGGCTGACCACCCTCGCCCTGGCGGTGGCCCTTTCCTTTGCCGTGAACGCCCCGCTCAATCGCCTCGTAAATCCGCTATGGGAACGCCTAGAACCCCGCCTGGGGCCCCTAGAACGCGATGCCGAACACCCCGACCATCAGCCGCGATCTTTAGGCGGGGCGCATTTTCTGGTGGTGGGCATGGGCCAGGTCGGAACTGCCGCCTACGATTATCTAGTGGAGCACGGGCAACGGCCCATCGGGTTAGACTCTGACCCCGCCAAGATCGAACGGCACCTAAAGATGGGGCGGCGCGTGTTATTCGGAGAATCGCAAGACAGCGAGCTCTTGCAAAACCTGGATTTAGCCAACATCCACGCGGTTATTTTGGCTGTACCGAGTCTACCCGCCAAAATCGACGCCTGCGATATGCTGCGCGAGAACAATTTCACGGGTCAGATCAATGCTTTGGTCCGAGAACAAGATGCCGATAACCTCAAACGGCTAGAAGCGGCGGGCATTACGGCTAGCATGCTCCCCTTAGTTCAAGCCGGGCGGGAACTCGGCGAGCTGAGCTTACACCAGGCCCAAAAACAACTGAACAAGGCCGTCGGCGGTGCCGCCTAAAGCGGGTAAGGCGTCACCTGAGCGCCTATCCGCATCAATTCAGCGCATCGTCGTTCATACAGGGCATGCTGGCCTTTGTCTACCCTAGCCGCCTCAATATACTCCCGGCGTCGCTTTATTGATACAATTTATCATTTACAAATGCCGATTAATGATACAAAATATCAACTGCATGTAATTTTGATCAGTTTGAGGAATGAATGATGTTCAGAAAATGTACAGTTGGTATTTTAATTTTGCTCTTGGCGTTGGCCAGCACATGGTCCACATTCGCCCAGGATGATGAGCGGCTTCAGGTAATGGCCAGCACATCCATCATCGCGGATGTGGCGCGCAATGTGGCGGGGGATGCTGCGGATGTCGAGTCGTTGATGCCGCTTGGGGCCGACCCGCATATTTTCCAACCCACACCGGGCGATGTCGCCGCGCTGGCTGAGACGGATGTGGTGTTCGTCAATGGGATGAACTTTGAAGAAGGTCTGATGCCCGTCATCGAGAATGCCGATGATGACATCAATATTCAAGTTGTCTCGCAATGTGTCAATATTTTGGCTTTTGGTGGGCACAGCCATGATCACGACCACGCAGAGGGCGAAGATCACGACCACGCAGAGGGCGAAGATCACGACCACGCAGGCGAAGCCAGCACTGAACTAGCGGCGCTATGTGAAGCTCATGTCGCCGAAATGGCTGCCTTACACGAAGATCATGACCACGCAGAAGGCGAAGATCATGACCACGCAGAAGGCGAAGATCATGACCACGCAGAAGGCGAAGATCATGACCACGAAGAAGGCGAAGATCACGACCACGCAGAAGGCGAAGATCACGACCACGACCACGACCATGCACATGGGAGCGAGGGCCTAGGCCGTCTATATGCCATCGAATGTGAAGGCCATTCACATGACCATGATCATGAAGAAGGCGAAGAACACAGCCACGAAGAAGGCAGTTGCGACCCGCATGTATGGATGGAACCGCATAATGTCATGTACTGGACGATGTACATCCGTGATGCCTTAATTGAGCTCGACCCGGCCAACACCGAAACTTACACAGCGAATGCTGCTGTGTACCTAGAAACGTTGGATGCTTTGGCCCATGATTTTGTGATGGAACGCATCGCAGAAATTCCTGAAGACCAGCGCGTGATGGTGACTAACCACGATGCTTTCGGCTACTTCGCCAATGCTTATGGGTTTGACGTGGTAGGCGTCGTGATCCGGGGCGGTAGCACGGCTTCTGAGCCTAGCGCGCGCGAACTGGCCGAACTGATTGAGGTGATCGAAGCCGAAGGCGTGCCCGCTATTTTCGCTGAAACGACCGTTAATCCGAACCTAGCCGAAACGGTAGGTGCCGAGACGGGCGTGCCAGTATTCACGCTCTATACGGGGTCGCTGAGCGAAGCCGATGGCCCCGCCTCGACCTATGTAGACTTCATCACTTACAACGTCAACACCATCGTAGGCGCCTACACCGAATAAGGCTTTTCCAGAAAAATAATAGCCCCTCCCTGAATTCGGGGAGGGGCTATTATGCGCACGAGTAAGTTCTCCCCCCGAATTCGGGGGGAGCTAGAGGGGGGTAAAATCAAGCCGGTATCCTTTTCGACAAAAGCAAGCGGCATAGTTAAATACTTGGAAAAGGTAACTACTCAGCCCTCACCCCAACCCCTCTCCCAAACGGGCTATTAGCCCGGGGAGAGGGGCAAAAAGTGTCGGTTTTGGGTCGTTTTCCCCCTCTACCAGCCGCAAAGCGGCGTTTGGGAGAGGGGGATTAAGGGGGTGAGGGGGAAGAATTGGCATAGCCTAACCAGTTACAAAAGCCTTATAACACCGCTAACCTTGAATAAGGTGCTGTGTCATTGATGCGTCTTTCGATTAATTCGCCGTTTGCTTTACGTTCTTGCGACATGTGGCATTGTCGAAATAGATACTGATGCGCCAGCCTGGCGCGCCGAGGGCCGAAAACCTCTAGCGCGCCGGATAGCTCAGCTTGCCTTGTGGGCTGGGCTAAGCACAGGGCGCGGCACGGGCCAGAACCAGACCAATCCGGCGGCGGCTAGCCGTAAGCCCATCCCCGCCAGCAAGACC
>DAOTVD010000453.1:0-3007 GCA_034437075.1 Anaerolineae bacterium
TTGAATGTTGGCATCAAAGCCAAGCGGAAGCACGCTGGATGGGATGAGGGTTACTTGCTAAAGGTTTTATGTTCAGCATAGCCATATGCAATTGCCCTACAGTCAACCCTCAGTTTGATGCAATCGTCCTGTGTTCATACCACGCACGATTGCCTTTTGCCCGCCCACCCCGCATAATAGCGGGTTATGATGACACGATATAAATTGCTGATTCCCACCATTGCTATTGTCCTGGCGACGTTGGCTTGTAGTCTGAGCAGCGAGCCGGAAACGATCTTCATGACCGCTACGCCCATCGGCGGGGACGCCACCCCCTCGCCGATTATCATCACCGCCACGCCCGCCACCGCACCAACCAATGCCCCCATCCCCACGCCGACCCTCCCCCCCTCCGAAGGGCTAAACCGCGCCGAGCGCGCATTGCATAACGGAGACTACGAAACGGCGGTCGTGACGTATCAGGGCTTACTGAGTGATCCCTTTTTGACCGGGGATGTGCGCGCGGATGCCGCCTTTCGGCTCGGCCAGGCGGGGGTGCGCGAAGGGCTCTTTCAAGCTGCCGTAGACGCGCTGAGCGATTTCATCGCGCAATACCCCGACGACCCACGCCTGGGTAAAGCGCACTTTTTGCGCGGCGATGCCTATCTAGGGCTAAGCCAATGGGCCGAAGCCATCCCGGACTTCGAACGCTATCTGGAACTCAAGCCCGGCGTCATCGACAGCTACGCCTATGAACGCATTGGTGATGCGTATGTCAACCTGGGCCAAACCGAACAAGCGCTGGGCGCGTATCAAAATGCTGTAGACAACGCGCGCGACCTGGCGAGTAAGCTCGCCTTGCGCGAACGCATGGCCCTGACGTATTTGCAAAATAACGAACCTGGCGAGGCCATCGACCAGTATGACGCGATCCTGAACGAAGCGCGCAATGGGGTCTATCGCGCCAATATCGAATATCAAGCCGCGCTGGTGGAAATCGAAAATGGACGCACCGAGCAAGGCTACGCGCGTTTGCAAGCCATGCTACAACTCTACCCCACGACGCCAGGCGCCTATCGCGCGCTCGGGACGCTCAACGCGGCGGATATCCCAACGGACGATTGGCTGACGGCCCAAATCGCCTATAGCAATGACGATTTCCAAACCGCGCTGGACGCGCTGAATCGCTTCACGGCGGAGCAATCCGTGGCCCCCGTGGAAGCCTTGCTCATGCGCGGGCGGGCTTATCGCGCGCTGGGGAACTTCCCAGCGGCCTATACCACCTTCCAGACCATTTTAGATCAATACGTAACCGATCCGTCGTTTGGGTTAGCCTGGCTGGAACAAGGCCGCACCTTATTTCAGGAAGGCGACATCCCCAACGCCATTAATCGCTATCTGGAACTCGCCAATACGCAGCCCGACCTAGGCGAAGCCCCCGAAGCCATGTGGCGCGCGGGCTATCTGTATAGCCAGCAAGACGACATTGAACGCGCTATGAGCACTTTCGAGCAGCTCGCCGAGCGTTACCCCCAAAGCGACCGCGCCATCGACGGCTTGCAATTGGGCGCCACGCTGGCCTATAACGCCGGGCAAACCGGACGCGCGCAGGGCTTCTACACCACTCTAGCCAATGCGGGCGCGGGCGAGGCGAGCAGTCGCGCGTTTTTGTGGTTGGGGCGGCTATACCAAGAAAATGGCCAAACGGACCTGGCCGAGCAGAGCTTCCGAGGCGCCACCCAAGCCGACCCCGGCGGCTATTTCGCCATCCGTGCCGAGGATATTTTGGCCGAACGTGTGCCCTTTGAGCCCCCCGCCGATTATCAATTCACGTTTGATGACACCGCCCAGCAAACTGAGGCCGAAAATTGGCTGCGCCAGACCTTCGAGATCAGCGCCGAAGGGCCGCTGGCGCCGCTCAACCCGGCCCTGGCCCAAGACCCGCGCCTCATCCGAGGGGCCGAACTGTGGGAACTGGGCGACTTCAGCGCCGCGCAAACCGAATTCAATAATCTGCGCGTGGCCTTCGAGAATGATCCGCTAGCCCAGTATCAACTTGCGCTGTATTTCCGCGATATTGGCCTGTACCGGGCCAGCATTGAAGCCGCCGCGAACCTCATCAACGGCTTGGCGGGCAGCGACAACCTGAGCGCGCCGCCCTTTTTGGTGCGTCTGCGTTACCCCATTTACTATAACGATCTGGTACTGCCCGCCACGGAAGAATTCGGCGTCGATCCGCTGCTGGTCTTCTCGCTAATCCGCCAGGAAAGCTTATACGAGAGTTTCGCGACCTCGTTCGCGGACGCCCAAGGGCTGATGCAGATCATCCCCAGCACGGGCTACGAGATCAACGAGCGGCTTGGTTGGCCGGAGGATTACCAGAATAACGATGTTTACCGGCCCTATATCAACGTGCGTTTCGGCGTGTGGTATATCGACTGGATAATGGGCTTGGTGGATCAACAACCCTATGCCGCGCTGGCGGGCTACAATGGCGGGCCGGGCAATGCTATGGAATGGCTGCGCATCTCTGGCAACGATATTGACCAATTTGTACAGACGGTGACCTTTAGCGAAACCGAACTGTATGTCGAGCGCATTTACCAGCAATATCACATTTACCGAACTCTATACGGCACGAGCTAAGGCTTTTCCAGAAAAATAATTACCCCTCCCCAGCCCCTCCCCGAATTCAGGGAGGGGCTATTATGCGCCCGAGTAAGTTCTCCCCCCGAATTCGGGGGGAGCTAGAGGGGGGTAAAATCAAGCCGGTATCCTTTTCGACAAAAGCAAGCGGCATAGTTAAATACTTGGAAAAGCCTAATGGAGAACGCAAAACAAATCCGTATAAAACCGAGGGCTTAAGCCCTCGGTTTTGGCAGAAAAAACATTTGTGTTTGTTTTGAACTGTCCATAAGCTCTCGCTTCGTTAGTAAGCTAACTACCCGGCCATTATACAGGCTCTATGGTGATACACAATGTAGGGGCTGCTGAAACGGAAAAGGGCCGCCTTGGGGGGAGCGACCCT
>DAOTVD010000454.1:0-7989 GCA_034437075.1 Anaerolineae bacterium
TCGCATTTTTCGTGACGTAGTGTCAATAGGCGGTCATTTGGGGTAGGTCAAATAACATGACACGCAAACCCTGTTCAATCGAGCGCGTATCAAGTTGTTGGCATGGCATTCACGGTTATCATTTTTGGGCACGATATATACTGTCCGTTTTTTTACCAAATTTATGAAATGCACCCGTTCAATCTGCCCGTTTGAGGGTAAATGTGCTATAGTAGCTACAGTAGTACAAGGTGTTGTGGCGAACCAATCCACACCAAACACATCACCTCGCACAAACTGCGGATGATGTTAGTCGGTATCATGGCCTTGAACTAGCACATTCAACATCCAGTGCACCCCACGAAAGACACACCAACCAACTAAACTATGCATAACCGCCGATGCACAATGCGATGAGCGCCGTTTATGTATGTTTTACATGGCACCTGGTTAGCCTCCGCCCAACGATTCATCTTTTGGGGTGAAGATGTGCGGGCTGCCCAACCCCACGTGGTAGCCCCGGACGACGTCCACCCCTATACCCTGGATGCCGAGGCCCTGTTGCGTCACCTGGACCGCATGGCCCCCGCAGCCCAACCCGATGGCGAAATAGTGCCCATTTGGTTGCCCAGCGCGCCTCATTACCCCAGCCCATCCAGCGAAGCGCGCGATGCTGGCGCGCATTACTTCCGGCGCGCGACCCGTTTATACCGTTGGTCGGTCTTTGCGCTCACCCTCACCAGCCAAGAAGCCATGGTGCTCTTGCAAAACTTGGCCAGTGTCGCGCCCCAGGGCATCCCAGGTAGCGACTTGCGCTTCTGGCGAGATGTCGTCGAAGGGGTGCTCTATAGCCTGTCTACAGGCGCGTTCGTTCCGGCCTTGCACCCAGTGTCTGACGCCGAGCATATCGCCTATTGGCGCCCGCAGGTGGATGACGATACGCTGGCTCAGTGGGAACGCGATATGCCGACCATCTGCTTTGCCACGATGGAAAGCGTTCGCGAGATGCCAGACCGACGCGGTGTGCTGGATAGTTTTCTGGTGGATTTTACCGATCGCTTTGTGCGAGAGTCACACATTGCGGTTTACCATCATCCTTGGCTCAAGGCGCTCATGCGCCCGCAACCCGTAGCCGTAGAGGCGTATGGCGCGCCCGGCGCGCAACTCTACGAGGAATGGCTAGAGTGGCTCAAAGGCCCGCTGCCCGAAGGCGATGAATGGGGCCTGGCCTTGACCCTCCACGAGCCCCAACCGGGTAGCGCGCTCTGGTGCCTGAGCTTCGGCCTCTTTTGCTGGGAAGCGGGCGATGAAGAAGAAGATGAATTCTTCGTCGTAAGTGCCAAAGACATCTTCGCCCATCCTAACGACCGCACCCAAGACTGGTATGGTTTCTGCTTAAACCAGCCTATCGAAACCCTGCGCAAAGCTCTCTATCAAGCCGGGTTGGCCTACCCGCCGCTGCTGGATAGCTATTATTCTACTCAGGTAGACCCGCTCTACTTGACGCTCAGCAATGACCGGGCCTATCAGTTCTTGACCCAAGCGGCCAATTTGCTGATGAACATGGGGGTTTGGGTCGGGTTACCTGAATGGTACACCGAACAAGTCTCACTTCAAGCGCGGGGCCGCCTGCGCAGCCCCCAACCCGAGGGCGATGGCAAATTTTTCAGCCGCAAAAGCCTGCTCAAATTTCATTGGGAAATCATCACTAGCCCAGAAAAACCGCCCCTAGCGCCGGAGGTCATGCGCCGCTTGTTGGAGAGCGAGGCCGCGCTCGTACACGAGGAGGGCCAATGGTGGGTGCTTAGCCCCGAACTTCGACGCAAATTGCGCGCGGCGCTGGATATGGCCGAGCAAAGTGAGCACAGCCTGACCGTTATGGAAGCGCTGGATTTGCTGGCCCAAGCCGACGCCGAAGCCTTGGCCGAACAACACGACATCGAAATCGCCGAACAGAGCTTGACGGTGGATGATTGGCTCGTTGATGTCTTTAATCGCGTGCAAAACCCGCACCAGACGCCTATCCCGCACCAGCCCGACCGCTTGCAGGCCAACTTGCGGCCCTATCAGGCGCGCGGTTTTGGCTGGTTGGCTCAAATGCGCGACCTGGGCATGGGGGCTTGTTTGGCTGACGACATGGGCCTGGGCAAAACGATCCAGACCATTGCGTACTGGTTGCATGTGCAAGATACCGAAGTCCCAACCGCCCCGGCTTTACTGGTCTGTCCGACATCCGTGGTGGGCAACTGGTATCACGAGATTAAACGCTTCGCGCCGGATATGAACGTGCTGAAACACCAGGGGGCCAATCGCCTAAAAGGGGACGACTTCATCAGCGAAGCCGCCCATATGCATGTTGTACTCACGAGCTACAACCTGATGTATCGTGACGCCGAGACCTTGCAAGCGGTACATTGGTCCTCGGTGGTGTTGGACGAAGCGCAGAACATCAAAAACCCCAGCACCAGAGCCGCCCAATCTGCACGCGCGCTAAGCGCCGACCATCGCCTGGCCCTTACGGGTACCCCGATGGAAAATCGCCTGCTCGAACTCTGGTCAATTTTGCATTTTTTGAACCCCGATTATCTCGGCTCGCGCCAGCAATTCTCCTATCATTTCGTGACGCCTATCGAAAAGTGGGGGGATGCCGACGCCACCGCGCGGTTACGAACGCTCACCGCGCCCTTTATCTTGCGGCGTGTCAAAACGGATACGACCATTATCGAAGATTTGCCCGAAAAATTTGAAAATAAAGTCTATTGCACCCTGACGCCCGAGCAAGCCAAGCTCTACGATAGCGCCGTGCGGGGGGGGCTAGATCAAATCGACGAGGCCGCAGATAGCATGGAACGCCGAGGGCGCATCATGCGTATGCTCACCCACCTGAAGCAAATCTGCAACCATCCTGCGCATTTCCTGAAAGAGAATGACCCCAACCCGCAGACCTTCCGCACGCGCAGCGGCAAGCTGCAACGCCTGCTCGAAATGCTCGGCGAAGTGGGCGACGGTGCCGAATGCGCACTGATCTTCACTCAGTACACCGAATTGGGCCATTTGCTCTACGCGCATTTACAGCACCACATCCGGCAGGACGTGTTGTTTTTGCACGGGGGCACCCCCGGCCCCGAACGCGAAAAGATGGTCGCGCGCTTTCAAGCGGAGGACGGCCCAGGCATATTCATCTTGTCGTTGCGGGCGGGGGGCACGGGCTTGAACCTCACACGCGCTAGCCACGTGTTTCACTTCGACCGCTGGTATAACCCCGCCGTCGAAAACCAGGCCACCGACCGGGCCTACCGTATCGGCCAAGAGCGGAATGTCCAGGTGCATAAGTTCATCACCCTGGGCACTCTGGAAGAACGTATTGATGAAATGCTCGAACACAAACAGGCCCTGACCGATCAAGTTATTGGCGACGGCGGCGAAAAATGGATTTCTGAAATGTCCAACGCGGACTTGCGCGACCTAGTCGCTTTGCGCCGCGAAGGGTTAGGAGGCTAAGCGCATGTCTGAATGGCCGTGGTATTTCGAAGAATTTGATGATCTCGAAGAAATGATGATCTATGTAGCCGTCGGATTATGCATCATCGATTCCCCGTATCTGCGCACAATACCCCAGAGCCAAACCCCTCAACTTTTTATGGCCGAACCCGAGATCATTTGCATCCCTGGCGAGATCGCGCCGCAGGCGTGGTGGGGGCGAGCCTGGTTGGCCGCCCTGGAAGACCGCATCAGCCCCGAACGCGCCCAGCGTGGCTACGCTTATTCGCGCACCTACCCGGTCTATCATATGGAAGTTTTCGACGGGTTCGCCTACGCCAATCTGCCTTCGTCGTTGCCCTGGCCCTATGAAACCACGATACAGGTGCAACCCTTTTCGGCAAGCACAGTGGGCGCGTTAGAGGCTCTGTTGCACGACAACCCATCTTACGTCGAGCGCATCCTGCGCGACGAACTGCCCACCCCCTGCGAAGCCTTGTTGCGCGAATGGGACGAATCGTTCATCCCGCGCGGGGCCGAACTGCGCTATACATGCACCTGCCGCGCCCACGAGACACCCTGTATACATGCGGTGGCCTTGCATTACATCTTGGCCGGGCATATCGACACCGACCCGGCTTTATTATGGCGGTTGCGCGGCCAACACATCGAAACCGTGCTGGCGCCGTTCATCCCCCCCCTGCCGGACGACCTGCGCGCGTTGGCCGAAAATCGTGATATGCATCCACGGGCCAAACCCTTGGCAGTACAACGCCCGTATTTCTGGAAAAGATACACCCGGCACTTCGACCCACCGCCGGATTATGTGCCCAACGAAAACCAGGCTTTGGTTGAGCTCGGCCCCCCGCCGGGGAATATGGGCGATGTGCTTGACGATTTTTATGATTTCATCCGCGCCGAGGCTCTGGCCCATCTGCACAGCATTAAAGCTGCCGCTGCACAGGCTTCTGCACCAGATAGCGCCGAGGCCGAAGCGGACGCTGGCGCATCAGATGATTTCGAGGCAGATGACGACGACAAAGGCGCTTATGAGGCCGATGACGACGAAGCCGTCTATGCGTTGGATGATTTCGAAGCGGATGATCTCGAAAACGAGCCCGTATCAGCCCCCCAGCAAACGAGCCCGAATCCGGAATACGACCCACCCACACCCCATTGGCAAGGGCGTAATCCGCGCCCGCGTTTGCGCTACAATCGCAAATATTAGCCTCCTGCCAAATGGCATACCAAGTCTGGGTATGGTTCTACGCATTCATCTCGCTCCCATATAAACTAAGCATATGTGGCTTGTCTGTCCATGCTCGCTAATTCTGTGGCGTTCGCCACGCGCGAACGATCCGAATGGGGAACGACTGTGCGACATGACGTCCGTAGGCCATGCGTCTCGCGTGATGTATGCGCCCCAAAAACACTGATCAACCAATCCATGAAGGAGACTAATATGTCGCAAATTGGTTTATTCTATAGCAGTTCTACCGGCAACACCGAAAAAGTTGCCGACATGATTAAAGACGCCTTCGACAAATACCAAGATGGGCTCGTCACCATTCACCATGTCACCGACGGCCCGCTGACGGATATGCTGGCCTACGACAAAATCATTCTGGGCATCCCCACCTGGGACATCGGCGAACTCGAACCCGATTGGGACGACGCCTTTTCTCAGATGGATGACCTCGACCTCAGTGGCAAGCAAGTTGCTGTCTACGGCTTGGGCGACCAAGAAGGCTACCCGGATTCTTACCAGGATGGCGTCGGCATTCTGGCCAAAAAATCCCGCGAAAAAGGTGCCGAGCTTGTCGGCTACACCAGCACCGACGGCCACGAATATGATTACTCGGCGGGCGAAGAAGACGGCAAATTTATGGGCCTCTGCCTGGATGAAGATCAACAGCCCGAATTGACCCCCGAACGGGTCGATGCCTGGGTAAAGCAACTCGTTGGCGAATTCAAGCTAGAACTTCCGACCTAGCATTTTATTTCTGATCTTCTAGCGCGCCCCACCGCACGACCTACCCCGGCGGGGCGCGCTGCATCTCGACAAATCGCCGCTCGCGATCACTTTTGGCGTGCCACCGCACGACCTACCCCGGCGGGGCGCGCTGCATCTGCACATTCCCCCTCGAATCTGCTAAGCTAAAGCACAACCAACGCACTCTGACCATTGAGCCCAACGAAGAAGCTAATGCCGCGTATCGCTATTATCTTGCTGGGTATCGTCTGTTTGCTGGGGGGCATCGCGCCCAGCGACCCGCCACGCGCCGCCGCGCAGTTCCCGCCCGGCGAACGTCCGCTGATCCTGCCCATTAATCTGCCACCGGGGCCGGGGAACTGGCTGATTGGTCAGCATTATGGCAACACCACAGGCGCCTATAATTTCGGCGCGCGCTGGTATTCCGCTGGGCAGGGGCTGCACTTTGGGCTAGACCTCTTCGCGCCCTGCGGGACGCCCCTGGTGTCGATGGCCGATGGCGTGGTGCATGCCGTGGACGCAGGCGCGTTTGGCTCCGCCCCACATAATCTGATCATGCGCCACGATGAATTGAATCTGAGCATTCTGTACGGCCATTTGCTAGAGACGCCGCCCCTCAATCCTGGCGATTTCGTGCCCCAGGGCGCGTATATCGGGCTGGTGGGCGACCCCGACGGCGTGTGTACCTCGCGCCCGCATTTGCACCTCGAAATCCGTTCGCTAGATTTTCGCACGACCTTCAACCCCATCGATTACATCGAAGCACCCTGGCATATGCTCTCTAGCATCGGCATGTTCTCGAATCCGCAATTTCAGCAAGATATGGATAACCCGCGCCGCTGGATGACCCTGCGCGACCAGCCCACCGTGCAATTTGGCGGCGCCCGCCTGAACGATTACGCCGTCACCTGGCCCTATCCGCTGGACGTGCGCCCGCCGGATAACGCGCCGCTGCCGCGCGCGCTGGGCCCCTTGCCAGCGGGCGGTGCCTGGACGACCCGCGCCCTAACCACTGGCGGATGCTGTGCTTATCCCTGGTGGGGGCCGGAAGACAGCGAGCGGTTTTACGTCATTGATGGGCCGAATGGCCAGCGGGCCAACGTCTTCGAATATCGCGTGGACGGTGCCGCCGCGCCGCAGCCCATCGAGCCTGCCCCGCCTATGTTGCTTTCGCCAGATGGCGCGTATCAGGTGACGCGCGTCAATGGCCTGGTCACGATTCGGGATTTGGGCGATCTCTCCGAATGGGCCGTAGAAACCCAGGGCGCGTTACCCGCCATCAGCACGGATAATTCGCGCCTCTTATGGGAGGTCTGGCGTGGGGGCTATCTGCCCGGCGAATCGTACCAGACGGTTGAAACCTGGATGAGTAACTTGGATGGCTCGCAGGCGCGGATGATCTGGCAGCAGCCCGGAGGGTGGGCCGTTTGGCTAGATGCCGCGCGCGCCCTCATCGTGACGCCCATCCTAGACCGCACCGAAACGCGCCTGACGATCTACGACACGCGCACGGATGAGCATTTTGTGCTGGGCATCTGGAATTGGATACGCGATATTTCGGTCGCGCCGGGCGGCGAACGCCTGATGTTCTATCTCGTGAACCAAACCGACCCCGCGCGCAACGGCGTCTACACCATCCGCACCGAGCAAGGCGCAACGGCGGAAGCCTTGCCGTTTTTTGGGGGCTGGCGCTGGCGTGATGCCGAGAGTGTGTATTATGTGCCGCTGGATATCAGCAGCGGGAACGCCGCCACGCTGGCCTATTATCACATCCCCAGCGCCGAAAATCGCTATCTGACCGACGCTGCCGTCACGCCGCTGTATATTGCCAACGCGGATTGGCACGTTTCGCCGGATGGGCGGCGCATTATCTACCGCAACGCGCAGGATGACAATCTCTGGCTGGCGGAGCTTACGCCCTGACGTGCTAAAAATCCCGCGCCAGGATGTAATCGGCCCAGGCGCGTAAGTGGGCTTTTTGGGGCGTTTCGGGCAGCGGTTCCAGGTGTTGCAAGGCGTCGTCCACATAACGCCGCGCGACCGTTTGCGCGTGTTGGATGCCGCCCGCCTCGCGCAGCATGGCCGTCATACGCGCGATGGCCGCGTCGTCGGCGGCGGGATTGCCCAGCGTGGCATCGAGTTCGGCGCGTTGGTTGGCGCTCAGGTTCGGCAGCGCGCCGGTAATCACCAAGGTGCGCTTGCCCTCGCGGATGTCTGACCCGACTGGCTTGCCGAGTTGTTGCGCATCGCCCACGATGCCCAGAATATCATCTTGCAACTGGAAGCCGACGCCGCACGCGCCCGCGAAATCTGCCAGGGCCGCGACGGTGGGGTGCTCTAAATCCGGCGTATTCAGGCCGATGGCCGCGCCCGCGCGTCCGCAATAGGCGTACAGGCTGCCCGTCTTTTGCCAGAGCATGCTCAGGATGGCCTCGTCGGTGACCTCGGCCAGGGGGGTGCTGGCCAGGCGCACATCCAGCGTTTCGCCGTTGAGGAGTTGCATCTGCGTGTTGCGGAACAAGTCCACAATAAGGCGC
>DAOTVD010000455.1:0-3901 GCA_034437075.1 Anaerolineae bacterium
ACAGATACGCCCATTCCGGCCACCAACACACCGACCCCCGAACCGCCCACAGATACACCCATTCCGGCCACCAACACACCGACCCCCGAACCGCCCACGGATACACCCATTCCGCCGACTATTCCGGCCTCTCCAGCGGCGACAGAAGTGGATTTGTTGTCTCAAGCGCGCAATGCCGGAACGCTGACCTATGGCGACCAGGCCACCGAGCGCGTTGGTGAGGGTTCTGCCGCCGTGCGCTATACCTTCGATGGCGCGGCAGGGGATGTCGTGCGCATTGCGATGACCAGCACCGACCAGGCGGGCCTCGACCCGTATTTGTTGTTGTATAACAGCACTGGCGACCTCGTAGCGGAGGACGACGACGGCGGCGACAACCTCAATTCGCTAATTCAGACCACCTTGCCCGCCGACGACACCTATACCATCCTGGCCACGCGCTTTTTGCAGGCGCAGGGCACCAGCAGCGGCCAATTTACCCTGACGCTAGAGCGGGTCGAGGACACCGCTGTGGCGAATGTCGAAACAAGCCCGCAACCGCCCGCCGCAGGCGAAGCGCCGAGCTTCACCCTGTTCAATGATCGCGAAATTGTCTTGGATGGCGTGCATCTGCTCGCCGGGCAAGACCCGCCATTGCGCTTGCAATACCCCTCGGCTTGGGAGATTCAAGACGTTGATGCGGTTCAAACGCTTGTCAGCAATACCAACCTCTTGATGGAAACCGATTTGCCCATCGTCGCCATTGTCTTTACGACGCTCCCTACAACCGAAGCCGATGCGTACTTTTCGCCAGAGACATTAGCGCAAAGCTTGCCGGGGCCGAGCTATACCGAAGACATTGTCACCCTGCCGGATGGCCGCACCATGCGCTATGCCCTCAGCCCGGATTATGACGGCGATTTACTCTCGATTATCACAGCCGCGCCTTTGGCGGATGAACTCACCGGGCTGATGGTGATGCAATTCGCGGGCGGCACCCCCAATATGGCCGGCACACTGCGCGATTATGAAAGCGGCATCCTCGCGGCGGCAACCGCCTTTATGAGCGGCTATACCCTCGCCGACGCGCCACAAACCAACACCCCCGCCGATACGCCCATCATCACCGTGCGCGGCGAAGACCTGCCCCTGGATGAACGCTTCGAGATCGTCGGCTGGAACGCGGCGTTTGCATACCCCAGCGCGTGGCGCGTCACAGCGGGCGACCAACCCGGTCAGGCGGTTTTAACCAATGAACAGCGCGTGGCCGAAGATGACACCCGCCCCCAGATTGGTATCTCGTTCTATGCTGGGCCAGAGCGCCGCCCCGCGCTTATACCCGCCGAGGTTGAAGCCTTTTTGGGGGCGGATTACACCCGCGAGACGGTCAGCTTGCCGGATGGCCGCACCGCCGAAGTCGCCTACCATACCGACCCGCTTGGCAATAGTTTGGTCGGGGCCGGGGTAGTGCCATTCAGCAACGGCGATTTTGGCAATGTGACCTTCACCGTTATCTCCAACGACCCGCCCATCGTCCTATACGAAGATGAAGCGTTCGGCATTTTGGAAACGCTCGTCATGACCTTCGATAGCATCGAGGACAGTACCGAGGACGAATCCGACGCAGACGCGCCCGAGAGCGCCTATCCGATTGTCTCCATTGCGGATGCGCGCCTAGACAACATCAGTGTGGAGGTCTTTAGCGACCCGAACACGGTCGCCGCTGGGGGTGGTGCGCACAATCGCCTCATCACCGTTTTACGCGAGCCTGCCGCGCTCGAATTGCTCAGCCCCGACCCCGTGCGCGATCATTGGCAAGTGCGTTACAACGGCCAAACGGCCTATATTCGCACAAGCGAAGGCGAAGTCTTTACCCAGGCAGATATGCTCTATATCGGCACGCCCGCCCAGCATGGCCTGGCCCCCGACAGCGCGACGATGGGCCTATTGTTGGTGCCACAAGCGAATATCAGCATCCGTGCCATGCCCGAAACCAGCGCCGAGCGCATCGGCACGGCCCAAGAGGGGTTGCCCTACACGCCGCTGGGCTTTTTGCAGGGGGGCGGTTGGCTGGCCATCTTCGCACAGGGGCGTATCGGCTGGGTACAAGATTCGGGCTTTTTGGCCTTCACGGCCAACCCCAGCACCTTGCCGGTCCTGGACGCCAACGGCAATTCGGTTTAGGGCCTTATAGCCCCATCTCGGCCAGGGCGGCTTGGGCATCCTGGTTTTCGGGGTCGATGGCCAGCGCGCGGCGAAAGTCGGCCTCGGCGGCGGCGCGGTCACCAGCGCGCAGAAAGAGCATCCCGCGTGTATGCAGCGCGTGGGGGTCGTCCGGCTTCAGGGCTAGGGCGCGGGCCACCGCCGCGCGGGCCTCGGCATCTTGCCCCAGGCGATAGTGCGCCCAGGCGCAGCCGTTGTGCGCGTCGGCGAAATCCGGCTTGAGGCGGGCCGCTTCGGCGTGGTCGGCCAGGGCGCTTGGCACCTCGCCGAGTTTTTCGCGCGTCACGCCCCGGTTATGATA
This sequence comes from Anaerolineae bacterium, assembly GCA_034437075.1. Taxonomy (GTDB): domain Bacteria; phylum Chloroflexota; class Anaerolineae; order Aggregatilineales; family J027; genus DAOTVD01. The sequence continues at coordinate 2,504 of DAOTVD010000455.1, forward strand.
CGCCTCGGCGTAATCCGGCTTAAACCGGATGGCCTGCTCGAAATCGGCAATGGCCCGTGCGTAATCGCCGCGCGCATCGTGGATAAACCCCCGGTTCAGGTAGCCGGAAGCATCCCAGGGCTTAATGCGGATCACCTGATCGTAATCTTGGAGCGCGGCGGTCAGGTTGCCTTGCTCGAAATGCGTTGCCGCACGGTTGAAGTAAATATCGGCGTTGTTGGGTTGCAGGCGCAGGGCGTGTGCATAATCTTCCAGCGCGGCGGCGTAATCCCCTAGGCGATAATGCACCAATCCGCGATTCTGGTACGCCAGGGCGAAATCCGGCTTGAGGTCTAGCGCGGCGTTGAAGTCCGCCAGCGCGGCAGCGTAATCCCCGGCTTGCTCGTGGGCCGCGCCCCGGTTATTCAGGCGCATGGCGTCATCCGGCACGAGGCCCAACATTTTGCCCAAGCCCGTCCAAAAGCCCTCGGGTTGGGGATCTACGTCGTTGAGCGGGGCGCTGTGCGTGCCATGGGAGAGCGGCGCGTCGTCTGCGGCGGGGGGCGCGTTCAGGGTGGGCACCTGCGCGGCCTCTTGCTGGCTGGATTCCGTATAGGCGCGGGCGTCGTCGCTCAGAGGATGCAACACGGCCTCTAGCGGCACGTTCAAGAAGCGCTCGCGCAGGCGGGTCATGGCTTCGTCAAAATAGGCGGTCGGCACCGGGAGCGCGCTATAGCGGCGCAAGTTGGCCAGCGACCCCGTCAGGCAAGCGGCGACCTCTGGCGCATCGAAGTCAAAGCCGGGCAACATCAGCGGCACGATGTTGCGCTTTTCGGCCATCGCGGTTTCGATCTCGCGCCGCAGCCAATCTTCCGGCTCGATGCAACGCGCGAGCGCGTCCCGCGTCAGCAACAGCACGAAATGCGCGCGGGCGCGGATATTGCCCACAATGACCTGCTCGAAATCGCCGCTGTCGATATTCTGAAAATCAAAAAAGACATCATAACCATGCGCGAGCAAATGCTGATACACCGCCAGCGCCCAGCCCATATCCGTGCGGCGATAGCTGATGAAGACCGTTTTTTCGATTTGTGCCATGGTTTGCCCTTTGTCGTTGCCGTGCGTCGTTTCGGATTATGCACCAGGGCGACCCACCAGGGCAAGACGCGGGGCCATGGTTTATAATTTTGCGCATGGATACCCACAAAACACAGTGGCGCGCGGCCTACGATGCGCAATCTCCGCCAGGGGACGACGCGGTCGGTCGGCGCGAATATAACGGATACCGCAACGCGCGCACGTATGCGCTTTTGCACGCGAGCCTGCGCCGCGCCACGGCGGATTGGGCCGGGCTGCGCGTGCTGGACGTGGGCAGCGGCACGGGCGACACCAACGGCTTTTTGGCCACACACCACCACG
>DAOTVD010000456.1:0-12804 GCA_034437075.1 Anaerolineae bacterium
GCTGAAGCGCAAGCTCGTGCGCGTAAATTCGGCCACAGCCGCGCTAACAAGGCCCGGCACAAAGGCGATGAGGCCCACACTGATGCTCAGCCAAAGCGTATACAGCAGATTGACCCGGCGCATCCCAAACAGATTCAAGGCGCGCGGTAAAAACACATAGCGAATGGGCAACGCCAAGAGCGTAACGACGCTCGTCAGCAACGCCAGCCCGCCGATCAGCGCTTCTTCACTGACTGCGCTGGCCCACAGTTGGTCAACCAGTTTATAAAATAGCACGCTCAGCGCCATGGTCAGGCTGAGGGCGCTGAGGCCCAGCAAGCGCGTCATCGGCGTTTCGGCAAAGGTCGCCAGCGCGCTGGTCGCGCGTTCCCATATCATGTGCCGCCGCGCGACCTCCGGGCTTTGGACGCGCCTTAGATGGGGGAATTCATCCGCGAAAAAGGTCAGGCTGAGCAAGGTCGCCAGCAAAGCGCCCCACCAGAACAAGATCAGGCTTTGGGCCTCCACCACCAAGCTGAGCAAGGCCAGCACTACCCCAGCAGGGATGAACATCATCCGGCTATAGACATTTAAGGGCATCAATAAATATTGAAGGTGGCTACTGTAATGGCTGCTGATATAGCGCCAGGCATGGATAAACAATAAATCGCGCAGAATACGTTGCGTCGCGTATAAAATCACATAGCTGATAACGAATCCTTGCGCCAGTAATTCGGCGCTGAGCGCAATCATCAGCAGCCCCACCAGGCACAGCCCGCCCAAGATCGTGAATTCGTGAAAGACGCCCTTAAGCTGTTCGACGCTGGCGATAAAGACCAGGCTCAGCAGGGCCTCGGCTAGCAAGCCTAACGCCAGGGCTTCGATGCCAAAAGCGCCCAGAAAAAGCGCCAGCACCACCAACCGCCCCCATAACATGGTCGTGTTAGCGGTCGCGAGCACCACCAAACTACTGATGAATAAATGACGGGTATCCACAGACATAACCCCATTGTACATGGGCGATGCCCCAACGCGCAGGCAACGCGCCAATTTATGTCTGGCCGGATGCCATTGAGTTCGCTAGACTGTACCCCAACTGAATGAAGATGAAACCACATACAAGCTGATGCAATTACCGAGATTATGGGTCTTCGGCGCGGCGCTGGCTGGCGCCTTGGTGGCCGTGGTGGCGGGCGTGATGGCCCTCAGCCCCCCCGGCGAATTGATTCGTGATGCAGAATTTTCGCTAAACCGCATCACCCCCAACGCGGATGGCAACGACGATGTGACCGAGTTCCAGTATACGCTCTCGCAAAATGCCGACGTGTCGCTCATCTTTACCGCCGAAGATGGCACATCTTATGCTTTTCGGGAAGGCAACCGCCGCCCGGCGGGGGATTATCGCGTGCTGTTTAGCGGGGTCGTGGATGGCTTTCGGATGCCAGAGGAAGATTGGCAAGGCGATCTGCAAACCCGTTTATTGCCTGATGGCATATATACCTGGACATTAACCGCCATGACGGATGATGGCGAACAGGCCAGCACCCAAGGACAATTAGAAATCGCCGAGGGCGACCCCGACTTGCCGCTCATCTCTGCGTTTGATGTCGGGCCGCGCGTGTTTTCGCCCAATCAGGATGGCCTGCGCGACCGCATCAGCGTGAACGTGTTTCTGGAAAAAGCCGCTCAATTAGAAGTCTATCTGGAAGATCAGCAAGGCGTGCGGATTTACCTACCGCCGCGCTTTGGCGCGCGCGACCCCGGCGAACCGGGCAATCATGAATATGATTACGATGGCGGCGTCGACCAGGGCTTTCGCCCCCCGCCGGATGGCGATTACACCATTTTTGCCGTCGCGCAGGATGATGAAGGCCAGCGCATGGTGCGCACGAGCGAGATTACCATCGAGACGAGCGGGCTACCGCAGGTGGAAATCGTGCCCCAACCCACGGGCGGCACGGTCTGTTTCGATACCGCGCCCTATGACCCGGCGTATTTTACTGACGCCGAGACGCAAGGCGAACGCATCGCGCATCCCGAGAGCGTGTGCTCTGAACTTACAACCCTCTCGTTGCTGGCGGGTGATTTATTGGTCTTTCATCTGGCGGTGAGCAACTATGGCGATACGCCCGTGCGGACGGCTGGCCCATTCCCCGGCACGGTGTATGAATTTAACCAACTGCGCAGCAGCATGGGCGCCTATGAAGAAGCAGGCGCCTGGCGTGTGGGCCTCATGTGCGATACCTCCGAAAGCAGCTACCCGTGGCGCTGGGCGTTAGGGTCTTTGGATGAACTGACCGAAGTGTATGACGCCGAACGCGACCAAACATTCTATTACCTGGAACCCGGCGCGCGGAGCGAAGTCTGGGGCGCAGTGCGCATGACCGAAATCATCGACGCCCGCAACCCGCAACCGTGTTGGGCTGGGCTCATCCACGAGCAAGTCGGCATTCCGCCCCGCCAGAACAACGTCGGCGCGCGCGAAATCGAACTCTTGCCTAATCCTGAGATGAGCAATTAAATCGAAATAGCCCCAAAGACCGGGCATCTAGCACATAATCCTTTATAATCGAGACATGATGCAAACTGTGGAGCAAGCAATATGCGGTACATGACGAGACTGTTAAGTGTAGTATTGGCGTTTAGCCTGGTCTTTGGCGCGGGGTATTGGATGGGGCAAACCGATAGCCAATCGGCCAGCGCCCAGCCGGATAATCGCCCCGAACTCGAAGAAACCTTTGAGCCCTTCTGGGAAACCTGGGACGTCCTGAATCGAAACTATATCGACCCGCTAGACCCCGAAACTTTGATGTTCGGCGCCATTCAGGGCATGGTGGAGGCCGTAGAAGACCCGAACACCAATTATATGAGCCAAGAAGAATACGAACGCTGGCAAGAATCCCTCAGCGGCGAATTTGAAGGTATCGGCGCCACCGTCCGCCAGGATGAACGCACGGGCGCACTCGAAATCATCAGCCCGCTCCCCGATTCGCCAGCCATGGAAGCGGGCGTGCAAGCTGGCGATTTGATCGTGGAAGTCGGTGGCGAAGACATCACGGGTCTGAATCAAAGCGAAATCGTCAACCGGGTACGTGGCCCCGCCGGCACACCAGTCCGCCTGGGCATCTTGCGCGAGGGTGAAAACGACATGCTTGAGATCACCGTGATTCGCGACCGGATCATCTTGCCGGATGTCGAATTTGAAATGCTGGATGGCAACGTGGGGTATGTGCGCTTGCACCAATTTTCCGAAGAAACCGTCCGCAACCTACGAGATGCTCTGCGCGAACTCGATGCCAATAGGCTCGATGGGCTGGTCTTGGACTTGCGTAATAATCCTGGGGGCTTCCTGGAAACCGCGCTGCAAGTGATTAGCCAATTTGTGGCGGCTGGCCCGATTTTGATCGAACAATTGCCGGGCAATGAAGAGCAAATCTTCGAAGCGCGTGGCGGCGCCCTGGCGCCGACTGTGCCGCTGGCCGTGATTGTGGACGAAGGCAGCGCCAGCGCTAGCGAGCTCGTAGCCGGGTCATTGCGCGACCGCGAACGGGCGGTCATCGTGGGCACGAGCACCTTCGGCAAGAATACCGTTCAATCTATTCAACCGCTGAACGCGGGCGGTGCTTTGCGCGTGACCATCGCGCGGTGGGTCACGCCGGACGGCAATTCCTCTGCGCCAGATGGGCTTGACCCGGACGTGCTGATTGAAGACGATACCGAAACTGAAGAAGACGAACAGATCGCCGCCGCCATCCGCGCGCTGAAGGGTATGCAGCGTAACCAGCTATGGGCGCCGCCCGTGCTGGCCGACCGTATCTAATGTGCTTCTGATATTCATTCGCTAAAAATCCCCTATAATTAGGGTCAGCGTCGAGAAACATCATCACCGGGGGAAATGCACCCCGGTGTTTGTCTAGTTAGAGAAAAGGGTTGAGACCGATGCCTCTCTTTATCGATCCGATCTATATCATATTCGTGATGATCCCCGCGTTGGTGCTCAGTGGCGCCGCACAATTGTATCTGCGCAGCACTTATGGTACGTGGAAAGAGCGGCGCAATAGTGCGAATGTCAATGGCGTAGAAACCGCACGCACCATCATGCGCCATTACGGGCTGAACGTTCAGCTTCAGCGTGTGCAACAAGAACTTGGCGACCACTTTAACCCCTCCGATCAAAGCGTTGGCATGTCGCCGCATATTGCCGACGCCCCGTCGATTGCCTCTATGGCCGTAGCGGCGCATGAATTCGGCCACGTGCAGCAGTATCATGAAAACAGCCCGCTCATCGCGGTCCGCACGGCGTTGCTGCCTGTAGCACAGTTTGGCAATTATGGAGCCTACATCCTGATTTTGTTGGGGGTTTTCCTCAACTTCTTCGGGCTGGCTTTGTTAGGGCTCATCCTGTTCGGTGGCGTCGTTTTGTTCTCTGTGCTGACCCTGCCCGTCGAATTTGACGCTAGCCGCCGCGCTATGAAAATGCTCAACGAAGTGGGGCTCATTAAAACGCAGGAAGATCGCCGGGGTGCGCAGGCTGTGCTGCGGGCAGCCGCCCTCACGTATGTGGCCGCTACGGCGGGCGCCATCCTGAACTTTGCGTATTATGCGCTGCTGGTCTTTAGTAGCCGCGACTAACCCGCCCTACACCAATGCATAGGTAACCCCGGCGCAGCCCGCCGGGGTTTTTGCGTGTGTAGAACTTAGGCTGTATCTATTGGCATGCGGCGGAACTGGTATCCGGTTCCAGGCCAATAGCGTCAATAATCGTGAAGATGGGTTCTTCTTGCCAGGCGCATGTCGAGTCAATAATGATCAGCGCCACCACCGCCCCAATCACGCACAGCACGATAAAGCAGCCACACCCCAGCAAAAACCAAGACGTAAAGCGGCTACGCCCGGTCGTCTCGCTGCGGTAGCTATAAGGGCTGGGGGGTTGTTCGGCATAGACCGGCTGGGATGACCCGCCGCTGGGTGGCGCATAGGGTGAGGGTTGGCCATAGCCACCAGGGGGTTGTTGTTGCGCGGGCGGTGCGTAGGGTTGGTATTGTTGGGGCACCTGAGCCGCGGATTCTGGTTGGCCGACTTCTGTGCCAGCGGCGCCGCTCTGCGCGGCAGGCGACGGGCTAGATTGTTGCGGCGCCGCCGGGGCCGTTTGTTGCATGGGCATATTGGGCAAACTAGATGACTCATACGCCAAGGTGACGGTTTCGCCCAAGCCGAGCGTTTCGCCAGGCGACAGCACCCGCGTGCTCGAAAGGCGCTGACCATTCACAAAGGTTCCGTTTGTCGAGCCCACGTCTTCTATAATATAATGTTCATTTTGACGTGAGAGCCGCGCATGATGCCGACTCACCTCGGGATCGTTGATCGTAATATCGTTGGTGATGTCCCGCCCGATGGTGATTACATCTTTGTTCAGCTCATAGATCTGATTCGGCTGGGGCCCGCGGCGCACAATCAGCCGAAAGCTACTGCCGCTACCTGGTTGCATCATGGCAACTCCTGAATATAGTCGTATTGCAAGAGTGGAGTATACGAAGATCGTCCGACAATGTCAACTCATCCTACGCTTAATCGTTTGCCACCGCGTGTCCTCACGATTGCTGGGTCCGACTCCGGCGGAAGTGCGGGTCTACAAGCGGATTTAAAGACCCTGGAAGCACACGACATCTTCGGTATGTCGGTGGTGACGCTCGTCACGGCCCAAGATACGCGACGTGTTCACCACGCGCTGCCCATGCCCGAGCCACTAATCGCCCAACAGATTGATGTGGTGTTGGCGGACATCGGGGCGGATGCGGTAAAAACAGGTTTGCTAGCGCGGGCGAGCGTCGTGCGCCTGGTGGCCGATCGCCTGGCGGCGCATCAGGTGCGTCAGGTCGTCGTTGATCCGGTGTTGGTGGATGGCCAGCGGTGCCCTTTCGTGGATGCAGACACATTGACGGCCTATCGCGAGACGCTGTTCCCGCAGGCGACAATCATCACACCCAACATTGACGAAGCCGCCCTATTGTTGGATATGCCCATTCGCACCATGGCAGATCAGCATGAGGCGGTGAAGCGCTTACATACCCTAGGGCCGCGCTATGTTTTCCTGAAAGGGGGCCACCTGCCCCAAGACGGCGAAATTCGGAATTTGTGGTTCGATGGCCAGCAGATCACGTATTTATGCGCGCCCCTCTTGCCGCTGGATAATCCGCACGGGGTGGGGTGTACCTTGGCGGCGGCGCTGGCGGCGAATTTGGCGCAGGGTTTAGCCCCGCAGGCCGCCGCACGTGCAGCCCACGATTATCTGCAAGCGGGTTTGCACAGCAGCCTCACGCGGCAAATCGGCAAGGGCCGCCAACCCGTACATCATGCCCATGCGGCATTCCAAAACGGCAACCCCAAACCCAAAAGTTAACCATGCGACGTTTGCTGACACGCGAGAATCTTTATGCGCTGCTGCTGTGCCTGATCGTTATTTTATTGGTGATCGTCTCGGCAGACAGCACGCCACCCTTTATCTACCAGGGATTTTAAGCCTTACCAGCCGTGTTCCAGGCGCGTGATGAGGCGCTCGGGCAAGTTGGCCTCGCGCATACGCTCCTGAGTCACCTCAATGGGATAAGGAATGCGGCGATGCTCGAAGACCTTTTCTTCTACATGCAAGATCGCATATGAGGCGTCCGGGTTATTATCGCGCGGTTGGCCGATGCTACCGGGGTTAATGATGAGTTTCTGATTGGTGAGGTCTTTGGGGGTGCCATTGGCAGGCGGTATGGCGTTGACCTCGCCCTGATCGCTCATTTGTTGGTATATGACCGGCGTATGCGTATGCCCAACAAAGCATAGGGGCGTCTCGAACTGCGGAAAATTCAAAGCCGCGATGAGCGGGTCGAGAATGTATTCCCAGATGGGCTCGCGGGGGCTGGCATGCACCAGCGTATAATCGCCCAGCACAAATGTCGTAGGCAGCGCGGCCAAATATTCGATATTGTCCGGGCGGAGTGTTTCTTGTGTCCAAGTGACCGCGCGGCGCGCATCCGCGTTAAAGGTGCGCACATCCAAGCGATTCAGCGCGGCCCAGTCGTGGTTACCTGCCAAACATAAATGCGGCAGCGACTTTAGCAGATCGCAGCATTCATTGGGGCGCGGGCCATAACCGACCACATCGCCCAAACACCAGACATAATCCCACTCCCCGTCGGCATCTTCCAAAACGGTTTCGAAGGCAGCCAAATTGGCATGAATGTCGGATATTACGAGAATGCGCATACTGTTTTTTCCCTTTTTGCCAATGCTTCAACCATTGTAGCCCATAATTTGTTTCTCGCCACTAGCGCAACTGCACTTTGTCGGCCCCCGGCGCGCCGGGGAATAACTCATCCAGCAGATCGGGCACATAGCGTTGGATCATATCGCGCGTGAGGCCCTGTGCGGCGCAGATTTCGCCGTAAAAATCGCCGCTAGGGCGCTTGGTGCGCGCTTGCGTGTCGAAGTCCATGCCATACAGCCCAAAACGAAACTGCGGATTATAGCCCGCCGTCCATTCGAAGCTATCCACCAATGACCAGTAGTATAAGCCGCGCACCGGATAATTAAACATCACCGCACGCCATAGGGCCGCCACCAAGCGCGCGATATACCAGCGCCGCACAGTATCGCCGCTGTCGGGTGTACCGCTCTCGGTGACGTAGATGGGCAACAACGTTTGGGTGTATATCTTGCGAATGATGTGAAATATCCCCTGCGGGTAGATTTCGCCCCATAAGGGCGGCGGCTCTGGCGAGGCGGGGTCGGGGATTTGCTGGATGAAAGGCGGTGAGAGCGGCGTGAACGCCAGGCGATAGCGTTGGTAAAAGTTCAGCCCGATATAATCCGAGGTGCCGATAAGGTCGTGTATCACAACTTTGCGGCGCAGCGGAAAGGCCAATTCGCCACTGACCAACGCATCCACAAACGCCCGGTTAAAGACTCGGTTTGGCAAGTAAACCAGGCTACGATTGACGAGATCGGGCGGCGCAGCGTCAAAATCCACGATATGCTTGGCCACACCGACCTGGGCGGCTGGGTTAGCCACTTTGATGATCTGATACGCGGCGGCATGGGCGCGCAGCATGTGCTCGGCACAGCGATACATCGCCCAGGGATTTTTCATCCCCGGATTGAAAAAACCGACCAAATACGCTTGCACGGCATAAACCATCGGCTCGTTAAACGTACACCACAGCGTAACATCATCCAAAGCGGATAGCACTTTTTCGGTGAAGCGCGCGAAATGCGTCACGGTATCCGGATTCAGCCAACCGCCTGCGTCTTCGATCCATAACGGATTGGTGAAATGGTGCAGCGACACCATGGGCACGATGCCCCGTGCGTGTAAATCGTCGATCATCTCGCGATATTGGCCCAGGGCGTCCTCATCCCAAGTATCGCGCGCAGGCTGGATGCGGCTCCACTCCACCGAGAGACGATGGGTGTTGGTGTGCAGGTCGCTCATCCGCTGGAAGTCCTCGCGCCAACGCCCAAAGCGCCATTCGCAGGCCCGCCCATGTTTCTGATTTTGGTACACATGGCCCCCAGCATCTTCCCAGGCCGACCAACTATTCGTTAATTCGCCTTCCACATGATGCGCTGCTGTGGCGGTGCCCCACAAAAACTCATCAGGAAAGCGAAAATATGCATCTGCCATCGGTTTACCTTCTGCCACGCGCGATATTGAGCGTATCGACCAGCATACCATAGGCCGTGGCGCCTGTCCCGGCGGGGCCTTCAATGAGTGTCATTTCGCCCAACAAATCGGTGATGAGGGTCACGCCACAAGCCGTATCCTCTAACCAGGCCAGGCGGTCGTCGGGGTCGAGCGCGGTAGGTGCCACCCGCGCGACCAATTCGCCTGTCTCGTTATCATAAAAGGCTTCGCAGAGCAGTTTCAGCGTGGCGCCTTCCTCGGTCGCCTTCAGGATGTCATCATGCGTAATATCGCGGATGCCTTGCGGCGCGATGTCTGCCGGGCGTAAATTCGCCCCCATGAGTGTATTCGCCAAGATGGCAAGCTTAATGGCCGAGTCCCAGCCGTCTATATCGTTGCTGGGGTCGGTTTCTGCGATGCCTGCGGCTTGCATTTCGCGCAAAGCGGATTCGAAACTATCGCCTTCTTCCATGCGATTGAGTATCGCGTTGGTCGTGCTGTTCAGCACGCCGCGTATGGCTAAAATCTGCGCACCGGGGAGTAAATCGCGCCCGATGGCATGTACGGGCACACCATCTAAAACCGTACTTTCGAAGAAAAAGTCCAGGTCGCGTTCGGCAGCCAACGCGGTGAGGTCATGATACCCGAAGACCACTGGCCCCTTGTTCGCCGTGACGACATGCTTGCCCGCCCCCAAGGCCGCGCGCAGATAGCCCAGCGCGGGTTGGCCATCTTCGCGACTCACAGGGGTAGCTTCTAGGATAATGTCGGCGGGTACGGTTTCTACGAAAACCGTTGCATCCGTCACTGCTTCGCCCACATGCAAACCGCGCAAATGCGGCTCGGAGAGCGCGAGATCGAGACGCAGGCCATTAGGATTGATCGCGATGCCGTGTTGCGCGGTAGCAATGCCCGTCACTTGCAAGTCAAGCCCATAGGCGGCCAGTAAGTCAGCATGTTTAATGAGCAGTAATTCGGCGAAGGTTCGTAAAACCCCGCCAAACCCCAGCAGCCCGAGTCGTATAGTTTTGGTTTCTGTGGCTGTCATGTTACGCTTTCTGCTAAAGCTCTCCCGAAGCATTCTATGATAGGCGGGCCGCCGCCAGGAATCAAAGGCGAATTTTTATGATGTTAGGAGCAACCACGCTATGCCAGATTATCCGCATCGCGCTATCGGCCTGATCGCCGATGACGCCTTACGCGCCCAAATCGAAACACTATTGCCCGATTATACGTTTGCATGGGGTTTGGCGCTAAAAGGGGCCATCCACAAAGCCGCCGATTGGCGCCCCTCGTTTCTGCTGGTGGACATTGAAGCGCCCCAGGACAACTGGCGGGATGTTATCATCGCCTTGCAGAGCAACCCCGCCACCCGCCGCATTCCGATGTTGGGCATTGCTAGCGCCCAGAACAAAGAAACACGCCGCACCACCGCCGCGCTGAGCATCAACGGCCCGTTGCCGCGCGACTTATTGCCCGAGCGCCTGCCCGACTGGGTAGCCCGCCGCGCGCGGCGGTGGGATGCAGACTATTACGCGGCCCTAGAAGCTGGCTGCGCGGGTGACTTGCCCGACCTGGCCCAAGAGGGTATCCGGCTGTTTAACGAACGCGATTTTTGGGAAGCACATGAAGTGCTAGAACATGCCTGGATCGCTGTCCGCCCCGACCCTATCGGCGAACTGTACCGGAGTATTCTGCAAATTGGCGTGGCGTATTACCAAATTCAGCAAGCGAATTACATGGGGGCGCTCAAGATGTTCTTGCGGGCCGTGCAATGGCTCGATCCCTTGCCGGATGTCTGCCAGGGGGTAGATGTCGCGCAGTTCAAACGCGATGCTGCCGCCGCGCGTGCCCATCTGGAAGCCCTCGGTGCGGAACGTATCGCGGAATTTGATACCACATTATTTAAGCCCGTGCCGCTGGTGGGCGGATAGCTGACCGTGTCGATTTTCGTGCAAAACGGAACTTTTTCGCACACAACAGCGTTACCCCTCTAGCGTAAATCATATGAGGGATTATCGATCATGAAAAAAATCATCATTCTCGTGAGCCTATTCGTATTGATTGTGGGGAGTGGCACCGTCTTAGCTCAGCGCCCGGTTGACCCGCCCATTGATCCGCCACCACAGCCCATCCCACCACAGCCCATCCCGCCGCAACCTATCCCACCGGAGCCGATTCCGCCCATTCGCCAGCATGTAGTGCTGGCCCAACATCGCGTGGACGCAACGGTTGAAGACCAGGTCGCCACCACGCGCATCATGCAAGAATTTCGCAATGATTCGGACTTCATGGCCGAAGGGGTCTATATTTTCCCCTTGCCGCGCGGCGCTAGTGTCTCCGATCTGGTAATGTTTGTGGATGGCGAACCCATCCCCGCGCGTATTCTGGACGCGGACGAAGCCCGCGCGACCTATGAGCAAATCGTGCGCAGCCTGCGCGACCCCGCCTTGTTGGAATACATCGGCCAAGATGCCATTCAGGCCAGCGTGTTTCCCATCCAACCGCGCGATTCCGTGCGCATCGAGATCGAATACAGCCATATTTTGCCCGTGGAAGATGGCCTGGTGCGCTATGAATATCCTTTGCGGGTCGATCAACTGACGGATTTACCCGTGGAAAATACGTCAATCAGCGTCGAAGTGACATCCAACGACGAAATCGGCGCGATTTATTCGCCCTCGCATCATATCGCCGTCAGCCGCGAAAGCGATTTTCGGTTCCGCGCGGGGTACGAAGATAGCGACAGCGTCCCGACCGGGAATTTTACGCTCTATTACAGCCTGGCCAACGAACTCATTGACGTTAATTTGCTGACGTATCGAGCGAGCGCCAATGAAGACGGCTTCTTCTTGCTGCTCGTCGCGCCGCCGAACGAAGTCGCCGAAGCGGACATCCAACCGCGCGATATTATCTTGGTGCTGGATCAATCCGGTTCGATGGATGGCGATAAATGGCAACAAGCCCGCGAGGCCGCGCAGTTTGTGTTGGCGAATTTGAACCCGCGCGACCGTTTCAACGTCATCGCGTTCAGCACCGGGCTACGCCTGTACGCCAACGATCTGCAAGACGAAGATGAAGCCCCGCGCGCTAGCGATTGGCTGGATACGCTCGCAGCCGTGGGCGGCACGGACATCAACGCGGCGTTGCAAGAAGCCTTCCGCCAGGCGGATGACGCGCGCCAAACGACCGTCTTGTTCCTGACAGATGGCTTGCCCACCGAAGGCATCGTGGATACGGGCGACATTCTGCGCAATGCGCAGGCCGAAGCGCCGGACAATGTGCGCATTTTCACCTTCGGTGTGGGCGATGATGTCGATACGTTTTTGCTGGATCAACTGACGCAAAACCTGAGCGGGACGGGCGTTTATGTGCGCCCCGATGAACGCATCGACGAAGAAGTTACGCGCTTGTACAACCGCATTGCCGCGCCCGTGATGACCGACATCGCGCTGGATTTTGGCGCTGTTGTCATCAGCGACACGTACCCCGCCGCGCCCTTGCCAGATTTATTCGTGGGGTCGCAACTGATCGTGGCCGGGCGCTATCGCGATAGCGGCACGACCACGCTGACGCTCTCTGGCGTGGTGAATGGCCAGCGCACCGAAGTCGTCTATGGCGATTTGCGCTTCCCTGAAAATGCCGGGGGCGAAGCTAGCATCCCGCGCTTGTGGGCCACGCGCAAAATCGGTGCGCTGCTAACATCCATCCGCCTGAATGGCGAGAATCCCGAATTAGTGGATAGCATCGTGGATTTGAGCGTGCGTTATGGCATCATCACGCCCTATACATCTTTCTTCATTGACGAAAACGACATCTTCACGGCCCAAGGCCGCGACGAAATGCGCACCCAAGCCCAAACCAATCTGGGCGTCCTAGACGACACAGCCAGCGGTGCCGCCGCCGTGGATGCCGCCGATAGTGCGCTGGCGCTAGAAGAAGCCGAAGCCCCGCCACCGGCCCCCAGCGCGGCTATGCCCAACGAACCCGCTATGGTCGGCGACGACTTCGATGCAGATGGCGCGGGCCAGGGCGGCGCCATCCAGATTGTGGGGGATCGGACGTTTGTTTGGCAAAATGGCATCTGGATCGACACGACCTATGATGCCGACACGATGACGCCCGAAGTCGTGATCTTCCTAAGCGATGCGTAC
>DAOTVD010000457.1:0-7460 GCA_034437075.1 Anaerolineae bacterium
CGGGTTGGTGGGCGGGTTAGCGGGCGCGGTTGCCATTATGATCGTTATCGCCATTATCGCACCGAGCACGGGCTTCGAAGTCTGGACGTCGCCCAGCGTCATCGCGAGTATCATCCTGCGCGACAACGCCGAAGCTGATGCGTTGTCGGTTATCCTGGGCACGGTCATGCACCTGAGCCTCGGTGCCGTTTTTGGCGTGGTTTTTTCGTGGGTGGCCCCTCGGTTGACCGCCACCTATCCCTATTGGATCGTCCTGGGCCTAATTTACGGTGTGTTCATCTGGCTGGCGGCGATTCTGGTCTTGCCCGCCATTGTAGACGCCGATGATATTTCGACGGAAACCTATTTTACGGCCTTGCTCATCGCGAATGTGTTGTATGGTTTTGTGGTGGGTCTGGTGGGGTTGTTGTTCGAACTGCGCCAAGATCAGCAAAGCTAGCGCGCGGCAGAGCCGGGGGCGCGCCGCTGAGGATTCCGCGCCCTGGCCGTGTATCATAGACGCATACAAAACGAGATTTTCACATCCATATGATTGATCGCTACGACCATCCGACGCCGTATTTTTGGCTGAGCCCCATCACGGTACTGATGGCCCTGGTGTTGGGCGCGCTGTTGCTGTTTCAGCAAGAGCTTTCCGCCGAACTCGCCTGGGATTGGCTGGGCCGCGAAGCCGATGATGTCCTCATCTGGTGGTTGCTGAGCAGCCTGGCCGGGTTGGCCGCGTGGCCCTTGTTGGCGCGCCTGCTGCCTGACCTGCCCAGCCGAGGCTATGCCGTCGCCCGTGCCGCTGGCCTGATGCTGGTGGGCTTCATTTTCTGGTTCGCGGGGTCGCTGGGGCTGTGGACGAACACCCCCGGCGCGATTGTACTCGCCTGGCTGTTGGTGCTGGGCGCGGCGGCGTATGTCTGGCGTATTTCGCCACCCGAAACCCGGCCCAACGCGCGCGAATGGTGGCAAAAACATTGGACGTTCGTGCTGGTCATCGAAATCTTGTTCGTGGCGATGCTGTTTGGCTGGGCGTTGTTTCGCGCCCACCAGCCCGAAATCAGCAGCACCGAAAAACCCATGGAATTCATGTTCATCAGCAGCATTCGCCAGTCGGAAATCTTTCCGCCGCAGGATGCCTGGCTGGCGGGTTATAGCATCAGCTACTACTATTTTGGCTACGTCATTACGGCGGGCCTGGCCGACCTAGCCGGGATGAACACCGGCACCGCCTTTGGGCTGATCGGGCCGTTATTGTTCGCGCTGACGGGCATCGGCATCGTCGGGCTGATCTATGACCTAGTGCGGGCGCGCGGGCCATTGGGGCGTTGGCTGGGCGGCGGACGCCATGCGGGCATCTGGTTCGGCATTTTGGGCTTGGTGCTCATGCTCTTGATGGGCAACCTCGGCACGTTTCTCATCGAAATGCCCTGGAACGGGCGCGGCTTTATGGCCTCCTCGGCCAGTATGGACTATTTCGAATTTTGGGATATGCCCGAACGCAGCCGCTTGGCTATCGACACCACCCCCGGCATGCCGGGCGGCATCCGTACTTGGGATCGTGACGGACTCACCGAACCAGGCGAGGAGCTCGACCTAGAGCGTTATATCCTGATTCCGGATGAAAACCGCGATGGCATCCCAGACTGGGAACAGGCCGACTTAGCGCGCGACTTCACCGATTGGCGCTTTTTCTGGTGGTTTAACTATAGCCGCGTCATTTCGGATACCGACTTACCAGCCCCTGGTGCCGAAAAAGGCGTCAACAGCGGCATTAACCCGATTGTGGAAATGCCCGTGTTTAGCTTCATCCTCAGCGATATTCACCCCCACGTCTTGGCCTTGCCTTTTTCGTTATTAGCGCTGACTCTGGCGGCGGGCCTGGCTTTCCGGCAGACCAATTTACCCGGCTGGGGCTACATCCTGCTGGCTATTTGGGTGGGTGGCATGATTTTTATGAATTCGTGGGATGCCATCTACTTGCCGTTTTTATTCGGCGCGGAAGTCCTGCGGCGCCTGATGCGCAACCGCCAAGGCGTGCTGCATCCTGGCGATTTATGGGGCGCATTGCGCTTCGCGCTTATCATCAGCGTGCTGAGCCTGGTTTTTTACCTGCCCTGGTTGCTCAGCTTTACCAGCCAGGCGGATGGCATCCTTTTTAATGTCTTGTGGCCGACCCTGCCGCAGCAGTGGTTTTTACACTTTGGCACCTTTTTCGTTATTATGCTGCCCTTTTTGGCGCTGGAACTATGGTGGGGGCGGCGCACGGTGCGCTGGTGGATCATCTATGCCGGGTTTCCGCTCCTGTTTATCATCACGGCCCTGGTTCCCTTCGGGGGCGTGCTGCTCTACCATGGGGTGTGCCAACAGCATGACGGCAGCGCAGAGCCTGGGGCCATCGTGCGCGCCGCGTGCAATGCCGAGCGCGTGACCTATGCGGGCGAGCGCTTCGACACGCCCGAAACGCGCGATGATTTCTGGCAAACGTTGCTGGCCCGCCGCGCGCGCTCGTTCCCCAACCATGCGGTCATCTTGCTGGGTATCACCATGATCGTAGCGCGCTTGTTCGGGCGGCCCTACGAACTCGTGACGCCCGCCTCGGCGGAGGTCGGCGCGCCCAAGCATCTGCCCTATCATCCGGCGTCGGGCTTCGCCTTGCTGACCCTGGGCGCGGGCTTCGTGCTGCTGATGACGCCCGAACTCGTCTTTTTGAACGATAATTTTGACGTGCGCGCCAATACGATCTTCAAGCTGTACTATCAGGTGTGGTTGCTCTTTAGCGTGGCGGCGGCCTACGGCGCCTATGCGGTGCTGAGCGGGCTCAACCATCTGTGGGAGGCCCGCCAACACGCCACCGAAGAAGCACAAGACAAAATGACCATGTTTTATCCCTTCCCGCCGCGCGCAGGGTGGCGCCTGGTGTATGTCACGGTCATGATCCTCTTTTTGCTGATGGGCCTGGTGTATCCCTATTACGCCACCCGCGCGCGCGCCCTAGAAGAAAGTGGACGCTATGCCGCGCGCGAACGGCCCCTGGACGACGAACGCCCCCTGACCCTAGACGGGCGCGCTACGGCGGTTTCGCAGGATGAACTCGACGTGATCTTGTGCATCGAACGCTTGGTGGGCGATGATGACGTGGTGATTGCCGAAGCGCCCTTCAACGGCGGCTACAATTCGCGCTATAGCCGCGTGGGCATGTTGACGGGCATCCCCATTCCGCTAGGCTGGATCAATCACCAGCGCCAATGGCGCGGCGCGACCTACGACACCGTGACCGAAGCCCTGTTTAGTGAAGATGGCGTGTTGCTCGAAAGCCGCGAAATGCTCATCGACCGCTTCTACCGCACCGAAGACTGGGACACCGTGCGCGACATCGCCGAACGTTATGGCCTGGATTATGTGATGGTCGGCGGGGCGGAAGCCGACCGCTATGGCGATGACCTGCCCGGCTTGTCTAAGTTTGCCGCACGTTACACGCCCGTATGCTCTGCCGGGGATGTGGCCATTTATCCCCTAGAATTTGCCGACCCCGAGGCTTAGTGCCGCCGAAATCGCGAGGATAGATTGCTCATGGCTCAGATTGCCCTGCCCCAAGCCAGCGCTCAGGCTGCGCCGCGCGTCTCGCTCGAAGCCCTGGCGTATATCACGCTGTTGATCTTGGCCGCCCTGTTGCGCGTGCCCTATCTGGATACCACGCCCCTGGACGATACCCAGGCCGGGGAAGCCCTGGCCGCGTATGACCGCACGCGCTTGGTGGAAAGCAGCGATATTTTTGCCGATAACGCGCTGGGGGTGCCCGTGCGGCTGGTCTTGTTTACCCTGGGCGGCCCATCGGACTTAGCCGCGCGCTTGCC
Source organism: Anaerolineae bacterium (assembly GCA_034437075.1). Taxonomy (GTDB): domain Bacteria; phylum Chloroflexota; class Anaerolineae; order Aggregatilineales; family J027; genus DAOTVD01. Next base: position 3,843 of record DAOTVD010000457.1, read on the forward strand.
GGAGGCCGTCATCGGAAGTTTGTTGCCGCTCTTGCCCTGGCTTTTCCGACGAGAGCTAGGCCGCTGGGGCGCGTTGGGCCTTGGGCTTGGGCTGGCCGTCTCGCCCGTGGCGGTGCTGGCCTCGCGAGAGATGTCCGGCATGGTGTGGGCGCTGGCGGCGTTGCTCATCGGCGGGCGCTTCGTGCTGAATTTCGCCCAAGACGGACGCCGTGCGGATGCCATCGCGGCCAGTGTCGCCTTTGGCGCGGTGCTGTTGCTGACGACGCCCTTCGGGCTGTTGCTGGCGCTGGGCGCTTTTTTTGGCCTGGCGGCAGCGACCTTGCTAGGCGACCGCCCCGCGCGGCAGACAGTCGCGCGTAGCCTGGCGGCTTGGCCCGCCATGGAAAGCCTGCTGGCCATCGCGATCAGCGTGGTCAGTGTCGCGACCTTGTTTTTCGTCTTTCCCGATGGCCTGACCCATGTGGCCAATGCCCCAGAGCGCTTCGCGGAGGCCGTCGTCGCGCAAGTGGAAGCCCCAACGCTGTACCCCTTGCTCGTTAGCTTGCGCTATGATGGGCTGTTTGTGCTGTTTGGCGCGGCGGGTTTGGTCGTGGCCTTGCGCGATGCCCCGACCTTCGCCGAACGCTTCTTCGCGGGCTGGGCCGGGTGGGCCGTGCTGGGCATGGTCTTATACGGCGGCGCGGGGCCGTCGCTGGCCCTGCTGCTGACCCTGCCCGCCGTCGGGCTGACGATCAGCTTGTGGGGGCGCTTGCTGAGCACCACCAGCTATGGCTATTGGCAGGTGCCCGGCTGGGTTTTGCCCGTGCATGGGCTGGTCGTGGCGGCCTTATTGGTGGGGCTGGCCACCAACCTAAACAATGTATTTGGCAAATTGGTGGAAGAAGCGCGCCCGAATCGCTTTGCCGAAGTGCTGATCCCGCCCGGCGGCGGGCCAGGCGAGCATGTGCGCATCGGTACGCTAGACGCGGAAAGCGGCGCCAAAAGCTTATCCATGACCCTGCCGCTAGAAGTCCTGGAAAATTGCCAGCCTTTGCTCGGTGACCGCGACCCCGACGCCGTACAGCGCAACGATAGCGGGCAATTCTGTGATGCGCGCCCCTTGCCCGATTACACCGTGCAAGTCTGGCCCGTGGACGCCGTCGCGCGCGCCGCCGAACTGACCATCGTCGGGCCGGATGGCGTCACCCTGCAAGACGCTACCCCCCTGGGGGACGGGCTGCGCTTGCCGTTTCAGGCGTTCACGCGGGGCGAGTATCGCATCAACTTGGCCCTGCCAACGCCCGCATCGGATGGCCCCGCGCAATTCGTCACGATTTTGTACCAGGGCGACAAAACCCAGGGCAACGCGCCGGAGCGCCTGACGAATGGCAACTGGCCAATTGACGTGCCCTTGCCCTATGCCGTCTTTCAGATCACCACGCGCGTACCATTGCCGACCGCCCCGGTGGGGGTGCTGGGAATTTTGTTCTCCATCCCGATTACGTTTTTCCTGGTGGGGGCATTTTTTGGAGCGCGGGCGGCCTGGCGCGGGGTCTTGCTGGGCGTGATGCTGTTTGGGGTGGTCTATGGCGCGGGCCTGGCTTTGGGCGCCAGCACCGTCTTTGCCGAAGACCCGCGCGAGTTGTGGAACCAAGACCCGCCCCAGGAAGATTACCAAAATCTGGAAGCGATTCTGGAAGAATATTCGCTGCGCGACACAGGTATGCCCTATCTGATGGAGATTGTCGCAGTCGGTGAGCGGGATAGCGCGCTGGGCTGGGCCTTGCGCCGTTTCCAGAACACCACCTTTGCGGCCACCTTTACCACCCAAACCAACGCCTCCGCTATCGTAGCGCCGAATACACTGCGCCCGGCGGCAGAACGCGCGTATGTGGGGCAAGTCTTGGTCTTCGAGCGCACTTGGCCGCGCGACTCGCTCGCCTGGGTGGATTTCGGCGCGTGGTTGTTTCGCAACGAGACGCGCGTCGAGCCGGAGGTCAGTTCGCGCTATCGCGTGTGGATTGCCAGCGAGGTCTACGACGTGCAGACCGTACCCACGCCCTAGCGCATGATAATCTGTAGGGGCGACCCAGACAAACGAAAAGGACGGATACATGATAACACGCGATTTGTTGACCGTTTCGGTCGCGATCATTGGCGGGTTGGCGGTGGGCATCCAGGCCGTGATGAATGGCCGCGCCGGGCGCGCGATGGGCTCGATTCCGGCGGGCTTGCTGATCTACATTTCCGGGGGACTGATTGCCGCCGGGCTGCTCGTGGCCTTGCTCAGCTTTACGAATGCAGTCGATTGGGGGGCCGCGCGCCGCGCGGCGCCGTTCATCGTCACGGCGGGAGCCTGCGGCAGCGTCATCGTGACGTCGTTAGCTTTCGCAGTCGCGCGGATTGGCGTCGCGGCGGGGCTGTCGGCGGTCTTGTTTGGGCAATATCTGGTGGCCATCATTGTGGATACGGTCGGCTGGGGGGATATTGAACCTGTGCCCCTGCGCCCCGAACGCTTGGCGGGCCTGGTCTTGCTGGGCGTGGCGACGTTTTTGCTGTTGCCGAACCAGAACGGATAACCGCTATGCCGGATTGGGTCGAAGTGTCAGTGGAAGTGAGCGGCGAAGCTGCCGAGATCGTCGCGGAAGTCTTCGAGCGCTACGGGCATCAGGGTGTGGTGATCGAGCAGGCCGGGTTTTTCATCGAAACCTGGGAAGATGCCGTCCCGCCGCCGGAGCGCGTCGTCGTGAAAGCCTACTTTCTGGCGGATGCCAGCGCGCCGGATAAACAAGCGGCCTTGCGGGATGCCCTGCGTTACCTGAACATGGCCATCCCCGTGCCCGAACCCGCCTTTCGCGCGCTGGCATCCGCCGACTGGGAGACAGCCTGGCGCGCGCAGTATAAGCCGCTGCGCGTGGGGCGGCGGTTGTACATCCACCCCACCTGGATTACGCCCGACCCACCCGCCGAAGCCGATATTCACATCGCGCTGGACCCCGGCATGGCTTTCGGCACGGGCACGCACCCCAGCACGCAACTCTGTCTGCTGGCCGCCGAGGAATTGCTCGGCGCGCAGCCTGGCTGGGATGTGTTGGACTTAGGCTGCGGCTCCGGCATTTTGAGCATCGCAGCGGCCAAGCTGGGTGCGGCGCGCATCCTGGCCCTGGATACGGATGAGATCGCCGTGCGCGTGACCGCCGAAAATGCCGAGGCCAATGGGGTCGCGGGGGCCATCACGGCACAGACAGGCAGCCTCGCCAGCCTGACGGGCGCCGCGCGGCGCTTTGATCTGGCGCTGGTGAATATCTTGGCCAAGGTCATTATCGCGATGTGTGACGAGGGGCTAGGAACTATCGTGCGGCCCGGCGGGGTGGGCGTCTTCGGTGGGATTATGCACGACCAGGCCGCCGACGTTCGCGCCGCGCTCGAACGCACGGGTTTAACGCCCTATCACGCGCGCACCAGCGGCGATTGGGTGGTCATCCAAGCGCGTCGCCCGCATTGAGCCCCCCCCCGCCGGAGGCTTGACCCACGCGGTATACTTGCTGTTTAGCATCCGACCCTGGCAAGAATGACCATCATGAAAGCAAATGACACTATGGCTCATCCGATCTTGCGTTTTTGGCATTACGCGCGCGG
>DAOTVD010000458.1:0-1581 GCA_034437075.1 Anaerolineae bacterium
CCTGGATCGCGTCATGGTCGTGCGTGGGGCGATGCAACACGCGCACGCGGGTGGCGAAGGTCACCAGGCCAATCCGGTCATCGACCTCTTTGGCTTGCTTTTTGGCGGTCAACAGCTTGCGGATCGCGCGTTGGGTGGCGGCCAAGCGCGTTTCGCCTCGGCTGAGCATACTTTGCATACTGGCGGAGGTATCCATACACAGCACTAGGCGTTCGGGCGGAATAAGCGCGATCTGATTATCTTGGATGGCCAGCAGGCGTTGGGCTGTCGAATTCACCCCAACCGCCTGATTCGCCGTTTTTGGGGCGCGCTGGACGACCACCGAGAGCGTTTCGCCTGCTGCTGTCCCGACTCGTATCAGATCGCCGGGTTGCACGCCATAGCGCGCCATTTGCGCGGGTGTCAGCGCTACACGCGGCTCGGGGCTGGCATCTTCAGCAGGCAAGATGGTGTGGTATTGGGCATACGCGGGCAAGCGGGCCGGGGATGCGGGGTCGCCTAAGGCGCGGAGTTGGGCTGTGGCGCGCGGGTTGCCGGGCTCTAGGTGCAGGATGCTTTCCAAAGCAAAGCGGATGTCGGATGGGTCGGTGGCCAATTCGGCGTATAACCACCATAGCTGCGCGTCTTCTGTCTCTTGGGCCAGAATCAAGTCTTGCAAACGCGCTAGCGCGTCCGCGATTTGGCCACTGCGGGCCAGGGATTGGATTGCCTGAATTTGGTGGATGGTCATATGCTTAACCAATAGCATATTCAAGCGCAGGATGCCAACATCCCACAGAGGCCACCAGGGCGATTGCATCAAACCGAGGGTTGACTGAGTTACAAATTTGGCAGGTCGCTATTTTTGACCCCCCTCTTTGATCTCCCCCCGAATTCTGGGGGAGAAAATCTCGCAAGCGCGACATGAAAGACCCGCCCTGAATTCGGGGAGGGATTTAGGGCGGGGTAAATATTAGGCCAGAGAAGGTTGTAAGCGGTTAAACTTTGATGCGATTGCCCTGCATAGGCCACAACACAAAAAGCGCTTCCGAAAAAGCGCTTTGTCATCAGTCGGGGTACTCAGACTCGAACTGAGGACCTCTTGCACCCCATGCAAGCGCGCTACCAGGCTGCGCCATACCCCGAGTGCGGAGAAGTATAGCAGGCTCTGCGGAGCGTAGCAAGCCTGAGCCGCGTTATTCGCGCGCTAGGCGCGAGCTTTCCAGAATACGAAAATCGGTTTCGGTTTCCAACAGCACAAAATCATGAATGCGGTTGGGTTCCAGTTCAAAAAAAGCGCGTTGTAATTCTTCGCCTGTTTGAGAATCGCGCACCAAGAGCATGTACGTCCCGGCAACCTGGTCTGCTGTGGCCGTGTCTCGGTATTCCAGAACATCGCCGATGCTGAAGGGCTGCCGACGCGGGCCTCGGGTGTCTGTGTCAGGAAAGGGCGTGATGATTTCGGTGCGGGTGCTACCGCGCGGCACCGCGAGGTAGTTCAAGACGACCCGGTCGCTACGGTACAGCGCATTCACGAAATTTCCGCGCGCGCCGTTGAATAAGACATCTTCGGCGATTTCTTCCAAAATGACTAGCTCGGTG
>DAOTVD010000459.1:0-4709 GCA_034437075.1 Anaerolineae bacterium
CTGTGGGCGGTTCGGTGGGATTGTCTGTCGGTTCTTGCGTCGGTTCTTGCGTCGGTTCTGCGGTGGGGTCGTCTGTGGCCAGAGCGACTGCGACATCGCCATCATCGCCTTCGATTTCGGCCTCGCCGCCGCCCAGCACAGCCAGCGCGATGACCCCGAGGCCCAACAAACCGATAATCACGATAGCGGGCAATAGCCAGCCCCGGCGCGAGCCCGCTTGGCCAGCGTCGGGCACGGGCTTGGCGATGGGTGGCGCGCTTTGTGGGGGTGGGGTGTCGCCTATGAGGGTGCGTTCGTCGGGGGCTGGGGTCGGCGCGCGCGTAACCCCCCCCACCATGCTCGCATCCATCGCGCGGATGAACGCCCCCGCCGAGGGGAAACGCGCGCCCCGGTCTTTATCTAGCGCGCGGTAGAACACATCATTCACCGCGTCGGGCAAGCTAGGGTCTAGGGCGTTGATGGGGTCGGGCTGGGCGTTCAGGTGCTTGAACATCAACGCGGCGGGGGTTTCGGCTTGGAAGGGCAGCGTCCCGGTCAGAATCTGGTAGGTCATCACGGCGAAAGCATACACATCGGTGCGCGCATCGACCTCGTCGCCCGTCCATTGTTCGGGGGCCATATACATGGGCGTGCCGATGACCTGCCCGGTGCCCGTCATGCCCGTCATGCCGACGACTTTGGCAATGCCAAAGTCCATCAGATAGGCGTTATCCTGGTCATCAAACATGATGTTGTTGGGCTTTAGGTCACGATGCACCACGCCCTGGCTATGGGCGAAGTCCAGCGCATCGGCGATTTGAAAGAGTAATTTTTGAGCTTTGCCGCGCGGCAATTTGGGCTGGTTAACCAAGCGATGGCCCAGGTCGCCCCCGGTCAGGTAGCGCATAACGATATAGCTCATGCCCTCGTGGGTGCCGTAGTCATAAACGGGCAAAATGTGGATATGTTCTAGGCTGGCGGCGACGCGCACCTCCTGGTTAAAGCGTTCCAGATAGCCCGGTTGTTGGGCCAAGGCGGCAGGCAAGACCTTAATGGCAACTTTGCGTTCGACAGAGCGCTGAAATGATTCGTAAACCGCGCCCATGCCGCCTTCGCCAATCAGCCGTTGCAGGGTATAGTCTCCGATGGAATGACCGCTGAGATCGGCTCGCATGATGTATGTCCCTCGTGTGTTTAGACGCTCAGTAATCCCGGCGAGGCGGGGCATGCTACAGTCCTGATTATAATCTCAAATGCGCGCGTCACAAATCCTTCGCCGCCCGCGCGAAGGATTTGCATTCCGGCGACGCAAACCGTATGATGAGTTACGGAGAATAACCATTGGCTAACCAGATAAAGAAAGCGTCGCAATGAGAAAATTAACCCTGTTCGTCGTTGTGCTTGGGCTGGCCAGCGCCCTGGCGACTGTAGGCGTTGTGCTCGCGCAAACGTCGGATGATGATGCCGGGGATGGGTTGCCGCCGCGTTTGTTCGCGGGCGATAGCGTGACGGGCACCATCTCGGATGATAATTTTGCTGATACCTATCGGATTGTGACCAAGCCTGGCGATAGTGTTATCCTGAACATGACGCGCGCCGAAACCACCGCCGACACACCGCTCGATCCGCTGCTGATTCTGTTGGATGCAGATGGCGAGGTCGTCGCCCGCGACGATGATAGCGGCGGGCAACTAAACGCCGAAATCCGCACGACTGTGGCCGAGGGCGGCTTATATACTGTGGTGGCTACGCGCTTTGGCGAAGAAGGCGGCGGCACACGCGGCGAATACGAACTAACTTTCCAACTGACCAACGAGGCCGAGTCTGATCCTGGCACCGACGCACCGCCCGCCGAAGGCCAAGCGCTCGCCTATGGCGACCGCGTGACGGACACCATCACGGATGACACCTTCGAAGTGCGCTATACCTTCCAGGGACAAACGGGCGACACCGTGCGGATTGACATGCAACGCCTGGGGGGTGAAGAACAGCGTATTGACCCCTACCTGCGCCTCATTGGCCCGGATGGGCAGATCATCGCGGAGGATGACGACGGTGGCGACGGCCTGAACGCGCTCATCACCACCGAATTACCCAGCGACGGCCAATATACCATTGTGGCGACCCGCTTCCGGGAGGCAGACGGCTTCAGCACGGGCGAATTTATGCTCGAACTCGCCATCGCGGACGCCACCACGGACGCCACCACGGACGCCACCACGCCCGCCGACGCGACGGTCATCGCCTATGGCGAAGACGCCACGGGCGTGATTGATGACTTCACGCCGCGCGAAGAATACACTTTTCAGGGGCAAGCGGGCGATAGCATCGTGATTGATATGCAACGCGACGACGACGCCTTTTCGCGCCTCGATACCTTCTTGATCCTCATTGGGCCGGACGGCGCAGAAGTCACGCGCAACGATGACGGCGGCGAGGGCTTTAACTCCCGCATCGAGACAACCCTACCCGCTGATGGAGAATATACCATCGTGGCCACGCGCTTCCGCCAAGAAGACGGCCTGAGCGACGGGCCCTATATTCTGACGTTGCGCCTAGCCGGGGACGACACGGCCCAACCGATCGCGCCTACGCAAGAATCGACCCCGCCGCCCACCGAGGTCGCTATGGCCGACACCCGCCTGAGCTATGGCGATGAAACCAGCGGCACCATCACCAACGACAATTTCGAAGATGAATACACGTTTATGGGCGCCGAAGGCGATAACGTCATCATTCAGATGACGGGCACTGAAGATGGGTTCGGTGGCCTGGATACATACATCACGCTGCTGGGGCCGGATGGCCAGGTCGTTGACCAAGACGACGACGGCGGCGACGGGCTAAACAGCCGCCTGAGTTACACGCTGCAAGAGAGCGGCGAATATACCATCGTGGCCACGCGCTTCTTGCAAGAAGACGGCGGCAGCGAAGGCGACTATACCCTGACCCTGGAAAACGTCGATATTGAGGACGTGCAACCGGAAGCCATCAGCTATGGCGAAACGCTCAGCGGCGAGATCAGCGAATTCATCCCGGAGCGTGAATTCTTCTTCCAGGGCGAGGCTGGCGAGGCGGTCGTCATCGAGATGGTCGCGGTAAGTGAAGCAGCGCTCGATCCTTACCTTATTTTGCTGGGGCCCGATGGCGCAGAAATCGCCGTGAATGATGACTTCGAGGGTCTGAATTCACGCTTGGGCTTCGAACTGCCCGAAGATGGCGAATATACCATCGTGGCCACGCGCTGCTGCCCGCCCGGTGGCTTTAGCGAAGGTGAATTTGACCTGACCCTGACCCGCTTCGACATCGCCGACTTCGACGCCACCCCCCTAGAAATAGGCGAACCTGCCGAAGATAGCCTGACAGATGAGGACTTCCGCGATTACTACACTTTTGAAGGCGACGCGGGCGAGTTGGTCGTCATTACCATGGTTGGTGAGCAAATCGGCTCGCCCGATACGCTGCTGGTGTTGTTCGATGACGCCGGTAACCAGATCGCGCTCAACGATGACTACCAGAGCTTGAACTCGCGTATTCTCATTCAACTGCCCCAGGACGGCACCTACTTGGTAGAGGCCACACGCTTCGGCGAGGCAGATGGTAGCAGCACGGGTGATTATGTCATCGCGGTGAACACCCCGCCCGCGCTCGCGCTCGACACCACTGTGGAGGGCAGCCTGGGCACGGATGAAGTCCCCGCGACCTTCACTTTACAACCCGAAGAAAGTGGCGCCTATCGCTTCATCTATCGCCTGGTGCGCGGCACGGGGCCAGGGTTGGAAGTCAGCCGCCTGGAAGGCGCCGACCAGGGCTTTAACCCCTCGGTCATGACCGTCTTTGGCGAAGGACTCAGCGAAGCTGAAGTCGTCGTCGAACTAGAAGCCGGCGAAACCTATCTGGTAGAACCCGGCGCGGCCAATTTCGGCCAGGGTATGCCTAGCACGGCGGATGAGAGCGTGCTGTATACCCTGCGCGTGACTTCCGGCGCGGAACCGACCGCCACGCCCACCCTGACCCCCTCGCCGACCTTCACGCCCACACAGCAGATTTCGCGCACACCGACGCCCAGCGCGACGGTTACCCCATCCCCGACCGTTACGCCGACCAACACGCCCGAACCGACGAATACGCCCGAACCGACGAATACGCGCATGCCATCCGCCACCCCGATGCCGACCGAAGTTGAACTCGAGGCCACGGCGGTTGCCACCGAAGAAATTGCGAATGATGTCACCCCGGTCGAAACGGAGGAACCGTAAGGTTGTCATGTACACGCTGTAGGAAGGGGCTTTTGACGATTCGGGTAAGGCTTTTCCAAGTATTTAACTATGCCGCTTGCTTTTGTCGAAAAGGATACCGTCTTGATTTTACCCCCCTCTAGCTCCCCCCGAATTCAGGGGGAGAACTTACTCGTGCGCATAATAGCCCCTCCCTGAATTCGGGGAGGGGGATGGGGAGGGGTAATTATTTTTCTGGAAAAGCCTAACAAGGGGCTTAAGCCCCTTGTTAGGTGAGAACGAACCGAGGGCTTAAGCCCTCGGTTTGCGTTCTAGCGACAATTAGCACGCCGCCGGATCGTACATGCGGTAGGTAAAGGTGATGTCGGCGCCGACGACGCTATCAATGCGCAGCACGCCACATTGCCCGGTGCCCGTGCGCAAGCCGAAGACCGTTCCGCTGGCCAGGGTGCCGATAGAGGTGCCGTTGATGGCGCCCGCATTCAGCAACCC
>DAOTVD010000460.1:0-4871 GCA_034437075.1 Anaerolineae bacterium
CTATCCGGCACACCGCGCGACTTACCGACACCGATACCCAGGCGGCCATTGTTATCACCCACGACAACCGTCGTGCGGAAGGCGAAACGACGCCCGCCCTTCACCACTTTGGCCACACGGGTGATGTCAATGACGCGCTCATCGAGCTCTTCGCGTTCTTCGTCGCGACGGCGACGGGGTTCTGATCTTCTACCCATATCGTTCGTCCTCCTTGTTTAGAATTCCAACCCGCCATCACGCGCGCCGTCCGCCAGAGCTTTCACGCGCCCGTGATATTGGTAGCCGCCCCGGTCGAAGACGACATGCTTAATGCCGGCACTGGTCGCGCGTTCGGCCAATTTTTCGCCTACGATGCGCGCCGCTTCGGTCTTGTTCTTATCAGCAATCAATTTGCTGATCTCGGGATCAATCGTAGAGGCAGCCACCAGGGTATGCCCGGCTGTATCGTCTATAACCTGGGCATACATATTGGTCAGGCTCCGGTAGACGTTCAGCCGGGGCCGTTCGGCGGTGCCACTCAGGCGCGCCCGCACGCGGCGGTGGCGCCGTTTACGCATTTCTTCACGACTCTTACGCGCCATGGTTTATGCCTTTCCTGACTTACCCGCTTTCATGCGGATGTATTCACCTTTATAGCGAATGCCTTTACCTTTGTAGGGCTCTGGGGGCCGCTGTTTACGGATAAAGGCGGCGATTTCGCCCACAACTTGCTTGTCGTTGCCATGCACGATGATGTCGCGACCGCGCGAGTCTTTGGGCACGTCAAAGCTGACGCCCGCTGGCGGTTCGACGACGATTTCATGCGAATAGCCTACATGCAGCACCAGGTTCTGGCCTTGTATTTCGGCGCGATAGCCCACGCCTTCGACGCTGAGTTCGCGCGTGAAGCCTTCCGACACGCCGATCACCATATTATTGATGAGCGCGCGCGTCAGCCCATGCAGCGCCCGGTGGCGCCGTTGGTCGGTGGGGCGGGTGACGACCACCTCGCCGTCTTTTTCTGCGACCATCATCTCCGGATTAAAGCTGTAGGTATGTTTCCCTTTAGGCCCTTCCACCGTGATGTCGTTCTTATCAATCGTGACCGATACGCCCTTGGGCAGGGGAATCGGCGCTTTACCCACACGAGACATCGTTCATCTCCTCATACAAACACATTAGCATACACAACCGAGATTGCGCTTGCCGAGGAGCGACTGTGCCAATCGATTCGCCGCAGGGGCCAATCCACTGGGGCAGTCGCTGCTGACAGTTCGCAAAACGTTAGTAAACGTGGCAGATGACCTCGCCACCGATACCCACGCGCCGGGCTTTCTGGTCGGTCATTAAACCCTGGCTGGTGGACATAATCGCGATACCCATACCACTCATCACCCACGGTACATCAAACTTATTGACGTAGACGCGGCGGCCTGGCTTGCTAACGCGCTCTAGCCCCGTAATGACTGGGCGGCGTTGGCGACGAGGGCCATAGTACTTCAGCTTCAGGGTAATCGTGGCCGGGAAGGTCTCATCCACGCTATAGCTTTCGATATAGCCTTCTTCTTGCAAAATACGCGCGATTTCGACCTTGATGTTCGAACGCGGTACTTTGACCTCTGGGCTCTGGTTCATTAGCGCATTACGAATGCGCGTTAACATATCCGCTATTGGATCGCTGTGCATGGTAAGCGCCTCCTACCAACTTGATTTCACAACGCCGGGGATTTTACCTTCCAGCGCTAATTCACGGAAGTGCATACGGCACAGCCCAAAGCGGCGGATGTAGCCGCGCGACCGTCCGCAGGTCTTGCCCGTGTTCGGGTCTACGAATTGGCACCGATTGCGAACCCGGACTTTGTATTTGCGATTTTGCTCGCGAGCGATCATGCATTTCTTCGCCATACGGTTTCTCTCTTTGGCTTTCGCTGTATGTGTTAGCTTTCTTTGAACGGGAATTTCAACAAGCGCAACAAGCGCCGTCCTTCTTCATCGGTTTGGGCCGTTGTGACAAACGAGATTTCCATGCCGCGAATTTTGTCGATCTTATCGTAGTCGATTTCAGGAAAGATCAACTGTTCGCGCAGGCCCAGCGTAAAGTTACCACGGCCATCAAAGCCCTTGCTGCTGATCCCGCGAAAGTCGCGTGTACGCGGCAGGGCGACGTTAATCAGCCGATCCACAAAATTCCACATGCGTTCGCCACGCAACGTCACCTTCACGCCGATGGCGCGCCCTTCGCGCAATTTGAAGTTGGCAATGCTTTTGCGCGCACGGGTGATGACGGGTTTTTGCCCAGCAATGATGGTTAAGTCTGCCACGGCACCATCCAAGGCTTTGGCGTTGTCTAGCGCTTCGCCCACGCCCGTGTTGATGACCACTTTTTCCAGCGTCGGCACCTGCATGATGTTCGCATATTGAAATTCGTTCATCAGCGCGGGCACGACTTCATCACGATAGTATTGTTTCAACCTGTTTGGCATACCAGCCCTCCTAGTCTATATCCTGGCCGGACTTTTTGGCATACCGAATCTTGCGCCCATCGGCATCAAAGCGAAAGCCCACCCGCGTGCGCTGCCCGCTTTGAGGATCAACCAGCATCACGTTAGAGGCATCAATAGGCGCTTCGTATTCGATAATCCCGGCCTGCGTATTACGACGCCCGGCGCGGATAGGGCGTTGGTGCTTTTTCACCACATTCACGCCTTCGACGACCAAGCGGCCTGCTTTGCGATCTACGCGCAGCACTTCACCCCGCTTGCCTTTGTCTTTTCCGGCGATCACTTCGACCGTATCGCCTGTTTTGATCTTCTGCATCGTATTCGTTCCTTGCCTTACAGCGTTTCTGGCGCCAACGAGACGATCTTCATAAAGCCTTTTTCGCGCAGTTCACGCGCGACCGGGCCGAAGATGCGCGTCCCGAGCGGGTCTTGGGTTTCTTGGCGCAACACCACAGCGGCGTTGTCATCAAATTTGATGTACGACCCATCGGCCCGGCGAAATTCTTTCGCCGTGCGCACGATCACCGCGCGGACGATCTGGCTTTTCTTTATCTGGCCATCCGGCGAGGCTTTTTTCACTGTGGCGATGACAATATCGCCCACATGGCCATAGCGCACCACCGAGCCGCCCAGAACACGGATCACGAGCAACTCGCGCGCGCCCGTATTATCGGCCACTTTCAAGCGAGATTCTGTCTGAATCATGAATCCTTGCTCCTAATTCTCGGGGCGGAGTACTAGCGACTCCACGACCCAGCGTTTGCGTTTGCTCAACGGGCGGCTTTCGACAATCAGCACGATATCCCCGTCCTGATATTCGTTGTTTTCGTCGTGCGCCAGGTACTTATTGCTGTAGCGCACCACTTTCTTATACAAACGATGCTGCTTGGAGCGCGGCACCTCCACCACGACGGTTTTTTCCATCTTGGTGCTGACCACCTTGCCCTGCAAGCGGCGACGATTGTTAGGCATTGCCTTCCTCCTGTAGCAATTGCGCGGCCAGTTGGCGCTCGCGCAAGACCGTCTTTAACCGCGCTACCTCCCGGCGCACGATCCGCACGCGGGTGTAATCATCCAATTGGCCCGAGGCCAACTGAAAACGCAGGTTGAACAGTTCTTCTTTGGCACCGTCGATCCGATCTACCAATTCATCATCGGATAGGGCGCGGATGTCGGCCAGGGCTGCTTTTTTCTTCGCCATGGTTAGATCATCTCCTCACCCGAGATGGGGTCAATGCGCGGTACGATCTTGGTGCGTACGGGCAGTTTATACGAAGCCAGGCGCAACGCCTCTTTGGCAGATTCTTCGGGCACGCCGCCGATTTCGAACATAATGCGCCCAGGCTTGATGACACAAACCCATTTTTCCACCGAGCCCTTACCCTTACCCATGCGCGTTTCGGCGGGTTTGGCGGTCACGGGCTTGTCGGGGAAGATGCGAATCCAGACCTTACCGGTACGGCGCACATAGCGCACGATAGCCCGGCGGCTGGCTTCGATCTGGCGACTGTCTACCCATCCGGGTTCTAGGGCCATCAGGCCATAGTCGCCAAAGGCCACCGTGCTACCACGATGCGCCATGCCCGTCATACGACCGCGCATTTGCTTACGATACTTCACACGTTTTGGCATCAACATCGTGATGTTGCTCCTATTTACTCACGTAGGCATCGGTGCGCTCGGGACGTTCGGCGTCCAGCACTTCGCCTTTGTAAATCCAGGTCTTGATACCGATGACCCCGAACGCAGTTTCGGCCTCGGCTGTCCCATAGTCGATGTTCGAGCGCAGCGTGTTACGCGGCACGCGCCCTTCCATCTGGTATTCCCGGCGGGACATTTCCGAACCGCCCAAGCGGCCCGACACCATAATCTTGATGCCTTCGGCGCCCTGGCGCATGGCCTGCCCAATCGCGCGTTTCATGGCGCGGCTGTGGCCGATACGGCGTTCCAGTTGGCCGGCGATATTCTCGGCAACGAGCTTGGCGTCCAGGTCTGGTTTTTCGATTTCTTCGACTTCCACCTTGACCTTTTTGGTGACATTGTCGCTTTCGCGCGTGATGTCTTCTAGCGCCTGGCGGAGTTCCTTCACGCTTTCGCCTCGGCGGCCAATGACCAGGCCGGGTTTGGCGGTATACAGCGTAACCTGCACCTGATTGGGATGGCGTTCGATTTCCACACGCGAAAGCCCAGCGGGTTTCAGCTTGGCTTCTAGGTGCCGCCGAATGGCCATATCTTCCAGTAACAGTTCCTGGTAGCGGCCACCTTCGGCATACCAGCGCGCGTCCCAATCGCGGTTGATCTTCAAACGAAATCCTATGGGATGAATTTTACGCCCCATCGAATGCAACCTCCTCAAAATCATATTCACGTAACACGATTGTCAGATGGGCC
>DAOTVD010000461.1:0-5456 GCA_034437075.1 Anaerolineae bacterium
TGGCTCGTGTGGCGCCGTTCTGTGGTGTTGATCATACTCGGGGTGGGATGGTTAGGTGTGTTCGTGGGGGCGTTGGCCGGGCCACTATCCTCGTTTCCGGGCTATTTGGCGGGGCCGCAAGGCGTGATTCTCGTTACGCTGTTTCTCTTGCCGGCGACGCTGCTGGTGTATTCGCGTGCGACAGACGGTGATGGGCCCGCGCCTGATCCGGCGCTATTTCGTCGTTGCCTAACGAGCCTGGGCTTGCTGGCGGGGGCGGGTATCCTGCTGGCTGGGGTCTTCATTGCCATACAATGGGCACGCTTTCAAGCATCCTTGGCCGACATCCGTGAGGCTGACCCATATACCGAGATTCAGCAACGCGAATATGGGTATGCGCCATTATTCAACGCGCTGGATGCATCCGCACAAGCCCGCATTGTGGCGCAACTCGTCGCTACCGACCAGCCCGATATTGCGCAGCCCCCCCGCGAAGAAGCCGCTTCCTCGGAAGATGTGTTTCGCCCCCCCGTGGCGGTGCTCTCGGACCATCAATTGCATTTATTTGTTTGGCTAGGCGAGGGCTACCCCGGCCCGGTTGATTATATTAACCAGGCCAATGTGCATACGATCGTGCAAGTGTGTCGTACTTGCGAGGCGATTACCCGTAGCTATCAATACGACCACAGCGCCTTGGTTTACACGTTCCTGAATGAATCCGATTGGCAGGGACGGTATCGCATGCTGAGTTATCCAGTCAATCGGGACGCCTTTCTGGCAGATGCGGGGTTTCTTGTCGTCCCACAACGGATGCGTTTCTTCAATGGCAACGCCACAACTTTTCAGTATATGGTGGATGAACCGACCGGGACTGCGTATCGGCTAGTTTTTGGCGAACATGCACATGTTTTACGCATCTTTACCCTTCAAAAAGTCACCCTATCTGATTAGCCTCGTATAAGTAATTAAAATCTACGCAAGTTTACCGCACTTTTAGCGCCTTCGCACACTATAATCGTTAACAGGTGATGGAAGTGATACACGATATATGTAGATAGATGTTGTTGGCAAACTGCATATGTGTAACTCCGAGTGTATCAACAAAATCACTCCCGCTTTTTTGTACTTCACACCATCAACTTCCAGCCACCTAATGGACAATTAAAAGATGGCTTCACATGTCCCCCCTAACAATACCTTCGCCAAAATGAGGGCATAAAAGGGTAGGGTTTTCGAGTAAAGTGTTGTTTCTCAAATACGACACGCAAACGTAACTGCTCAGGCTATGCCAATTCTTCCCCCTCACCCCCTTAATCCCCCTCTACCAAACGCCGCTTTGCGGCTGGTAGAGGGGGAAAACGACCCGAAACCGACACTTTTTGCCCCTCTCCCAGGGCTGAAAGCCCGTTTGGGAGAGGGGTTGGGGTGAGGGCTGAGTAGTTACATCGGCATAATGTAAAACCTGGAAAAGCCTTAATCTTCTTCTTGGGCGGGCGCGAGCGCGCGGGCCAGGTCATCTTCCAAAGCGGCCAACGCCGCGCGCCAGGCGTCCTCCGGCACCGTCACCATCACCCCCGGATGCAGGTAATAGACCCCCGCGCGCGGCACCGTACCCAAGTAGGCTTCTAGGGCGCGCGCGTAAGCCCCCACTTGCAAATGATAGCGCTGGGCGTGCCAGGCGGCGCGCTCGGCCTCCACGGGGGGCGTTTTGTAATCCAGCACATGCCACACATCCCCCCGGCGGTAAAGCACATCGACCGCGCCATGCAACACCCGCCCCCCCACGCGATAAATAAACGGCACTTCGCGCCATAGCTGGTCGGCCTCGCGGAGGGGGTCTTGCTGGGCGTAGGTGGTCAGCAAAGCGCGCGCCTGGGCCACCACCGCATCCAGCGTTTCGGGCGCGGTGATGCCCTCCGACCAAGCATAGGCGCTCAGGATGTCGGTCAATTGGTCGGGCGGATGCTGCGTGGCGTTCATCTGTAAGGCCCGGTGGACGATATTGCCCACGACGCGGCGCAAGCGCCGTCCGGCGACCTCGCGCGGCAGGGGCCGCAAGGGTGCGGGCGCGTCGTGCAGCACGCTTTGCCGAAAACGGCGCTGGCCGTCCTCCGGCGGGCGATAGGCCGGGATGCTGCCCAAGTTTTCGAGTTGGGTTACGCTCAGGTGCCGCGCGACTTCGGCAGGCCGCGCGGGCAAAGGCACCACGAGCGGCGGTGCGGCGCGGCTAGCCTCGCCCGGCGCAGGGTCTAGGGCCTCCCACGCGGAATCCGGCGGTACGGTGGGGCTGAGCGCCTCTGGCGGGGGCGGCTCCGAAGGACGGTAGAGGCTGACCGCGCCCCATTCAAAATCGACCGTCTGGGTCTGGGGAGCATCCTCGCCCAAGGCTAGGCCGAAGGCATCCGCGCAGGTGCGCAGCCAGTTCTCGCCGGATTGCTCCGCACCGCTGATGACCAGATAATCTGCCGCGCGGGTGCCGGCTACGTAGAGCAAACGCGCGCGTTCGGCGGCCTCGCGCCGGGCGGCGGCCTGTTCGGCGGCCCAGTAGATAAACGGTTCGGCGGGGTCGTCATCCGGCACGGGCACGCGGCAGGCCGCGCCGTAATCTGGATCGAGACCTAGCGCGGCTTTGGCGGCGTTACGCGGGCGGCGCGCCGCATCCGCGATGATGACCAGCGGAAATTCGAGGCCCTTGCTTTTGTGGATGCTCAGCAACTGCACCGCGCCGGATTCCGCCAGAGGTGCTTCGCCTTCGCGCGGCTCGATGGCGGTCAGGTCTTCGATATAGCGCATGAAAGCCCCCAGCACGACGCGCCCGCTAGCCCGCGCTTTTTCCAGCAGCTTATCCAGATTCCCGCGCCGCCGGTCGCCATCCGGCAGCCCGCTCAGGATGGCATCATAGGCGGTTTCATCCAGCAGGGCTTCGAGAAGTTCGCCAATCGGCACGCGCCCAGCCATCCCGCGCAGGCGATGCAGGCTCTCATGGGCAAATTTCAGGGCGTGGGCGTCATTTTCATGGAGCTCAATGGCCAGCCCACCGTCGGCGTACGCAAACGCCAGGGCATCCCACAAGCCGCGCCGCGCGCCATTTTCATCCCGCGAGAGCCGCAACGCGAACAGCGCTTCATCCGAGAGGCCGACCATGGGCGAGCGCAGCACCGAGGCCAACGCCAGATCATCCAGCGGATTATGCAAGGCGCGCAAAGCGTTGAGCACATCCCACACTTCTTGGCGGTCGTAATAGCCCTTGCCCGCGACCGTCAAATAGGGGATGCCTTGGGCTTTGAACACCTCCTCATAGAGCGGCGAATCAGTCAACGCGCGAAACAGCAGCGCGATATCGCCATAGCGCAGCGGGCGGTAATCCCCCTGCGTTTTATCCCACACGGGCGCCTCCGCATCCACCATGCGCCGGATGAGCCGCGCGAGTTCGAAGGCTTCCCAGCGGCGCTTATCGGCGGCGTCCAGATCATCGACTTTCTGGGGCAGGATGATTTGCAAGGGCGTCGTGAAAGCGACATCGTCCGGCGTGGCACGGTGGGCCACCATCCCCGGCCCATAATCGACCTCATAAGCGCCCAGCGCGCCCGGCCCGACCTGCAAGGTCTGCGCGAAAAGATGGTTAAAGCATTCCATCAGATTAGCGTGCGCCCGGAACGAGCGATTCAGCAGGATTTCGCGCCCCTCCGCCGCCAGGATGCCCGCGCGCACCGCCCCAAATACGCTGACATCCGCGCCCCGAAAGGCGTAAATACTCTGCTTGGGGTCGCCCACCACAAACAAGCGCCCCGGTGCTGCCCCACACAACGCCAGAATAATATCCCGTTGGCGGGCGTTGGTATCCTGAAATTCATCGACCATAATATGCCGGAATTCGCCCGCTGCATAGCGCGCGGCCACCTCGGGATGCTCGGTCAGCAGGTCGGCGGTCAGGGCTTCCAGGTCATCATAATCCACGGCGGCGCGCTCGGTTTTTAGCGTGCGGTAATGGTCGCGCGCGCGGGCGACCGCCACCCGCCAGAGCAGCAACCATTTCGCCGCCTCTTCGTCGATCTCGTCCAGCGGGGGCGGATAGGTCTTCAGCGCGGCGCGGGCGGCCTCGCGGATGGTGCTGAGCACGGCTTTGGCCTCGACCAAGGCTTCTTTGCCGCCCCACTTTTTGCCAGACCCGACATTCAGCTTGATATGCGCATCGCACCAGGCCAAAAACGCGGCGGGGTCGCCGTCATCTTGGGCGGGCCGGGCGGCGTGCAGGTCTTGCCATTGCGCATAGAGCTTATCATCAGGATCAACACCCGGCGGCGGGGTGTAATCCAGGGCCGCATTGAGCGCTGCGTCTGCTTGCAAGACCGCAACCCATTCGGCGTGTAAATCTGCCCGCAGGGCCGCCCATGCCGCGAGCAAGTCCGCCGCTGATTCAGGTATCGCGCGCAGCAGATTTTCTGCGCTTGATGTTTGGGTGAAGGCCCGCAAGGCCGCGCGAACCGCGTTGGTGCCATACGCGCTCAGCAACCGGGCGCTGTCCCCCTCGATGAGATCGAGCAAGGTTTGCTCAACGGCATCCAGGCGCAGCATATAGGCTTCGTTTTCGTCCAGCACTTCGAAGGCAGGATCGAGCGGCACCTGCGCGGGGTTGGCGCGCAGCAACGCCGCGCACAAACTATGCACCGTGCCGATGCGCGCGCTTTCTAGGCGCTGTTGATGCTGCGCCCAATGCGCGCGGCTTGCGTCGTCTGGGGCGGTGGCCAAGCGGGCCGCGATGGCCGCGCGGACGCGGTCGCGCATTTCGCGCGCGGCCTTCTCTGTGAAGGTAATAGCCACGATGTCCGGCACAGCCCAATCGGGTTGTTCTAGCAGATGAATATAGCGCTCCACCAAGACGCGCGTTTTGCCACTGCCCGCCCCAGCAGTGACCACCAGATTATGCGCGTCCTCAGTGATGGCGGCGGCTTGTTCGGGGGTAAAGTTCATCATAAAATAGCGGCCTTGTCCAAACCGTGTACGCGCTTAATGATGCAATGTTGCGCCGCGTGCCGCTAGGGTCAGCTTGGCGGATTTGGCGCTGGGCGCGCGCGCGCCGATAATCATCTCAGAAGCCAACAAGCGAGGCCCTCAAAATATGCCCACAGTGCAAAAACTATTTGTTATCCTGCTCATCTTGCTGCTTATCCCCGCGCCGCTGAGCGCGCAAGACGACGGCATCGACGCCGCGCCCAGCATCGGCGACCCCTTCGCCCCGGATTTGGGTAACGCGGGCATCGACGTACAGACCGTGTTGCTAGAACTCGACGCCAACCCCGCCGGGCCGACCATCGCGGGCACGGCTACGCTGGATATACGCCTGACGCTCGATGATGTAATCTCGTTTTCGCTGGATTTGCGCCAACAAATGACCGTGAACGCCGTGCGCGTGGCGGGCGACTCCGCTCCTTGGACGCACGACGGGCGCAAGCTACGCATTACGCTGGCCGAGCCGC
>DAOTVD010000462.1:0-5752 GCA_034437075.1 Anaerolineae bacterium
GGGCGGCGTCTTTGTGGATGATAGCGCCGGGCCGCCGCCTACGGTGCAGATCGTCGCGCCGCAGAGCGGCCAACAGGCGGTTGTGGGGCAGGCCATCGAGGTTCAGGTGATCGCCACCGACCAGCGCGGCGTCACGCGCTTGCAAATGGCCGTGGAGGATGTCAACCGCAGCACCAAATCCTTCCCAGAGCCGACCCAAACCGCCGAAGCGCTCTTGGGCTGGGTGCCAGATCGCCCTGGCACGTTTGAACTGGCCGTGGTCGCGTTTCGGGGGGCTGCGTTTAGCGCGCCCGCCACGCTGATCATCGAGGCCGTGCGACCGGGGGACGCGGTCACCAATCCGGTTACCGGACAAAGCACCCCCGTAGAACTGAACGCGGCGGACTGCGTCGGGCGGGTGGTCATCGGGAATTTGCGCGTGCGTACCGGGCCTGGGACGCAATTCGAACGCCAGGGTAATTTTGAGTTGAACGAACAAGTTACCGGCATTGGCCAGAACGCGGACGGCAGTTGGTACCAGGTGCGGCGGCTTTCTGGCGCGGAGGTTTGGGTCATTAACAACAACGAATGGATCGAATTCACGGGTGCCTGTAGTGGCCTGCCCGTGGCCAATTAACCGCTTATGTCTGTCTTAGAAGCCATTATCCTAGGCATTGTGCAGGGCGCCGCCGAATTTTTGCCGATTTCCAGTTCTGGGCATTTGGTGCTGGTGCCGTGGTGGCTGGGCTGGGATGCGCCGCCCTTGGTCTTTGATGTGGCCGTGCATGTGGGCACCACCGCCGCGATTATCGCGCATTTCTGGCGGGATTGGCTGCGCCTGGTCGGGGCGGGGCTGAACGCCGTGCGCAAACGGGCCATCACCGAGCCCGACGCGCGCGTTTTTTTCTTCCTCATCCTGGGGACGATCCCCGCCGGGGTCGCGGGCTTGCTGCTGGATGACTATTTCGAAACGACGTTCTCCGAGCCTGCGTTAGTGGCCTGTATGCTGTTCGTGACGGCGGGGTTGTTGCTGTATAGCGAGCGCCACACGGGCACACCCCACACCATGCAAGAGATGACCTGGCGCGATGCGCTGTTCATTGGGGTTGCCCAGGCGCTTGCGATTATGCCCGGCATTTCGCGCTCGGGGAGCACCATCGCGGCAGGGCTTTTGCGAGACCTCAACCGCGACCAAGCCGCGCGCTATAGCTTTTTGCTGGCCACGCCCATCATCCTAGCGGCGGGGACGCTGCAAGCCGTGGATGTCGTCACGGGCGAAGCCAGCCTGGCGGGCGGCCTAGGGACGGCGGTCGCCGTGGGGTTCGTCACCTCGGCGGTGGTGGGCTATGCCTGCATCGCGCTTTTGCTGCGCTTCATTCGTCAGCAGCGCTTGACCGTTTTCGCGCTATATTGCATCGCCTTCGGCGCGGTGAGCCTGATTGCCGCGTTAGCCGGGTAAGAATCCGCCAACCTTGCCTACACCAGCCCCCAGCCAAGGTGTATAATACGAGGCGAGTTTTAACGGAACCATTACCCCATGAGAAAGCCCCTAGTAGCGCTGGTCGGGCGGCCCAACGTCGGTAAATCGACCCTATTTAATCGCCTGATCGGCCAACGCAAAGCGGTCACGTCCGACATTCCTGGCACCACGCGCGACCGCCTGCAAGGCGATGTCGATTGGCGTGGCATTGAATTCAGCCTGGTAGACACGGGCGGCATCGAATTATTCACGCCTGCCGCCGATTTATCCTCGCCCCTAGAAAGCGGCTCGAAAGGCTTCGTGCGCGAGATCAAAGCGCAAGCGTTGCTGGCCATCGAGGAGGCAGACGCGGTTATTATGGTCGTGGATACGCTAGAAGGCATCACGGCGGCGGATGAAGAAGTCGCGACCATTCTGCGACGTAGCAACAAGCCCGTGGTGGTGGCGGCCAACAAGGCCGACAATGCCGAGCGGATGCAAGCCACCGTGGAATTTTATGCCATGGGCGCGGGGGAAGTTTTTGGCATTAGCGCCTTGCACGGCCTGGGCACGGGCGATCTGCTGGACGCCGTGGTGGAGCAACTGCCCAAGGCCCCAACCTTCGACCCCGATGCCGAAGATGAATCCTTGAAAATCGCGATTGTCGGGCGGCCCAACGTGGGCAAATCTAGCCTGCTGAATCGCCTGATGGGCCAAGACCGCGCGATTGTCTCGCCGATTTCGGGCACCACGCGCGACGCGCTAGATACGCTCATTCAGTACCATGGCGAACCGATTACGCTCATCGACACCGCCGGCATCCGGCGGCGGGGTAAGATCGTGCCCGGCATCGAGAAATATAGCGTACTCCGTGCTTTGAAGGCCATCCAACGTGCGGACGTGGCGCTGCTGCTTATCGACGGGGTAGAGGGCATCACCGCCCAAGATCAACACGTCGCCGGGATGATCCTGGAAGAACTCAAAAGCGTGGTGGTCATCGTCAATAAATGGGACGCGGTCGAAAAAGATAGCCATACCCTGGCCGATTATGAGGCGCGGGTGCGGGCCGAACTGAATTTTATGCCCTATGTGCCCGTGTTGTTCATCAGCGCCTTGACTGGCCAACGCATTCATCAGGTGCTCGAAACAGCGCAATTAGTCTATGAAGAACGCCTGCGCCGCATCCCAACTTCCACTTTGAATCGCATCGTGCGCGAGGCGCTCATCCGCCATGCGCCCGCCACCAAACAAACGCGCAAACTCAAGATTTATTATGCATCCCAAGTACGGGTTGACCCGCCGGTATTTTTGTTCCACATTAATGATCGAAAGCTGTTACACTTGAGCTACGAACGGTATCTTGAGAACAGTATACGGGCTGAATTCCCATTCACAGGGACGCCTATCCGGCTGAGTTTCCGGCCCCGTGAGCGTGACGCCAAACAAAAATCTTAATGCGTAGTGCTTCGAGGAAATAATGAGCCTAGCTGACCCAAAACGACCCCAAACCACGACTGGCGAATATGATAGTGTGCGTAGCACCAGCACGGACAACGAGCGCCTGAATGCGGTGGAGCATGGCGCCGAGCGCCCCACCTGGCAAGATGTGCGCCACGAACCGGAAGACCGCTTGCCCGACGAACAAGATTCGAACCGCTAGGCCGGGCGGAGGATAGACCATGACCACGCCCCCACCTGCTGAACGCCTGGCCTCGCCCGAACAAGTGCGCCGCGAAAGTCTGCTGTTTTGGCTTTTGGTGGGCGGGCTGGTGGGCCTGCCGTTGTTGTTCGTCCTGTTGATGCTGCTCACGCCTTTGGAAGAACCACTGCAAGACTTGTTGGGCATTGCGCCGCCGGATGATGCTGGCCTGGAGATCTACAGCGTGACCTGCCGCGCGCGTAGTAATGGCATCACGCTATATGCCATTTTTTGGTCGGCAGACCCAGCAGAACTTCAATTTGAAAGCCAGTTTGGGACTGCCGGGCTGGGTAGCGCGCCGCCGGGCCTCAATAGCCTGGATGTTGCGGCGGTAGATGTGACCTGCCCGACAACGATCACCTTGTTAGATACCCGAAATAATCGGCAAAGTGGGGCTGTAGTGGAGATATTGACTGATGAGCGATTCTGAAAATTCGTTTGACTCGCCACGCCGTAACCCACGCACCGAAGCGATAGAAGCCCGCGCAGGGCGGGCCTTACAACGTGATTTTTGGCATGAACGCATCCTTACCCCCATGGGAACGCTGAGCCGCCGCGCATTAGCCGTGCTGGCCGTGGGCTTGGTGCTGACGTGTGCCTTTTTGGGCGTGATGATTAATCTATTGCTGACGACACTCCCGCAGCCGCCACGTTTGCCCGTGGGCGATGCGACCACCGTCATGACGCACATCCACGCCAACTACAGCGGCAATAAAGACGCCGCTTTTGTGCCGTTTCAACCCGAAGCATTCACGGTATGGCGTTACGACAACGCCCAGACCTTCTCGGTCGTGTTGCCCAATGGCTTGCGCCGCCCGGTGGTGGTGGCCAGTTATACGAACCCGGACGACTTACGCAACGATTATCTGGCCCATACCGCCCCGTCCCAAGAAACCCGGCGCATCCCGAGTGTCATCAGCCGGCTTGGCAACTTGGTCGCCGAAATGCGCACCACGGACGCTTATAACCCCGAATGGCGCGCTATCTACCTGAGTAACCTGATGCTGCTGGCGTCCCCAGAAATTAGCCGTGCCGATTGGGAAGAATTGCAAAGCCACTTTCTGAGCATCGTGGCCGCCACCCAGCGCGAGGCCATCCCCACCCCTACGCCCTAAACCATGGTCTATCGTGTTTTTGTCAGTTCTACGTTCGAAGATTTGATCCGGCATCGCCAGGCCGTGACCAATCAATTACGCCAGATGAACTGGCAAACGGTGGATGTGGTCGGTGGGCGCGCACCCCAAGAAGACTTGCTCAACTTTAGCTTGCGGGCCCTGAGCGAGGCCGATGTTTTCGTAGGGATTTATGCCGCGCGCTATGGTGTGCGCTTGCCGGGGCACGATACCTCATTGGATGAACAGCTTTACGAGGCTGCGCGCCAACGGGGCCTGCCCTGCTATGTGTATCTGGTGGCGCCTGGCGCCGAATGGGCCGCCGATTATCTTCAAACGCGCTATCCGAGCGCTTTATGGCGCATGTTCTTAGATCGGCTGCAAGCCGACCACCCCGACCTACGCACGTTCGACACCCCCGCCGAGTTGGCGCAGCATGTCGAGCTTGATTTAACGGCCTTTGCGGCGACGGCGCGCGCAACCCCGCCCCAGCGGCGGCATGTGCTGCTGGGGGCGGTCATCGTGCTGAGTATTGTGGCGCTAATCGTCCTATTTGTGAGTCCAATCACATAAGCGGCTTGGTGGCCGGGCCTTTTTATGCTATAAAATGGCACCCTAGACGGGTGACAATCGTCCACCCATGGACAAGAACATAAGGGAAATCGTCATTATGGAAATCGTGGAACAGGGTAAGGCTGTCGATTTACACGCCGACTCACACAGCCAGGGCCACTTAAGCACCGCTGAGCAGAATTATCTGCTCAAGACGGGTTGGTGGGTGTACATCGCTTCAGAAATTATGCTGTTTTCGTCCTTTATTGCGGTTATGTTCCTGGCACATCGCTTGTACCCGGAAATGCAAGATATGCTGGCCATACCGCTGACCACCTTCAACACCTTTTTGCTGCTCACCAGCAGTTGGATGCTGGCCGTCGGGCTGGCCGCCATCCAAAAAGGGGATGTCACCACCTTGCAACGCAATCTCTTTATTACCATGGCGTTGGGTGCTATTTTCGTGGGCATCCAGATTTATGAATATCAGGAACTCTCGCACAAGGGCTTTGTGCTGGGCTTCAACATGTACACCGATATTTTCTATATTCTGACGGGCTTTCATGGTTTGCATGTGGCCATCGGCGTGGTGTGGCTCTTGCGCACCTGGCTGAAGTCCTTGCGCGGCGATTTTACGCGCGAGAATTATATCGGTATCGAAGTCCTGGGCCTGTATTGGCATTTTGTCGATATTGTGTGGATTGTCCTTTTCCCGCTGATTTACCTGATCTAAGGCGCGCCCAAGCTACCCAAGGAGGCAATACCAATGGCTTTACAACCCTATGATAAAGGTCATGTCGAGGAGCACCACGGGCCGAGCGTGCCTACGTTTAATCTCGTGTTTTTGGCCTTGTTCGTGATTACCATTGTGGAAGTCGCGGCAGGCGAAATGGGCGGGATTATCGGGCATGCGCTGCTCATCGGCTTTACAACCCTCAAAGGCGGGCTGGT
>DAOTVD010000463.1:0-14362 GCA_034437075.1 Anaerolineae bacterium
CCTGGATATTCTTGGTGCCGCTGTTTATGGGCATTGCGGTCGTGCTGAGTATGCAAGGGCTGGCGGGGTACTAACGCTAGGCCCTCGCTCGTGGTCGTGAAGTATGCGATACTGCGCGTATGGAATATTCAAACACAAATTGGCCGCTCATCGGCCATGAATGGGCTATTCAACAACTAACGCTTGCCCTGAACAGCGGGCGCGAACGGCATGCTTATCTGTTGACCGGGCCGCCGGGCATTGGCAAAACGACCCTGGCTCGCGCGATGGCCATGGCTTTCAATTGCCAGGCCGGCAGGGATAGACCGTGCGGCCAATGCCGGGCCTGTACGCTCATCGCTGCTGATAAACACCCGGACATCACGCTCTTGCAGGCCGACCGGGTAGGCGGTACGCTGAAAATTGATGCTATCCGCGAGCTACAGCGCGGGCTTTCGCGGCGGCCCTACGAAGCGCGGCGGCGGGTGGCCATCATCCGGCGCTTTCATGAGGCCCAGGCCGCCGGAGCCAATGCCTTGCTCAAAACGCTGGAAGAACCGCCCGGCGATTCGATCTTGATCCTCACGGCGGATGACGCGCATCTGCTCTTGCCGACTATCTTATCGCGCTGCCAGCGTTACGCGCTGCTGCCCTTGCCCATGATGCAGGTCGAGCAAGCGCTACAACAGCATTGGGGCGTGGCGACGCGCGATGCGCGCTTGCTCTCGCGGCTTTCCGCTGGGCGTTTGGGCTGGGCCATAAGCGTTGTGCAGGATGATACCGCGTTTGATGAGCGCAACGCCCAACTCGATCTGCTGGAAAAACTGCTGGGGTATCGTCATCCTGAGCGCTTCGCGCAGGCCGACAAGCTCGCAAAAGATAAAAACGCCTTGGGCGGGATGCTGCAACAATGGCAAAGTTACTGGCGCGATGCGTTGCTGCTTGCCTATGGGGTGTCGGATTGGGTGGTGAATGTGGATCGCGGCGCTAGCCTGGATGCGCTGGCCGAAACCACCCCCGCCGAGGCGCTGCAACACGCCCTAGAAGCCACGCGGCGCACACTGGGCTATCTGGCGCATAATGTCAATACGCGCCTGGCGCTAGAAACTATGCTGCTAGATTATCCGTATGTGCGCCTGCCGAGCGGGGCCGAACGCGAGCGGGCATAAGGGCCGTCGCCCTGAAATTTAGCGACACCACCAAACGCACAAACGCAACGAGGGCACCCGGATGGATGCCCTCGTGCGGCATTCAGCATTTATGCCGAATGCGCTTGGGTGCCAAGCAGGCCGCCGCTATTCGTCAGATTCTTCCGAATCTTCTTCTTCGGCATCCATGTCGTCTTCCATGCCGTCCATCAGTTCACCCGACAACGGATCAACGCCCGTCTCAAGTTCGCCGTCGATCAGCATTTGTTCGATCTCGCGCACCTGCTCGTATACTTCCTCGGGCACGTCGGAATCATGCGGGGTATCGACAAAGGTCATGCCGCCGTTGGCTACATCCAGGATGTAGTTGGTTCCACCGGGGAAAGCATCCATGTTGCCTTCCACCAGGGCCTGGATCATATCGTACACGCCGACATCTACGCGCTTAATGCCGCTGGTGATGATGTACTCGGCGCCGGGGGTTTCGCCGCTGCCAAAGGTGGTGAAGTATTCATCCTGGTCAACGCCGATAACGTATACGTCTTGCTGGGCCGCTTCTGTGATGGCACCGGAGCCCGTCGGGCCGCCCGCACCCAAGATCACATCCGCGCCTTCACCGATATACTGGTTAGCGTCCGAGGCACCTTTAGCGGGGTCGGTGAAGCTCTCGTTGTAGTTGCCCAAGACTTCGATCTCGCGATCATCGCGCTCGGCGATGTAGCGCACGCCCTGCTCGAAGCCGTTGCGATAGCGGATCACCGGCGGAATGTCGATACCATACACGCCTGCCACGATGTTATTCTCGCTGACGAGCGCGGCCAATGCGCCGACCAAAAAGCCGCCTTGGTCTTCGCGGAACTGCACGCCCACATAGTTTTCGGGGCCTTCAAACACAAATTGGTCGATGCCCACGAAAAACACATCGGGGTTAGCTTCGGCAGCCGCGAACGTCACATCGCCCATCTAGAAGCCGACCGTAACGACCACATCCGCGCCTTCGCTGATGCACAAGTTCACGTTGTCTTCAAATTCAACCACGGCTTGCGAGTCAATGACCTGTTCTTGCAGGTCGAAGTCTTCGGTCGCGCGTTGCAGTCCTTCTAACGAGAACTGGTTAAACGTGCCATCCAGTAGAGCGCCTTCGTTGGCCACCAGGCAGGCGCTTTCGATCTCGGGTGCGTCATCCTGGGCCGAGGCCACACCGCCCATCATGCTCAGCACGAGGGCCATGGCCAGAGCAAAACGCCACAATCTTGCAGTTGTTACACGCATTACTTTATTCCTCGAAAAATTATCATCTAACGAACGATGCCGATAACTATAGCCAGAGCGTCAGCAGAAATGCAAGACGATTTGGTATAAATTTCACATTAGACTTTGGGCTATTTTCTAAGGCTTTTCCAAGTATTTAACTATGCCGCTTGTTTTTGTCGAAAAGGATACCGTCTTGATTTTACCCCCCTCTAGCTCCCCCCGAATTCAGGGGGAGAACTTACTCGTGCGCATAATAGCCCCTCCCTGAATTCGGGGAGGGGGATGGGGAGGGGTAATTATTTTTCTGGAAAAGCCTAAATCCGCGCGAATTGCCCGCTTTTGTAATTTCATGTACCATAACCACAACGTCGGTATGACGGTGTAATGTAAATCATGTCTACTCCATCCCCAACAGACCGCGAGGCGCACCTCAACCGCTTGGTCAACATCAGCGTTGTGCTCAATTCAACGCTCGACCTAGCGCCATTGTTGCGCTATATCATGGACGCGGCAGCAGATATCTCCGATGCCGCGAGTGCATCGATTCTGCTGATGGACGAAAACACCCAGAAACTTAACTTTATGGCCTTCACCAGCGAGATCGAAGACCAATACGGGCAATCGCTCAAGCGGATTCCGGTGCCGTTGAATCAGAGCATCGCGGGGGAAGTGGTGCTAGAAGATAAGGTGCTGGTGGTGAATGACGTAGCGCAATATCCGCGCCACTATAGCCAAGCGGACGCTGCCAGCGGCTTTCAGACGCAATCCTTGCTGGCCGTGCCGATGCGCGTGCGCCAACGAGTGATCGGCGTGTTGGAAGCCGTCAACAAAAAAAATGGCCAAACCTGGACCGAAGACGATGTGTTCTACCTAGAAATTCTCTCGGCGCAGGCGGCTGTCGCCATCGAAAACGCGAGCTTGGTCGCGCGTTTGACCGATGCTTACGACGAATTGAGCCAGCTTGATAAGCTGAAGAATGACTTCATCGCCGTGGCCTCGCACGAACTCCGCACCCCCTTGGGCGTGGTGCTAGGGTATGCGTCGTTTTTGAAAGAGGAAGTAACCGGCGAGACTTACGACCACGCCATGGCCATCCTGAATGGCGCGATGCGCATTCGCGAAATTCTGGAAGACATGACCAATCTGCAATACTTAAATGTGGGCGAGGCGGAATTAGAACGCGAGATCATCCCGGTGGCCGAGGTGATGCTGAACGCGCTGAACAACGTCAAAGCCTTCAGCGATGAACGGGGGCACCGTCTGCATTACAGCGCGCCGCCCGCCACCCTGCAAGCGGCGCTCGACCGCGTGAAGGTCGAAATGGCGCTGACCAATGTCTTGAATAATGCGATCAAGTTCTCGCCGGATAAGAGCTTTGTTGAACTGAGCTACGACCAGCACGCAGGCGAAATCTGGCTGATCGTGAAAGACAATGGCATAGGTATTGAGGCCGACCAGTTTAAGCGTATCTTCCAGGCGTTTTACCAGATCGAAGACCACATGACCCGCCGCCAGAATGGCATTGGGCTGGGCTTGGCCATCGCCAAAGGCGTCATCGAGGCGCACGGGGGGCGCATTTGGGTGGAAAGCCCCGGCCTGAACCAAGGCACAACCTTTGTACTGAGCTTGCCCGTGTAGGCCCTGCGGTCTGTGATGCGCTGTTGCTCTATTGTCACCGGCCCGGCGATGTCGCATAATAGAAAGGTCATGCCATGTTGATGAAGCGCAGGTCGTCTGGTGCAATTCCGCGATTATTACCAAACACTCGGTGTCAACCGCAACGCAACCGATAAAGAAATTAAACAAGCGTACCGAAAACTCGCGCGCCAATTTCACCCAGATGTGAATAAATCGCCCGATGCCGCCGCGCAGTTCCAGCGCGTGACCGAAGCGTATGAGGTGCTCTCGGACGCCCAAAAACGGCAGCGCTACGACGATGTTGACGACAACTACCGCACCTGGCGCCGCACCAACCAAACCAGCGATTTCGATTGGAGCCGCTGGACGCAAGGCCCCCGCGCCAATGATGTCGAGTTTGATAGTGCTGGTAGCGTGTTCTCTGATTTTTTTCGGTCGATCTTCAGCGATGGCGGACGACGCAGCAACGCTAGCGCCAGCCCAAACACCCAGAAACAACCCATTGATGGCCGCGACCTGGAAGTGGATGTGCATATCAGCCTGCCAGAAGCCTACACCGGCACGACACGCCAAGTTAACCGCACCGGGAGCCGCGCCTTCACCGCGCGCATCCCGCCTGGCGTGCGCACCGGGACGAAAGTCCGCTTCGAAAACCAGGGCGAACGCGGCTTCGCGGGTGGGCGAACCGGGTCGCTTTATGTCAACATCTTCGTAGATGAGCATCCGCAGTTCGAACGCCGGGACGACGACATCCACATGGATATTGAGGTGTCGGTCTATACGGCGGTGCTGGGCGGGGATATTCGCATCAGCACCCTGGGCGGCGATTTGCGCCTGAAGATTCCCCCCGGCACGCAATCCGGCAAGGTCATCCGCCTGCGCGAACGTGGGATGCCCTGCTTGCGCGAGCCGGATTGTTATGGCGATCTGTACGCGCGCGTCGCAATCCAAATTCCCACGGATTTGAGCGAAGAAGAACGGGCTCTGTTCGAACGCCTGGCGGCGTTGCGCCCGCGTTTTTAGCACGTAGTGATTATTTTTTGCTTTTTGATGCAATGGTAGCGAGCGAGAAGGATCGGAATGTGATGAGACGTTTTGGAATAGGCTGTTTTTCGGGCCTGGCGCTGGTGCTAGGCATCATCGGTTTGGCCGTCGTCGTGGTGAACACCGCCGAACAGGTGCAAATCTTCACCGTGCGCAACAACGACGGGCTAGTGCCCGTGGCCCAACGTACCCGCCTGGATTCGCTAGCCCAACAAGCCGCCACGCCCACGCTGGTGCCCATGGAACAACTCGAAAACATCCGCGCCGAAGACCAGATTTTGATTAACCTCTACCAGCGCGTGACGCCCTCTGTCGTGAATATCGAGATCACGCAGCGCACCAGCTTTTTCGAGGGCGTGGCGTCGAGTGGCTCTGGTTTTGTTTTCAGTGAGGCAGGCCACATCGTGACCAACGCGCATGTGGTGCAAGACGCCGTCGAAATCCTGGTGACCTTCAGTGATGGCTACGTGACGACCGCCGAGATTGTGGGCATTGACGAATATTCCGACCTGGCCGTCATCCGCGTGGATGTGGTCGGGGATCGCCTGGTGCCTGTGACGCTGGGCAATAGCAACGAATTGCTCGTGGGGCAGCGTGTGGTGGCCATTGGCAATCCCTTTGGGCTGCAAAGCAGCATGACTGCCGGCATTATCAGCGCTTTGGGGCGGGCGTTGCCCTCCGCCAGGCTCATCAACCAGGCCAACCAGCGCTTTAACAATCCGTCGATTATCCAGGTGGACGCTGCCGTGAACCCTGGGAATTCGGGCGGGCTGTTGCTGAACTATGAAGGCGAAGTCGTGGGCGTGAATACCGCCATTCGCACCGAAACGGGGACGTTTCAGGGTGTGGCGTTTGCTGTCCCGGTGAATACCCTGGCCAGCATCGCGCCGCAACTCATCGAGAATGGCGTCGCGGAATATTCCTGGCTGGGCGTGTCTACATTCCCGGATGAATCCGGCTTCACCGTGGCGGCCTTGGCCGAAGAACTGGATTTACCGATTGATTATGGCGTGATGATCGAAGATGTTTCGGGCGGTTCGCCCGCCGACGAGGCCGGATTGCGCGGTGGGGATGATACGGTGCGCGTGCGGGGCGTCGATTTGATCGTGGGCGGCGATATTATCGTGGCGATTGATGGCGTTATCGTGCGCGACCTGGATGAACTGCTCGCCTATTTGGTGGAAAATACCCAGCCGGGCGATGTGTCCACGTTGACGGTTTACCGGGGCGATGAAACGCTTGATCTGGATGTCGAACTTGGCGTTAGGCCCTAAGCCATGACCCCGCCGGATTTACTGCCCCATCTGGAACTGAACACCGACCTAGCGCGGCGGATCATCGTCAATTTTATTTGCGATGCCGTGCAGAAAGTCGGCTTTGAAAAAGCGGTCATCGGCCTGAGCGGCGGCATAGACTCCGCGCTTTCGGCCTATCTGACCGCCGAAGCGCTGGGCGCCGAGAACGTCAAATGCATTCGCATGCCCTATCAAACCTCCTCGCCAGATAGCCTGAGCGATGCGCAGCAGGTGATCGACGCGCTGGGCTGCCCGCACGATACCGTCGAGATCACCGACATGGCCGAGCCGCTTTTTGCGCGCTTTCCCGCGATGGATCATCAGCGGCGCGGCAACGTCATGGCCCGTTTGCGGATGATTGTGCTGTACGATCAATCGGTGGATTTTGGCGGCTTGGTAATGGGCACCAGCAACAAGACCGAATTCATGCTGGGCTATACGACCTTGTTCGGCGATAGCGGGGCGGCCATCCAGCCTATCGCGGATTTACACAAGCATCAGGTGCGCCAGATGGCGCGCGCGGTGGGCGTGCCGGGTAGCATCCTGGACAAAGCCCCCTCGGCGGATTTGTGGCAGGGCCAAACCGACGAAGACGAACTTGGTTACACCTATGATGCCGTCGATCAATTGCTGTATTTACTCATCGACCAGCGCTACCGCCCCGAAGAATGCATCGCGGTTGGCTTCGCGGCGGATTTTGTGCGCCGGGTGTGGCGCCAGGTGCGCGCCAATCATTACAAACGCACCATGCCCAACGTCGTGAAGATCAGCCAGCGCACCATCGGCCAGGATTTTCTGTATCTGCGCGATTGGTCGGGCTAGGTCGGGCGGGTTAGCGAAAGGGATTAACGCCGCCGTCCTGGGTCGCGTCTTCCTCGGAGGGCGGCAATTCGGGCGGGTCGGGCGGCATATTGGCGATTGTGTCGCCCATACCGGGGTGCCATTCATCCGCCAGAGCGCCCGACGTGCGCGTGATCTCCGCGCCGCCCAAGTTGCGCGCGATGACCTCGGCTTGGCGCGGATTCACCCACACGACCGAATCGAGCATCACGGCCCGCGCTCCGGCGGTGATGAAGTCGCGCGCGTCGTCGGGCGTGTGGATGCCGCCGCAGCCAATGACGGGCACATCGGCATAATCCACGATTTGCCCCACAGCGCGCAAGCTCTGCGCCTTCAGCCACGGGCCATACACGCGCCCCCCGATCAAACGCCCCAGCATCGGATCGCGCGCGGTGCCGCGTGGCGGCGCGGCCACGACCAACGCATCGGCGCCATTACGCTGAGCCACTTCGGTCAGTTCCACCGCGCCATAGAGCGGTAACTTCACGAGTAGCGGCAGTTGGGTATGCTGTTTCACGGCGTCGATCATGTCGCGCGTTTCGTGGATGCTGGCTTGGTCGTGCAAGCCAAGCTCCACCCCGGCAATTTCGGGCGTGCGCTCGGCCAGGCGCGCCATCTGCTCTACAGCGGCGTAGTCATCGGCCAGAAAATGCACGATGATGGGCAGCACGCTGCGGCGCCAACTTTCAGTATAGGTCTTGATGGCGCGCGATAAACCGGGGTTGGGCAAACCTGTATGCAGCAAAAATCCCGAGGGCAAAGGCACCACGCGCGGTCCGCGCGCCGGATTGCGCGCTTGGGGCGTTAGGGGGGGCGTCACCAATGCGCCGAACTTATCCAGCGAGAGCAGTTTACGATACGGCGCGCCATCGTAGCCCGCCGCGCCTGCCGCGAATAAGACAGGCGTTTCCACGACGATACTTTGTTTACCAGGGGCGGTGAGTTCAATCATCAGAAGCGCATATCCGTCATATCCAGGGCGGGGCCGTCCGTACACAAGGTTTTGAGGCCAGATGTCGTGCGCAGCATACAGGCCGTGCAGGCCCCGACGCCGCAGGGCATCGGCCAATTCGCGACCATGAACAAAAACCCTGCCGGGAGCGTCGTACCCCGGCTTTCTTCGGTCAGGTGATACAATAGCGCGCCGTAGTCGTCCCAATGGTGGGGTGGCACGGTGGCGAAAATCTGGTCGGGCCAGGCAAGTGTGGCGTCACGGTCGGCCCAACCGCCATCGATTTCGCCTGTGATGACCTCCACGGCGGCGGGGATTCCGGCAAAGGGATAATCGCGGGCTGTGCCCAGCAACACCAGCGCGACTTCGGCGGTGTTGGCTAGGGCCGTGTGCGCCAGATGCAAAAGCGGACGCGGCGGCGCGTCCATGGCGATGAGCAGCAGGCGCTTACCCCCCCCCCCAACCCACGGGAAAGGCTGGCCCAGCGGGCCGAGTAAGTCAATCTGTTGGCCGGGGCTGTAGGCGCGGGCCGCTAGCGGTTCCACGATCAATTGCCCCTCTTGAATATCCACGGGCGTCCAGGTTTCGCGCAGGTAAGGCGACCAATCCGGCGCGGTTTGGGCCAGCACAAATTGCCCGGCAGCTATGTGTAGCAAGGCGGGGTCGGCAGCTAAAGCCAAGCGTTGTAGGCCCGGCGCTACTCGCCAGACGCGCTCCACCAAGGCTTCTGTTTGGATCACAAAACGTCCCCTTCGCTTAACATGTGGCTTTCCAGCGCTCATGATACCATATTGCTCGGGGGATATGCTTATGCTAGGATGCTGTGAAGCTTTCGTTCGCCCAGGCCCAAGCTGCGGCGTCCTGAAACACGTTTATGATGGAGTGCGCGCGACTTATGGCCCGCAAACGTTCGAACACTTTGTTTCTTGTCATTAATGTGGTGGTGTCGCTGGGGGTGGCGTTGTTGGCCATCACGGTGTATTCGGCCACGCGCCCCGAAGAAGAACCGCGCGCCCGCCCGACCATCATCATTGCCGTCTCGGTGACGCCCGACCCCAGCATCCCCCTGCCTGCGCAAGCCTTGCAAGGCACGCTCGATGCGCAGGATGGCACCATTGTGGCCTTAGAACGCGACGCCACGCGCCAAGCGGACGCCTTAGCTGCCGCGTTGGCTCCCTCTGCAGACGATGCAGACGATGAAGCCGATGCTGCGGTTGATGTGGCGCAAAACCCCGATGCTGAGGATGACACCATCCCGACCCGCCGACCGCCGCGCATCCCCCAACCCGACGATGAACTGCCGACCGTGAATCCGGCGTTGATCCCCCTGTTGCCCGGTGCGGGCGAGGGGGCGAATAGTAGCCTCGCGCCCACCGCCACCCCCGAAGACGGTTGTGAACGCTATTTTGTGCAATCGGGCGATACGGCTAGCACCATCGCCACGCGCTTTGGCATTGGGTTGAGCGACCTTTTTGTGTTGAACGGCATCAACGACCAAACGGTGCTGCAAATTGGCCAGGAATTGCTTATTCCTAGCGCCACCTGCGAGCCGGAAATCTCGCCGACCATCACCCCGACGCCCCAACCCACTTTTAACCTGACCTTCGTTGCGCCGACGGCCACCTTGCCGGATGTGCCCGAGGATTCTCAACTGGAAATCGTGCAAGTGCTCAACCCCGGCGACATCACCAGCGAACAGGTCGAAATCCGTAACCAGGGCGGCGAGATCAACTTGCTGGGGTGGACGCTCTCGGACGCCGAAGGCAATATCTACACCTTCCCGGAAGTGCGCCTGGTGCCGGGGAGTGTCATCCGTGTATCCACGCGCAGCGGCACCAATACGCCTGGGTTCCTATATTGGAACCTGAACACACCCGTCTGGGAACGCGGCGAAACGGCCACGCTTAGCAATGCGGCGGGGGAAATTCAGTCCTTGCTAACGGTGGGCAGCGGCGAGGTGATCGACTTTGCAACGCCCACGGAGGCCCCATGACCCGCGTCGATCATGACCAAGCCCCCCTGGAACAACCCGAGCGCGAAGAAAAGTCGATGCGCGATCTGGTGGAGGAGCGCATCGAAAAAGCCATGGAACGCGGCGAATTTGATAATTTGCCGGGGGCCGGTAAGCCGCTCCACCTGGAAAATGACCGCAATGTGCCGCCCGAAATGCGCCTGGCCTACCGCATCATGCGCGATAACGACGTGCTGCCCGAGTGGATGGCCCTGCAACAAGAGATCAACACCCGCCTAGAGAACGCGCGCAAGGGCCTGAGGCGCGTCGCGCGGCAGTTTCACCACATCATGACCCAATTCGAGGGGCGTACGGACATCGAAGGCGTAACGCAACGCCTGGCCGCGCGCGATCAACGCGACTATGCGCTGGATATGTTTCGTGACCAGGTGCGCGTCATCAACAAACGCATTCAACTCTATAACCTGAAGGTGCCGTTTTCGCATCTCACGCGCGATCTGGTGGATGCGGAGCGCGAAATCGCCAAGTTCTTCTGACCTGTGCAGTCAGTACAGGGTTCGTCCCCCCCATTTAGTGTCCCTGCCCAATTTGCCCCGCTTGTTCCACCCTCATTGCAGAGCGGTATGTTATACTCAAAATGATGCCATGTCGCTGGAGGTGAACTGTGTTCCGACAACGTATGACAACCGTTTTATTGGCCGCTTTAGCGGCAATTACGCTCATCGGTCTCATTGGTGTGACGACGTTCATCGCCTTCGATGTGATCAGCAATACGGTCTCTGACCAACTGCGCGCCAACGATTTGCAATTGGTCACCTCGCTCTCGCAACAGGGGCAAGCGTCCCTGACGAGCCTAGAATCAGAAGTTGCGGGCCTGGCCTTGCGCGAGGAAATCCGCGCGACGTCCGTCACG
Organism: Anaerolineae bacterium; assembly: GCA_034437075.1. Taxonomy (GTDB): domain Bacteria; phylum Chloroflexota; class Anaerolineae; order Aggregatilineales; family J027; genus DAOTVD01. Next base: position 11,036 of record DAOTVD010000463.1, read on the forward strand.
CGCGAGGAAGACGCGCTGGCCTTGTTGGCAGAACGTGCGGAGGATTTCCCCGAGGGCGCGGTGCTGAGTATGACCCGTTTTGACTTTCGTGGCAATCCACGCTACGCCTACCCGCCCGACCATGATGCGATCATCCAGGATGTGGATGGACCTGACGAATACTTTTATCAAATCCCCAATAGCTTGCTCGAACAAACCGAACGCGGGCAACGGGTGACGTCAGAAATTGATATTCGCCTCGTGACGGTCTCCCACCGGGATCGGCTGGGGGGCACGACGTTACTCATCGCGCCGGTAGACACCGTGAGCCTGGATACAGAATTTCTGGCCGTAGAACTCGATATGGCCAACGTCTTCCAAGATTTATATGGCTTTGTCGAATTGCAGGACTCCGGTCAATTATGGGTGTTATCTTCCACCACCGAAGTCGTATACCAAGCCCAGCCCGAACCTAGTTTTGAACCCATTCTGGATCAAATCCCCAGTACGGAACTGTTCGCGCGCAGCCGCGAGCCCTATCTGGACACGTATGAAAATCAGGGCGCGCGTTTGGCGGCTATCGCGCGGGCACCGGGGCTAGGGCAGTCTTTTATCCTGTTTTTGAGCCGGGATGAAAGCGAAACCCAAGAAGCCATCCAGAATAACATGTTGGGCATTTTCGGCTTTGCCGTGGCGGCTATGCTGTTCGTGATTACCATCGGCTCGGCGGGTGCGTGGCAGATCAACCGCGTGAACGAAGCGCGCCGACGCGAGGCCCAGCGCCAACAAACAGGCCGTATTTTGCTAGAAGTCTCGCGCGCGCTGAACTCTAGCCTGGAGCTTGAAACGGTGCTCCAAGCGATTATGCGCGAACTCGAACGCCTGGTGCCGCATGATAGCGCGTCGATTTTGCTCATCGAACCAGATGGGCTGCGTGTGGCGGCCAGCCGGGGCATTGCTGGGGATACGGTCGGTAGCATCATTAAGGTCGAAAACGCGCGCGCGGCGGGCTTGGTCTTAGAGCAAGGCCGGCCTGTGATCGTCAACAACACCGAGATAGACGAGCGCTGGGCTTACTTCCCCGATGACCCCATCCATTCATGGATCGGGTTGCCCTTGCTGGTGCGCGATGAATTGGTGGGCGTGCTGAACATCAATAGCCATAGCAAAGACTCCTTCTCGCGCGAAGATACCGAAGTGGCCGAAGCTTTTGCCGACCAGGCTAGCGTGGCGCTGCAAAATGCGCGCTTGCACGAGATCGAAGTGCAGCAATACGAGCAAGAACTGACCATCGCGCGCAACATCCAGACGAGCTTGCTGCCCGACCAACCGCCCCAGGTGCCGCAGATCGAAGTCGCGACCCGTTCATTGCCCGCGCGCCAGGTGAGCGGCGACTACTTCCAATATCTGCCCATGCCGGATGGCAAAGTCGGCATCGCGATTGGCGACGTGCAAGGTAAGGGTATTCCGGCGGCGCTGCTGATGGCAGTCATTACCACGGCCATGCGCGATGAAGCCATCCGCCATCAAGAGCCCGCCGACCTACTGCAAGCGCTGAATACCCGCTTGCTAGAACGTATGCAGCGCAACCATATGAACAGCGCGCTGATTATGGCCACGTTTGATCCCCAAACCAGCGAACTGAACATCGCCAACGGCGGCATGGTGCAGCCCTACATCCGCCCCACGGGCGAAACCCAATTCGATTTTGTTTCGGTGGGGGGCTATCCGCTGGGCGTGTCTGGGAATATGAAATACACATCGAAGCAAGTGCCGTTCCAGACGGGCAGCATGATGGTTATGTTCTCCGATGGTGTGCTCGAAGCCCAAAATCCGGCGGGTGAATTCCTCGGCTTCGACCGGATCGAGCAATTACTCAACGAATTGCCAGACGACATCAGCGCCCAAGAAGTGATGGAACATATCTATAGTGCGGTACAAACGCATCTGGCAGGCGAAGCCCCCCAGGACGACACCACCATTATGGTCATCCGGGCGATGCCTGTGCCCGAATCCGACATCCCCCAACCGACTGACGCCGAACTGACCGCCGCTGCCGAGGCCATGGCCAGCAGCCTGGCAAGCGCGCACCCCGAAAGCACGACCATCGTGGGGCAGTCTCAGCAATTTGAGGTGGATGATATGAGCCTCCCGGCGGTGGTGTCATCCACGACAGACGGGATGCGCCGCAAGCAGATCGAGCTCTACTTACCCAGCAAACTCGGGTTCGAGAAGATCGCGCGCGGGGCTATCGAGAGCTTGGCGCGTGAGTTCGAAGCCCCAGAAGACAAGATCGAAGACCTGAAAACCGCTGTCGCGGAAGCCTGCATGAACGCCATTGAGCATGGCAACGCCGAGGACATGCAGCATACCGTCAGCGTGGTGATGATCGCCACCGCTGAGTCGATTGAAGTGCGCGTCACCGACCGGGGCGTCAAGACCCTAGCGATGACCTTGCCGGAGCCCGGCCAGGGGGATATGCGCGGCTGGGGCCTGTTCTTCATCGAGAACTTGATGGATGTCTTTGAGATCAAACATTTGCCGGATGGCGGAAATCAGGTTCTAATGGTAGTACACATCAAGCCGAATGGCCATGTGGACACCCACGCGGAAATGCGGAATAATGGTGGTCATTCTGCCAACCCAGTTGATAGTGCTGGGATTACAGGTGATACAACACACGAAAAAAATGATACCCAAATGGATGAGGCGAGCGAAGCCTCATCAGAAGAGTCGGGGGATTAGACGATGTCGATGGAAGTAGCATATCGAATTGAAGGTCGCTTGGGATTTATGGATTTCCCCAGAGATGTGACAGCCCAAACACGCGAGGCGGCCTACACAGCCTACAACACCCTGGCGAGCGAACGGGTTGATTTACTAGCGCTGAATTTTGAAGATGGCGATTATCTCAATAGTGCTGGGATTGGCCTCATCATCAGTTTGGTGGAAGATGCCACGCAGGCTGGGCGCAAGGTGTTCGCCTATGGCCTATCGTCCCACTATCGCAAATTGTTCGGCATGGTGGGCCTTTCCGAACGGATTATTCTGGTCGAAAACGAAGCCGAAGCGCTGGCGAAGCTATCCGAATAAGCCGTGCGGTTTCATCTAACCCCGATAAAAAGTAATGCGCCCGAGGGATGATGTCTACTCGGGCGCATTGTGTTTACCGGTTCTGAGGCGCGGGGTTAAGGCACGGGCGTCAGCGTGGGCAAGGGCGTGTAGGTGGGCAAGGGCGTATAGGTCGGCAGGGGCGTTAGCGTTGGCTGGGCCGCTTCCCCGCTCGTTGTGCCATTGGCGGGGGCGCTAGCCCCCCCGGCGTTTTCGTCCAGGGCGATGCTTTCTAAG
>DAOTVD010000464.1:0-1631 GCA_034437075.1 Anaerolineae bacterium
GAACTGGCGCTCATTATCGACGCTGCGGAGGCCGTGAATTCCACCGTCTCGTTACCGCGTGTCCTCTCCTTGATTCAAAAAAGTATGCTGCAAGCCCTCCAAGCAAATTGGGCGACGATTATTATCCGCGATGATGATAATGAAAGCGGGTTAAGCACGCTGGCAGCGCAGCGCAATATCCTTTGGCCCCAGGCGCAACATTATACTGAAGACACCTTGCCTAATTTGTATCGCGCCGTGCATCAGCGCACGCCCCAAGCCTATAGCCTACAAGATGACGCCCAGTCCCCCATAGAAGCAGCCCTGTTGCTGGGCGTTTCTGATGTGATCTTATTGCCTCTATGGGCCGAGGAGGGGCCGCTGGGAATATTCGTTATGGGGTTTAGTGCCGAACACGCTGCACCCCTTCAATCGGCGACCATCGACTACATGATGGAAAACGCCCAACGGCTACGTCCCTATCTGAATATAGGGGAAGATGCCAGCAAAGCCGTTCATTTGGTACGGCAGCTAATGCGCAAAGCCAATGCGCAACTGGCCAGCCTCTGGTTATATCATGCCGCAGATGATACATTGCTGCGGTATATCGAACAAAGCGATATTGTTTGGCTTCAACCGCCGCTATCGCTAGGGCAAGCTGTGGATTTTCCGACCCTATACAATGCTGTGCGACGGCAAACGACCCTCACCTATTCAATGCAAGACGCTCATCTACCCTTTGATATCGCACAGATCATGGCGTTACACCAATTACAGGCGCTATTGATCGTACCGTTCATTGTTCAGGCCAAACGCCGGGGCGTCATGCTCGTTGCTGACTCCCGGCATCATAGCCGATTTGGCAAACGCGAGATGAATCTGGCCCAGGCGCTCGTGTTGCAAGCGGTAAACGCCATTAAAAATGCCCAACTATATGAAGACTTGGAACATAGCCTGGCGGAGTTGCGCCAAACCCAAGCCAAACTCGTGGAAACCGCGCGCTTAAGTGCTATGGGCGAACTGGCCGCAGCAGTGGCGCATCAGATCAATAACCCACTGACGACTGTATTGGGGGATACCCAACTGTTGTTAGAAGATAGTGACCCGAATTTGCCCCCCCACGAAAGCCTTCAGGCTATATACCGGGCGGGTAAACGCGCCCAGGAGGTTGTCCAACGCCTTTTGGGGATGGCGCGGGGTAAAGCCAGCGATGCGCCACCTCAACTGCTGGACGTGAATGCCAGTATTCGCAACACCTTAACGCTAGTAGAAGGCACCCTATACCGCGCCGAAATCCAGTTAGTGTTAAATTTAACGGACGATTTACCGCTGGCTCTGGGGTTGCCCGGCCAGCTTGAAGATGTATGGTTGAATCTGTTGCTGAATGCTCGGGATGCTGTGCGGGGGCAACCCCAACCGCGTATTGGCATTCACTCCTACTACGTTGCGCAGCAACAACAGGTCTTGGTCGAAGTCTGGGATAATGGCCCAGGGTTACAAGGCGCGGATGCCGAAGCGATTTTCGACGCCTTTTATACGACCAAATCGCCCGGGGAAGGCACGGGGCTAGGATTGTACATCTGCATGAGCATTATTCAGCAATGCGGCGGTACAATTGAGATAGAACCCTCACCAGAGGAAACTGGCCTTAT
>DAOTVD010000465.1:0-5863 GCA_034437075.1 Anaerolineae bacterium
GTCTTCGAAACCTTCATCATCCCGAACATGTTCGCGCAGGTGGCCCAGGGCGAAGCCAGCCCCGAAGAAGCCGCAGCCAGCGCCGAAGAACAGATCAACACCATTTTCGAACGTTGGCGCGAAGCTGGGCTCATCGAATAAGCACCGCTATTTTTTTCCGTTTTCGGGGGGCTACGGCCCGCCGCAATTTGCACAACACCACGCCCTATGGAGCCTACACGCTTTATGGGGCGTGCACGGTTCATGAAAAAAGGTAAATACGATGGCTGTTGTAGAAACAAAAGCGTTAGTCAAGCGCTATAGTAGTGAAGTGACGGCAGTAAACGCGATTGATTTGCGCATTGATGATGGTGAATTTTTGGTCTTGTTGGGGCCATCGGGCTCGGGCAAAACCTCGCTGCTGCGCATGCTCGCCGGGCTGGAGAAAGTCAGCGAGGGCAAGATTTTTATCGGGGGTAAGGATGTCACGTACTTGCCGCCGCGCGCGCGCAATATCTCGATGGTGTTTCAGAGCTACGCGCTGTACCCGCATATGAGCGTCTTTCGCAATATCGCGTTCCCGCTGAAAGCCGAGGGTCTGCCCTACGCCCAGCGCAAAGAAAAGGTCGAATGGGCTGCGTCCATTTTTGGGATCGAGCAATTCTTAGAGCGCAAGCCGCGCCAACTCTCCGGCGGGCAACGTCAGCGCGTGGCCCTGGCGCGGGCGGTCGTGCGCGAACCCGGCGTCTTTTTGCTGGACGAGCCGCTTTCGAACCTGGATGCTCAATTGCGCGCCAGCGCGCGTGATGAGATCAAGCAATTTCAGCGCCGCATCGGCACGACGACCGTGTATGTGACGCACGACCAGATCGAAGCGATGGGCATGGGCGACCGCATCGCGGTGATGCACCTGGGCAACCTGCACCAAATCGGCACCCCGCACGAGCTTTATCGCGAACCCGCCGATACATTCGTGGCCACCTTCCTCGGTTCGCCGCCCATGAACCTCATCACCAAAGACGAATGCATCATCGGCTTTCACCCCGAGCACTTTTTGCCCGAAACCATCCCCGCCGGGGATGTGCCCGTGTTCAAGTTTACGTTCAACGTCACGCGCGTAGAGTACCTGGGCGCCGACCGCTTCGTGTATGGCACCGTGCAGGGCACCGACGGCCCGGTGAAGGTTATCTCGAAGATTCCGTCGTTGGTGTCGCTACCCCTGGAAGCCGACCGCAACTATACCTTTGTGGTGCATCAGGATGACCTGAAATACTTTGACAAGGCCACTGGCAAGCGTGCCGAACCGATGCCCTTCACCATCGTGGAGCCCGTCGAAGCGCCCGCCATGGCGGCGGAAGTCTAAGCGAGGTGTGTTATGGCTCTGACTGAACAATCAAAACCCCTGTCGCGCACCGCTGATGGTCGTGGCGAAAAGCGCTATTTGCTGGATAACGAGCGCTTTTTGGGTATGGCGCTGTTGCTGCCCGCCGTCATCTATATCATTTTGCTGGTGGGCGTGCCTTTTGTGTTGGCCATCGCCTATAGCTTCAGCGATGTGACCATCGGCGACCGCTCGCTGGATTTCGTCGGCCTGGATACCTGGGAGCGCGTGATTAACGATCCGGTTTTCCAGACCTCGCTATACAATAATTTCCGGTTTACGTTCATCGCGCAGTTTCTCGTCACCACGCTGTCGATCATCCTGGCCTTGATGCTCGCCCAGGATTTCCCCGGTAAGTGGCTTTTGCGCTTTCTCATCCTGTTGCCGTGGGTGACGCCCATCGCGCTGGGCTCGGTGGGCTGGCTGTATATGCTGGATACGATCTATAGCCCCTTTGACTACGCCCTGCGGGAGGTCGGCTTGCTGGCCAATGTGGAAGACAAAGGCGCGCCCGTGCGCGAAGTGACGAACGGCTTACAGAGCATCGGCCTGATAGACGAAGGCGACGACACCGCGCTGAAGCTGAATTGCCAGATGCGCGGCGACCGCGAAATCTGTTTCTTTAACATGCAATGGCTGGGCCAGACGGACACCGCGCTGGGGTCGGTCATCGCGGTGCATGTGTGGCGCATGTTGCCGCTTTCGACCATCATTGTGCTGGCGGGGCTGTCGTCCATCCCCAAGGATATTAAAGACGCCGTGATGGTCGATGGCGTGGGCGCAGTGCGCGAGTTCTTCGAGGTCACCTTGCCGCTCATCGCGCCGATTACGGGTATCGCAACCCTGTTTGGCCTGATTTACACATTTACGGACATCATCGTTATTGCGATCTTGACCAAAGGCAACCCCGCCAATGAGACGCAGGTGCTGCCCTACTGGGCCTATCTGAAGGGCATCCAGGGCACGAACTTGGCCGAAGGCGCGGCCATCGCGCTCTTTATGTTCCCGTTTTTGCTGGTGATTGCCGTGGGCGTGCTGACGCTCATCCGGCGCCGGGAGGTGGTTTAACATGGATATGCGCTATTTCGCACGGCGGGTGCTCAAGTACATCATGCTCTACGCGGGGGTGGGCTTGTTCGCGCTATTCGCCGCGTTGCCCTTTTACCAGATGTTCATCACGGGTATGAAGGCCGATGCAGACTTCAACAATACGCGCGAGAACAACCCGTTCATTTGGAACGAACTGCCCACCACCGAACACTTTACGTATCTCATCGAAGAAACCGAATACCTGACCTTTGTCTCCAATAGCCTGATTATTGGCGTGGCGGTGGTCATCATCACGCTGTTGTTTTCCACCCCAGCGGCCTATAGCCTGGCCCGCCTGACGGGTAAACTGGGCGAGCGGCTCGGGATTCTCATCTTTATGGTCTATCTCATCCCGCCGACGCTGTTGTTCATCCCGATGTCGAACGTGGTCAGTTTTGTGGATTTGCAAGGCAGCAAATGGGCTTTGGTGCTCATCTACCCCACCTTTACAATCCCGTTTTGCACCTGGCTGCTGCTGGGCTTTATCAAGTCCATCCCCAAAGACATCGAAGAGCAGGCCATGGTAGATGGCTATAGCCGTTTTGGGGCGATGTGGCGTGTGGTCTTGCCCTTGGCCGTGCCCGGTTTGCTGACGGTGGTCGTGTTTTCGTTCATGCTGACCCTGCACGAGTATATTTACGCGCTGGCCTTCACCACCAGCAGCAGCGAAAAACCCATCAGCATCGGCGTTACGACCGAATTGGTGCGCGGGGATGTGTTCTTCTGGCAATCGCTCACGCTCTCGGCGGTCATTGTGGCCTTGCCCGTGGCGATCATCTATAACCTATTTTTGAATCGCTTTGTGCAGGGCTTGACCATGGGCGCGGTGAAGGGCTAATCTGCATGGGCAAGCGCCCCTTTACGCCCAAGGAGAAATATCAACTTCTCGGTTGGGCTATGTTTACCGTGTGTGCGCTTCTATATACGCTAGATAGCCTGGCCAAAGGGAATTGGTTGGTCGGGCTGGGTAGCGTCTTGTTTTTGGTCGCTTGCGTCGTGTTTATGGTGCCGCTGGTGGGGCGCTTACCCTAAGGCTTTTCCAAGTATTTAACTATGCCGCTTGCTTTTGTCGAAAAGGATACCGTCTTGATTTTACCCCCCTCTAGCTCCCCCCGAATTCAGGGGGAGAACTTACTCGTGCGCATAATGGCCCCTCCCTGAATTCGGGGAGGGGGATGGGGAGGGGTAATTATTTTTCTGGAAAAGCCTAAGGCATCATGCTGCTTCAAGACAACACGATTGCATGCTCGGTGGCTAGGGTTCGCTTACCCTAGCGCTTCTGCGAAAGCAGCATAGGCCGCTTGGTTGAACAGCACAAAGCGAATCAGCGTCAGGGTATCGTCTTCGGCGGCGAAATCGTGGGCGGTTTGCAACGCGATCCGCGCGGCGGGTTGCAGCGGATAGCCATATATCCCCGTGCTGATGGCCGGAAAGGCAATGCTGCGTAGATCGTGCCCGGCGGCGATTTCCAGACTACGGTGGTAGGCGCTGGCCAGCAAGCGCGGCGATTCCGCGCTATTGGCGCGGTAGACCGGCCCCACCGCATGGATGATATAGCGCGCGGGCAGGTCAAACCCAGAGGTAATGACCGCGTCACCCGTGTTGCAGCCTTCGGGGTAATCTTGCTTCAGTGCGGCCTGCAATTTGCGCCAACCCGCCGCCCGATGAATGGCGCCATCCACGCCACCGCCGCCCGCTAGGGCTTTGTTGGCCGCGTTCACGATGGCGTCGGTGTCTTGCTGGGTGATGTCGCCTTGCACAAGTTCGATACGGGTATTGTTCACGTCTAAATGGGTGCTCATCCGGCGGCCTCCTTAATTTGCTGAGCGATATAATGCGCCGCGCCCATAATACTGACCATCGGGTTCACGCCCGTGGCAGTGGGTAGCACGCTCCCATCGGCGACAAACAAGCCGCGCACTTCGTAACTCTCGCCCGTGGGGCGCAGCGCGCCGCGCTCGGCATCGCCTGCGATGCGGCAGGAGGACATCTGGTGCGCGCTGAACAAGACCGCGTCATTGGGTTTTAGCCCCGCTTTTTCGACCTGGTTGAGATAATCATAAAAGGCGCGGTCGCCGTTGGTATGATGGATCAGCAGGCGATTATGCGGGCTATACAGCACGCGCGCCCCGCCCGCGCGATGCAGGCGGATGGCGTCTAACAGTCCGGTCATCAGGTGGCGCGCGTCGTAGGGGTGGAGTTGGTAATGCAGCACGGGCTGCCCGGCTTTGTCCACGCGCACTTCGCCGCCGTAGCGGTCGCGGGTCAGCACGATGAACGCGGCAAAGTGGCCGCTGCGTTGCATCAGGCGCTTGTGCTGGCGCGGCGATTGCCAGGGCAACCCGAAGGCCATCAGGCCCGGCGGCACGGGCGCGAGTTCCACGCGATAGCCATAGCCGAAGCCGTCCAAATCCGCGAAACGGTCTAGCAGGCGGGTTTGGGCCGCGCCTTGCCAGGGGTTCACCCGTTCTTCGTATTCCCCAACAGCGGTTGTCACGGGGTGCAGGTGCAAATGCCGCCCGATATTTTTGTTCGTCAGGCCAGAGCGCAACAGCAAGGCCGGGGTATGCACCGCGCCCGCTGCCACGACGACCCGCTTGGCTTGGATCGTCACTTCATAGAATGTGCCATCCGCACTTTGGACGGTGGCCACCGCGCCCGTAACCTGCCCGGCCTGGTGGGTCACGCGCTGCACATCTGCGCGGACGATAATCCGCGCGCCGTGGTCGTATGCGTCTTGCAGATAGGTGTTCAGGGTGCCCTGCTTGGCCCCGAAGGGGCAGCCGAACTGGCAAAAGCTGCAATCTTCGCAGTCTTTGACGTTGCGCGGGATGGCCTTGGTTTCCCAGTTGAGCGCCGCGCAAGCCCGTTCCAAGATCGCGTTATGCGCGTTGGGCGGGTGGCTGGCCTCGGTGTTGACGTTAATCCGCGCCATGACGGCCTCCAGGCCCGCCGCGTAATCCGCGCTCGCTGCGCCCGTGAAGCCATAATCGCGCGCCCATTCATCTAAGACATGCTCGGGCGTGCGCAGCGAAGTCGTCCAATTCACGGTGGTGCCCCCGCCGAGCGTGCTGCCCGCCAAGACCGAAATGCCGACATCATCCGTGGCCAACAGTGCGCGCCGCTCGTAGAGTTCTGCGTAGCCGTCTAGCTCTGCGCCGGTATAATCGCGGTCATGAAAATAGCCGCCTTTTTCCAGCACCAGTACCTCATGCCCGGCGCGGGCCAGTTCCCCAGCCACGACCCCGCCGCCCGCGCCACTGCCGATAATCAAGACCTCGGTGGTGAGGGTCGTGGGCGCGTCGATGCTTAGGGGTGTTATGGGGCGGGGGGCGTCGCTCTGGGGGCCGGGCGGGCCAGGGAAGCCCATCGCGGCCCAGGCGGGGTTGGGGCCGTCCGGCGGTGTGGCGGCAT
>DAOTVD010000466.1:0-5411 GCA_034437075.1 Anaerolineae bacterium
GAGGTGACCGAGGAAGATGAAGAGCGCGCGCTGGAAACAGGCACATTCATTATGCCTGCCAATGACGGCGCCCGCCCCAAGTTAGTCATCACGACCGGGCCGCAAGAAGGCACCGAAATTCCACTGATTACTGACAGCCTGACCATTGGCCGCGCGACAGTCAGCGCGAGTTGGGATATTGGCCTGCAAGATAAGGCCGTGTCGCGTCCCCATGCCAAGATCGAACGTAAATCAGACAACCGTTGGGTACTCACCGATTTGGGTAGTTCCAACGGTACGTTGCTGAACAATAAATTAGTGACTCAGCCATCCGATTTACAAGATGGCGCCGTGATGCTGGTCGGCCAGACGACGATCTTATTCCGTTTATCGAATGCCTGAGGCTGGCCGACCGTATCAACAGTTAAACTAGCGGCGGTCTCCTCCCCCTCGGTTACTGTCACCCCGTCGGCTACTGCCGCCGCCTCGGTTGCCACCACCTCGGTTACCACCGCCGCCCCGATTGCCACCGCTTCGGCTACCACCGCCACGACTACCACCACCGCCACGGTTGCCACCGCCACGACTACCGCCGCCTCGGCTACCACCGCCGCCGCCACCTTTGCGGATGCCTCGGTCGCGGCTTTGCGCTTCTTCTAGCGTCCAACCTTCCAAAACAGCTTGGCGGCTCAGGCGCACGCGCCCGGTTGACTCGATATCGGTGACCATGACCATGATTTCGTCACCAACTTGAAATTCATCTTCAATGCGTTCGATCTTCTCTGTGCCCACTTGGCTGATATGCAACATGCCATCATACCCTGGCAAGAAGGTGACAAAGGCGCCGTAAGACTCGATGCGATCTACCTTGCCTGTGTAAATACGCCCCACTTCTGGCTCTTCTAGCAATGCGCTAATCATCTCTAGGGCGCGCTTGGTGCCTGCGCCATCGGTGCCCATGACATAGGTGGTGCCATCTTCTTCGATCTCGATGCGTGTGTTGGTGGTTTCTTGAATTTCACGCACGATCTTACCACCGGGGCCGATGACCGCGCCGATCTTATCAACATCCATCTTGATGATTTCCATACGCGGCGCATATGGGCTTAACTCGGCACGCGGTTCAGAGATTGTTTCTAGCATCACATCCAGAATTTGCATGCGTGCATCATGAGCTTGCTCTAGCGCGCGGGCCATGATATCTGCCGGGATGCCTTCAATCTTGATGTCCATCTGCAAGGCCGTGATGCCCTCGCGCGTGCCCGCAACTTTGAAGTCCATATCCCCGATATGGTCTTCCATGCCCTGGATGTCAGTCAAGACAAAATACTGATCGTTTTCGTAAATGAGCCCCATGGCGATACCGGCCACAGGTCGCTTAAGCGGGACACCAGCGGCCATCAGGCACAAGGTGCTGCCGCAAACACTGGCCATACTGGTGCTACCATTGGAGGAAAGCACCTCGCTGACCACGCGGATCGTATACGGGAAAATCTCTTTTTCCGGGATCATGGGGCGTATGGCGTTTTCGGCCAGGGCGCCATGCCCGATCTCGCGCCGTTTGGGGCCACGCAAAAAGTATGTTTCGCCCGTGCTGTAAGGCGGAAAATTGTAGTGGTGCAAGTAGCGCTTTTCCACTATTAGCGATAAATCGTCCAATTCCTGCGCATCACGCGGGGCGCCGAGGGTGCAAATACTCATTACTTGGGTTTCGCCGCGTTGGAAAACGCCGGACCCATGCGCGCGTGGTAGCCAATCGACTTCAGCGCTCAGGGGTCGAATCGTGGCGAAATCGCGCCCATCAGGCCGAACGCCTTCGCTGGCAATGCGGGCGCGTACCTGTTTTTTCAGGTTATCTGAAATCGCCTGGCGGACTTCTTTCAAGTCCACTTCCAGATCTTCCAGGCTTTCATACTCTGCCACAACTGACTCGCGCAATTCATCCATTGCTTCGTTGCGGTCATCCTTATCGAACTTCGACCGCAGAATATCGGCAATGGTGCCTTGCACGCGCTCTTCCACCTGAACATGTAGCGCTGCCAGAACTTCGTCGGTGATGTCCAACTTCAGGTCGCGTTTTTCGCGCCCCAGTTCGGCGCGCATTTGGTGTTGCAGGGCAATGACCCCTTGGACGGACTCGTGGGCCAGGTCGAGCGCTTCGAGCATTTGCGCTTCGGGGATTTCGTTGGCAGCACATTCTACCATGATGATGGCATCCGAGGTGGCGGCCACGCGCAGATCAAGGTCGCTCTTGTCGATTTGGGTGCGGGTGGGGTTGACGACGAATTCGCCATCAATCATGCCAATCCGTACCGCGCCAATGGGGCCGTTCCACGGAATATCGGAGACCATTAACGCCGCACTGGCGCCATTAATCGCCAGAATATCGAGCATGTGCTCGGTATCGTGGGACAGCGGAGTGTTAATGACCTGAACTTCATTGCGCATGCCATCTGGGAAGAGAGGCCGCAGGGGGCGGTCAACCAACCGGCAAATGAGAATGGCTGTCTCGCTGGGGCGTCCTTCGCGGCGGAAGAACGAGCCTGGGATGCGCCCGACGGCGTACATGCGCTCTTCAAAATCCACACTGAGCGGAAAGAAATCGATGCCTTCGCGCGGATGGGCGCTCATGGTGGCGGTTACCATTACGATACTTTCGCCCAGTTGCACCATCACGGCACCACCAGCTTGCTGAGCAAACCCGCCTGTTTTGAAGGTGAGTTCCTCAGCACCCAACATGGTTTTATATTCATTTGTTGTTGTTTGAGTGGGCATATGGTCTTGCCTTTCGCAAAATTCCTATAACGCCAAAAACGGGGTTAGTGTATGGCTGGTTAAGCGGTTCGAACGCTCCTGAACCCAACTACATCCCCGCAGAATGGTTCTTGATTGTGTTTGATACCAAAGATGCAATCACGTTTTATTGGATGCTCTGCGTATGCAACGCTTTCATGCACAGTATAGCCTCTTTGAGGGCGTGATGCACATCTGTCGCGTATGTGTTTAGCGGCGGAGCCCTAAACGAGAGATCAATTCGCGATATTCTTTCGGGTCTTTATTGTTCAAGTACTTTAGCAAACGCCGCCGCCGACCCACCATTTTCAGCAGGCCACGCCGGCTGTGCTCATCGTGCTTATGTTCTTTGAGATGCTCAGTGAGGTGTGTAATGCGATTCGTCAACAATGCGATTTGCACTTGTGCCGACCCTGTATCACCCTCATGGAGCCCATATTCACTAATAATCGCCTCTTTATCTTGGGCAGGCATAGTCGGATTCCTTGGTTACCTTTGTGTTCATCGGGTTGGTCATAATCGCGCGCATTATACCAGATACCCATATGCTTGGGTATTGGGTGTTTACTTGGGGTTTGGGTAACAATCACGCTGGTTAAACCGCTGCATATGGTTACGGGTTGCTTGGCGAAACATTGTACAATAGGTAGAAAAGTCAGTTTATTTTGGTATTGCTTTTTTATTGATCTGACAAGAAAAGAGACATTTTTTAGGAGATACCTCCGTGAGTGGATCGGAACCACAAGCCATCAATTATCCCGATATTTTAGGGATTATCACTGGGGGAGAGCGCCACAACATCAGCTTGATCCAGTGTGCTATCACCACCCGTCCGGATGTTATTGCTGCGGGCCAGAGCTTCGAAGTGTTGTTGCTCATCCAAAATGCTGCTGACAGCGATATTGATGTCATGCTAGAGATCAAATTGCCCGACCGCGATGCGGATAATCGTCGTGGGATGTTCTTCTCTAAAAGCTCGCGCCTGCTCGTGGGCTTGCAACCCGCCGAAGTGGGTTACATCACCTTACCTGCTTCGTGCTCGCCCAAGACAAGCCCCAGTGCAGATTACCATCTGTTGGCAGACATCAAGGTTGATCGGGTGGACAAAGCACACAAGCCCCAGCGCATACGCGAGGCCAACGGCGGGGGGGATGTGACCTTAGACATCCTGCCCGCGCACGTGCAAGAAGCCATTCGCACCCTTGGCGCGCTGAGTTGGTCTACGCAGCATGCATCGTCGTTACGCGGCCAACGGATGGCCACCGATTTTGAAATTCGCCCGCCAGGGCTTTCTAGCTTGAAAGAGTTCAAGCCGGATTGGGTTAGCCTGTGGACATTGCAAGATCATTTAGATGAAAAAGGCATGGCCGAGCGCATTCAAGAACATTTGGATGTCATCCTGCCCCATCTGGCGGATAAACACCAGATGTTCAAAGTGTTGTACACCAAAACCAATCAGGTCTTCAAAAATGCCGACTACGCCTTGCAAGATGCCGAAGCGGTTTTTATCTGCAAGCTGCTGACGCTGGTTTTGGCGGAAGTCGGCGTGCCGCAACCGTCTCGCG
Organism: Anaerolineae bacterium; assembly: GCA_034437075.1. Lineage (GTDB taxonomy): Bacteria > Chloroflexota > Anaerolineae > Aggregatilineales > J027 > DAOTVD01. The sequence continues at coordinate 4,338 of DAOTVD010000466.1, forward strand.
ATGATCCTAACCCCACTCTGCCCAAGTGGTATCGTAAGCTAGTTCAGTTACTTTTCCAGGAAAACCGCTTCCGCGAATTTCCAGAACGTGTGGTGGCTGAGCATCTGTATTTTCCGCTATTAGCGGACAGTATCCCCCATGCCTTTCGGATGGTGGAGACGGTGCGCAAAGAAAACTTTGGCACGGCTGAAGATGTGCAAATCTATACCCAAGAAGTGGTTACCGCCCTGCGGGATGGGCAGCCCCTGTCATACGGCCAAGTTTATTTTCCGATGATCGTGGCTGGGGTGATTGCTAACACCCGCGTGACCATGCCCAATGAGAATGTGCGCGAATCGCTGAACCGACTATACCAAGCCATGCAAAAGCGCCAGCCAGAACGCAACGAAGATAACGCATTTGTGACGGATATGTTGGATGATCTGATTGATACTGTAATCGAGAATTTTTAGCCGAGACATAAGACCATGGCCCTCTTAAAAGAATGCCCAGATATTCTGGGTACGATCAGCCCCCAGCGCGCCTTGTTGGGGGCCGGGATTGTGCAAGTTGCCGCCGGTGTATATCCTCGCAATATCGCCTTAGATGCCCCTTTTCAGGTGCTCGTTTTGCTTCAGAATGCAACCGACCGGCCTGTTAACACAAAGCTAAAGCTGATGCCGCCACGCCGGGCCGCCAATGGTCAGCGCGCCTCGTTTTTCATGCCGCGTGCGACCTATGAACATACGCTGGAACCGCTGGAAGTGGCTATCGTCTATTTGCCGTTGGTGGCCACACCGCCCACCATGCCCGATCAGCAATATCCATTACAGGTGCAGTGCCTTGCGCAGACCTTACCAGATGCCACGCTGGTTCGTCTGCCGACGCCCGAACGCCCAGCCCACAGCCTGAATATTTCACCCGTGCATGTGGATGTTCTGCGCGAAGTACAATTCGGTGCCACTGTACCCGAGCCCGACCATTTGCGCGTGATGTTGCATGTCATCCCCGGTACACCTGGGCAGAAGATAGACCCCGGCCAGCCTTCGCACCGCACCATCTGGGGTATCGAACAACTGAAGGCGGAAGTTCAGG
>DAOTVD010000467.1:0-33653 GCA_034437075.1 Anaerolineae bacterium
AACATTATGACCATTACAGGCTTGCATCATATTACGCTGGTCACCAGCGATGCCCAGAAAAATGTGGACTTTTACACGGGCGTGTTAGGCTTACGCCTGCTCAAGAAAACCGTGAATTTCGACGACCCCGGCAGCTACCATCTGTATTATGGAGATAGCATGGGCCGCCCAGGTACCGCGATTACCTTCTTCGAGTGGAAGCATGTGCCGCGTGGCTTTCCGGGTATTGGCGGTACGCATCATTTCGCCCTGACCGTGGCCGATTATGACGGCTTGCTGAAGTGGAAACGCCGCCTGACCGACCTGGGGATTAAGGTCAAAGGGCCGTACGACCGCCACTATTTCAAGTCAATCTATTTTAAGGATTATGACGGTACGCAAATCGAAATCGCGACCGCTGGGCCGGGCTTCGGCATTGATGAAGACGTGCCCGGCAGCGACTATCGCGAGCCGCCCGCCGACATGCTACGCGCCAATCGGGATGAAGACCACATCCAGAGCATAACATGGCCAGAACCCATCACCGCCATCACGGCGGATATGGCGCTCATGCACGGTATGCACCACATCACCGCCATGAGCAGCGACATCGCGCGCACGCACGACTTTTTCAACGGTCTTTTGGGCATCCCGCGTGTGAAGATGACCGATAATTTCGACGTGCCGGATTCCGCGCATTGGTATTGGGGTGTCGATGGCGGCGCACCGGGGACGATCATCACCTATTTCGGCTATGCGCCGGGCAAAGCGCCGCGCGTACAGATGGGCCGCGGCCAAACGCATCATTTTGCGCTGCGCGTGGCAGATGAACAAACCCAACTCGAATGGCGCCAGAAATTAGTTGATGCAGGGTTGCGCGTCTCGCCTGTGATGGAGCGCGTATACTTCAAGAGCATCTATACCAATGATCCAGATGGCCACATTGTGGAAATCGCCACGGATACACCCGGCTTTATGGCCGACGGTGAAGATGAAACCACCTTGGGCCAAAATCTGATGCTGCCGCCGTGGTTAGAAGACTATCGCGAACAGATCGAAAGCCGCTTAACGCCCATCACCGCGCCGGCCTGGCAAGCGCCGACGGAGGTGCCCAATGCATGACACGCAACCATTGCACGCCGGGATGGGCACCGCGACGCTTGGCCCAAAGGTTGAAGACGCTCGCGCCGCCGTCATCTTGATCCATGGGCGGGGGGCCAACGCCGAAAGCATCTTGCAACTAGGCCAGGAATTCGGCCAGGCGGAGATTGCCTACCTGGCGCCCCAAGCGCGCGGCGGCGCGTGGTATCCGCAACGCTTTATCGCGCCGCTGGAGGCGAATGAGCCCTGGCTTACCTCAGCGCTGGAGGTCGTCGATAATCTGGTGCAGCAAATCGAAGCAGTGGGCATCCCAGCGGAACGCATCGTCATCGGTGGGTTTTCGCAAGGGGCTTGCCTGGCTGTGGAATACATCGCGCGCAATGCCCGACGCTATGGCGGCGCCTTCGCCTATAGTGGCGGCCTCATCGGCCCGGAAGGCATGACGTTTCAGTATCCAGGCAATTTGGCCGGAACGCCCGTCTTCCTGGGGTGCAGTGATACGGATTTTCATATCCCGTTGGAACGGGTGAAGGAAAGCACAACGGCCCTGCAAGCGCTGGGCGGCCAGGTCACCGAGCGTATTTATGCTGGCATGGGGCATACGGTCAATCTGGATGAAATCGAATTTGTGCAACAGATGCTCACTGATTTGAGATAAACCGCCCCAAGCAGGGCGGGGGTGATTATGGCGCCACCCTCCCGCATCGCTGCATCAACCAAACCAGAATTGACCCGCTCGCGTGGGTCATATATACTTCATGATGCGGCAACGTAGCCGCAATATCGTGGGGCCGTGGCGGAACGGCAGACGCAGCTGACTTAAAATCAGCCGGGGAAACCCGTGTGGGTTCGAATCCCACCGGCCCTACTTTGATCGAAAACAATAATTCTTGGGGAATGCGCATCATGTTCAGGTGGCGTTTGTGGCTCCTCTTACCGATATTCCTGATGGCCTGCGGTAGCGTATCCACCGAAGATAGCACCCAAGCCCCCACCGCACGCCCAACCCTGACGGCAACGCCCCGCTCCACAGAGTTGCCTCCTGTGCCGACGCCAATCCCCCTGGGCAGCGCTGAACGCCCCATCCAGCTTGCTTTCTTGGCCGAAGACACCCCCAGCAATCGCCAAGCCGCGCAGGACTTCGCCGAAGCCTTGCAAACCGAGCTTGCAACTTTTCGCCTGGGCCTGTACGAAGGGCTGGTCGTGGAAATTGCCTTTTTGGATAGCGCCGAAGCCGCCCTAGATGCCCTATGCAATGCGCGCGATACAGCAGTATTTGCCGACAGCCTGACCTTTGCGGCAGCGGCGCGCAACTGTGACGCCGTACCGCGCTTGCAAACCCTGCGCGAAGGCGAACGCGGCGTCGCCTTTGAGATCATTGTCAATCGCTCGATCCTCGTGAACATTACCCAATTACGGGGCCGGGCGTTTTGTGCTGTGGCCGTTGATGATCCATTCAGCTTTGTGTACCCAACGCTGGCCTTGCGCGCCAATGGGGTCGATCCGCTAGCCGACTTCACCGATATTTTTACAGGCTTTGAAGACCAAACCGAGATGCTTTTAGCTGTCAGCGGGCGTTACGAACCAGGGCGCATTCCGCTCTGCGCCGGAACCGCCATGCCCCTGGCCGACTTTAACCGCATTCTGGATGACCTGCGCGAGGATACCGAACGCGGCTTGACCGAAGCCCAGGCCAACCAGCTTATCTTGCCCACCTTGGCGGACGACGACAGCTTATGGACGCCTATCCCCTACGAAATTCTGGTCTTCCCGCCTGCGGGGCGCTTTGCGGAAGCCTTGCGCGAGGCAGTCGTCGCAGCCCTGCTGGATTTACAATCCGATGCCGGGAGCGCGCAGGCCGATTTGCAAACCTTGCTGCCACATGATGAACTCGAAGCCGTCAATGCCGCCGATTATGCCGATTTCCTTGGTTGGCTAGAGCGCGCAGGCTGGGATATGGCATCCGCCACAAACTGATGCTGGCTGTTATCATCGTCAATTGGAATACGCGCGACCTGACGCTGCAAGCGTTGTCGTCTTTGTTTAAGGACTTGGCCACAACGCCCGATTTGGCCGCGCGCGTTTGGGTCGTGGATAATGCCTCGTCCGATGGTTCGGTGGAGGCGATCCGCACGACATTTCCACAGGTAGAACTCATCGCCAGCGAGACGAATCTTGGTTTCGCCGGGGGGAATAATGCCGCCTTGCGCGCGCTGGGTTTCGGCCAGCCGGACGCCACTTTGCCAGAGGCCGTATACTTGCTTAATTCCGATACGATAAGCCACCCCGGCGCCACGGCGACGCTGTACACGGCGCTTTTTGGGTTGCCGCAGGCGGGCGTGGTTGGCGCGCGTTTAACGTATGGCGACGGCAGTTTTCAGCATAGCGCATTTGGGTTCCCGGGCTTGTGGCAACTGTGGTTCGATCTCCTCCCCGCGCCAGATCGTCTGCGCGAAAGTCGCCTGAACGGACGCTATCCCCAGCGATTGTATGCGGGCGAAACCCCCTTCGCGGTGGATCATACGCTAGGCGCCACCATGATGTTGCGTGCAGAAGTTATTCAACAGGCTGGGTTATTCGACGAAGGCTATTTTATGTATGCCGAGGAAGTTGATTGGAGTTGGCGCATTCAAGCGGCAGGCTGGCGCATCTATTGTGTGCCGCGCGCGCATGTCACCCATTTGGGCGGGCAGAGCACCGGGCAAGTACGCCCGCAGAGTATGCGCAACCTCTGGCAAAGCCGCTTGCGCCTGTTCGATAAGCACTATCCGCGCTGGAAGGCTACTCTCGCGCGGCGGCTTGTGCGGTTGGGGATGCAGCGTGAGCGCCACCGCATAGCCCACGCAACAACCTTAAGCGACACTGACCGCCAAGAACTCGATACAACCTATCAGGAAATTATCCGGTTAACTTATGAGCCAACTCGCCGCCATCGTCCTCACGCGCAATGAAGCGCGCCATATTCAAGATTGCCTGGCCACCCTGAGCTTTGCCGATCAGATCATCGTGTTCGATTCGTTGAGCACAGACGATACCCAACGCCTGGCCCGCGACGCCGGCGCGCAGGTCATAGAGCACCCTTTTCAGGATTATGCACACCAGCGTAACGCAGCCCTGGAGGCCAGTTCAGCGGATTGGGTGCTCTTTGTGGATGCGGATGAGCGAGTTAGCGAGGCCCTCGCAGCGGAGATCACCCGCGTGCTGGATGCGCCGCAACATACCGGCTATTGGATACCGCGCCATAATTACATTTTCGGCAAGCTGACGCGCCACACCGGTTGGTATCCTGATTATCAGATGCGGCTCTTGCACCGCGACACAGCGCGCTATGACCTCACGCGGCCTGTTCATGAATTGGTGATCCTGAAAAACGGCGAAGCGGGCTACTTCAGCGAACCGTTGGTGCATTATAATTACGATACAGTCGCTCAATTCCATGAAAAACAGCGGCGTTACGCCGCCTTCGATGCGCATATGCTCTACAAAGAAGGCATCCGCCCGAAGCCCTACACCCCCTATACGCAAGCGGTGCGGCATTTCAAATGGCGCTTCGGTGATTTGCACGGCTATAGGGATGGCTGGCATGGCTTACGCTTAAGCGCGCTGATGGCCTGGTATGAATATCGCAAATATCGCCATCTGCAAGACTTATGGCGCGCGTCCTAACTAACCCCGCTCGATAATCTCGGACAACGCATATAGGCCCCCCGACACCAGATTATGCCCACCCATGACGATGGGAATGGGGGCGTCGTACGCGGCCTGAGTAAAGCCCCGCAGCCAATCATCTTCAATCGCGTCGATTTGGAACAGATCGGCGGCAAAACGATCTGCGCGTGAGGGTAATTCACCCTGATAGGCCGCCATCATCACGCGGCTATCAATAATGGCGGCATCCACCATACCAGCCAGGGTATCGAAGAATGCCGCTGTCCCTTGCACGCGCAACAGATCGCCCAACAGCGATTTGACTTCGCCTCGCGCGAGCCGCTCTGCCGCGACCATACCGCGTTCTTCCGAATACACCCGCAGCCAGCATTGGGTCGCTTTGCTGAGCGCTTGCCACGCCAAGGGCGATACACGCCCAATGAGGGCAATATGCGCGCCCTCTGTGTGCAAGACTTGCAATGTCTCGCGCAGCGGAATGGCGTCTAAGGCTGGGGTTTGTAGCGCCGCGCGTAAATGGGCCGGGCATTCAGGATGTTGGCGGATGATGGCCAAATCGACGGGAGTATCTAAGTCCATGCTGGTGGCGGGTCGTAACCCTGCCGGGATACGCACATCAAATAGGCCACTTTCTTGCAGCGCCCAAGCCAAGCTATTATCGCGGCGGTTAGCCTGGATAATAGCTAGGGCATCTTGCACGTTGCTTATGCATACCCAGTCGCTTGAATGGCGATTGTTGGCTAGCGCGATATGCGAGGGAATGCGCGCGCGGCCCGTGTCGCCGGAGTTTACCAACAAGCCAACCAACATAGCCATGAGTTGGTCATCGACCAGGGGGGCGCTACCACCGCCAAAATACATCAGCGTTTCTAACCCCGCATTTTGAACAAGCGCGGCGAGCCGTTGTCCAAAATGAAATGGCTCATCGGCAGGGTCAAGCACCAAATTGGCGTTCATATCCCCTGGGAACCAGGTCAGTTCCGGCGAACTCAAAATCAGTTGCGCCGGAACATGAGCCTGGATGAGTTTACATAGGTCAATAGAGGCGGCGCGCTGGGCCTCTAACACCAGCGTTTCTTGCGGCGTATGCCCCGCCGCGCCTAGCATAACCACCGCCCCAAGTTGCATCAGTCAATCTGAGGGGTTAAGACGCCATACTGGCCATCTTCACGGCGATATAACACGTTCATGGTATCTTCTTCGCCATTGTAAAACAGGAAGAAATCATGGCCGAGCAGTTCCATCTGATCGATGGCTTCTACCTCGCTCATGGGGGTCAGGGTGACCACTTTGCGCCGAATGACCTGCTGCTTGGGTTCGCTATCATAGTCATCCACATATTCGAGTTCTGGGGGCAACGCCTCTACGGTATCCCATTCGATCTCACTCCAAATATCGGCCCCTTTACCTTTCTGGCGGCGCTTGGATTTGCCCTTATAGCGGCTGATCTGCTTATGGAGTTTATCGATAGCTATGTCGATAGCGGCAAAGAAGTCTTCTTGTTTTTTGTCTTCGGCGCGCAAGACCACGCCCCGGCTGTTTCGCACGGTAACTTGCGCAATAGGCTGCTCTTTGCCTTTCTGTTTTTCGATGCGCAAATCAAGCTGAGCTTCGACAATATTGGGCATATAGCGTTCTAGTTTTGAAAGCTTTTTATTGCCGTAATCCTCTAGCCGTTGAGAAACCTGCATATTTTTGCCATGGATATGAACTCGCATGCGAAACTCCTTTATTTTGTATCGGCTGAAATAGCTAGTGAAATCGTTGCTGCGTAAACGGTCTGAGCACCTCCTTCCTTTAACGCTTCGGCGGCGGCGGCGAGTGTAGCGCCCGTAGTACAGACATCATCCACCAAGAGCACGGGGCCAGCAAGTTCTAAACCCGCCTGTGAATTAACCGCGAACGCCGCCTGGACATTATCGCGGCGTTGCCCGGCACTAAGCCCGACCTGAGAGCGCGTATCTTTTTGCCGAAGCAAATACTGAACATATAGGGGAATAGATAGGGACTTGGCCACCGTACGTCCGATTAACTCTGCCTGGTTGTAGCCTCTATCCTGTAGGCGTTGTGCATGTAGGGGCACGGGCACTACGGCGGTTACCGACCACGGCAAGGCGTTGGCCAAGTGGTGGCCGAGTGTACGCGCCACCTCTGGTAGGTTTTCATACTTTAGTTGATGGATGGCTTCACGGATAACACCCTCATGCGCCGTCATGCTATAGAGAGCATCGACATTCTGAAAGACCAGGGCGCTAGGTGTCGAAGAAATCACCACCTGGCGCCAACACAGGGGGCAAACCCAATGCCCAACCCGAGCACACCCCAAGCACACAGGGGGGAAAAGCACATCTTTGACCGTCGTGGAAAATGAGACGATAGATTGGCGCAATAACATAATACACGCAACACAGGCGTTCAGCGCGCTGTGCAGCCCCCTTTCTGGTTGAGTGGGGCGCGCCCGAAGACGTACCCATAGCGGCAAAACGTTCGGCTAAATAACACCTGACTCAAGAATAACAAACACCGACGGGCCCAGCAGCACGATCCAAATGGCCGGGAAGATCAAGAACACCATGGGAATCATCATTTTTACAGGCGCTTGGTTTGCCTTTTCCTGGGCACGTTGGCGCCGCTTCATACGCATTTGGTCGGACTGAATACGCAAGATTTTACCAATGCTAACACCTAGTTGGTCAGCTTGGATAATGGCTGCGCCAAAATTACTGAAGTCTTGCACATCTAGGCGGTCCATCATATCACGGATCGCTTCGCGGCGGGTCTTGCCCAACTGAATCTCTTGAATGATGCGCCCGAATGCATTCGCGATTTCGTTATCCCATTTTTCATACACTTTGCCCATAGCCGCATCGAAGCCTAACCCAGCCTCCACACAAATCACCATCAAGTCCAGGGCGTCCGGCAATCCTTTCTGGATGGCCGACTTGCGCTTTTCGATCTTGCTAGAGAGTTGCAGCATAGGCAGATAGTACCCAAGCGCAGCACCAGCGGCAGTCCCCAGGATGGCGCGAACCACAGGCCAATCGGTGAAAACAAAGAATAAGACAAAGGCACCCACACCGAAAACCAGCGTCAGCGCAATTCGCTGACCAAAAAACGTGGTCGGGTCTACCTTGCCTTGCATTCCGGCGCGATCAAGCTTGGCGCGGATGATCTCAATTTGATTTTCGGGTGTAAACTGAATCGCAAAATTGGCCAGCGCATTGTACATCGGCACAATGATACGTTCTTGAGCGGTTAAAGACATTTCTAGTTCATCCAGCGAGGCTGGCAACTCGCGGTCGCCATACATCGCCAGACGACGCTGCAACGGGTCTTCGTCTTCTTCGTCCTGGTAGCGCCGCCCAATGACGATCACGCCCAGCAAGAGCACAATCCCCAGAACCAATAGAATGAGAATAGCAGGTGACATCAAACGCTCCTTATCCGATCAGATTTCGATGTCCACGATTTTTTGAATAGCCGCCGTTCCTAGCGCAATCAAACCAGCACCACAGCCCAACATTGGCCAGCCACACGTTTGGTTCGAGAACATCTGCCCCACATAGGCCGGGTTAACGAGGCTCAAGAACATGAGGATACCGACGGGCATAAAACCGATAATGTACCCGGTGACGCGCCCTTGAGCGGTCATCGCGCGGATTTCAAGCTTGAGCTTCACGCGCTCACGAATAGTATGGCTGATGACTTCTAGAATTTCTGCCAGGTTACCGCCCACCTCACGCTGGATGTTGACAGCCGTAATCACCAGGTCAAAGTCTTCGCTAGGCATACGGTCATAGGCGTGGTCAAGCGCTTCATCCAAGGGGATACCAAGCTGAACTTCCTGCACAATGCGGCGGAACTCGGTAGAGGTCGGTTCGGCGGCTTCTTTTGCGATGGCTTCGACGGCTTGCAACACCGAATACCCAGACCGCAAACCATTGACCCACATCTGCAAATTATCTGCCAATTGATCTTCAAAGCGGTTTTTGCGCTGGCCAGTCTTGAACGAGACGTAAATACGTGGGAAGAAGAAACCCACAACACCAGCAATGAAGGCCAGGATAATGTTGCTGAAAAGTACATTGCCAATCAAAAAGAAGACCGCGATGGATACAAAATGAAACCCCAGAAATTCTGCGGGGGTGATCTTCAAATCTGCACGGGCGAGTTGAATCTTCCAGTTTTGGGCGAATTGGCGTCCTTCAATTGCCTTGCCGACACGCTCTTGGTACATCTCGCGCGCGGATGACTGTTGAAGTGTGCCATCAGTCTCTACTTCTAACAATTCAGAGAGTTGGCTGCCATACTCACTGGTATACCGTCCGAGTCGCTCGTCAATTTCTGCTTGGCGATCTTTGCGGATGGTGTAGATACCAAAGCCCAACACACCAAATGCAATCAATGCAGCGACGATAATAATGAGAATGTCCACTGCCGTTTTACTCCCTAGTCACGTCTTCAGGCATCATGTTTATGATGCGCTTAGTGTACACCAGATACGAAATGCTTGTCAGCATTCCATTCGCGTTAATCCGCGCCGGGGGAAAACTTCCCCCGGCGGATATGGGCTTAGCGCCCACCACCAATACCGAAAATGGAAGGTGGCAAATGAATGCCAGCAGCTTCGATGCGTGGCAAAAACTTCGGGCGTAACCCCGTAGGGCGGATCCGCCCAATCACGCGGCCTGCTTCGACGCCCGTCTTTTCGAACTCGAAGATATCCGACAACGTGATGACGTCACCTTCCATCCCTTGCACTTCGCTGACTTTTACAATCTTGCGCGAGCCATCCCGCAGGCGCTCTTGATGGAAGATCAGGTCAACAGCCGAGGCAATTTGTTCACGGATAGCCCGCACCGGTAAATCCATACCAGACATCAGGCTCATGACTTCTAGGCGTGCAATCGTGTCGCGGGGGCTGTTGGCGTGGGCCGTCGTCAGCGAGCCATCATGCCCGGTGTTCATCGCCTGGAGCATGTCCAACGCTTCGCCGCCACGACATTCCCCAACTACAATCCGGTCGGGGCGCATACGCAACGTATTGATCACCAGGTCCTGAATGGAGACTTCGCCTTTGCCTTCCATATTCGCCGGGCGACTTTCTAGCGCGACCACATGATCCTGCTGGAGTTGCAGTTCTGCCGCGTTCTCAATGGTGATAATACGCTCATCGTGGGGAATAAAGTTTGAGGACACGTTCAACAGGGTTGTTTTGCCCGACCCGGTACCGCCCGCGACCACGACGTTCATACGCGCCACCACGGAAGCCCGCATGAATTCGGCAATTTCTGGCGACATGGAACCAAAGCGGATCAGGTCTTCTACCTGGAGGGGTTTTTTCTCGAATTTACGAATGGTGATGGTGGGGCCACACAGCGCGATAGGGCGGATGACCGCGTTCACACGCGAGCCATCGGGCAAGCGCGCGTCCACATAGGGTGAGCTCTCGTCGATACGACGGCCCAGCGGTGCCACGATGCGGTCGAGCACGCGCATCACATGGTCATCGTCTTCAAACGTTACGCTAGCTCGTGTGAGGTTACCTTTTTGCTCGATGAAGATATTCTTGGGGCCATTCACCATAATCTCACTGACTGTTTCATCCGCCAGCAAGATTTCCAGGGGGCCAAAGCCCAGAATTTCAGCAATAATCGCGTCAAACAATTGGTTGCGTTCATTGCGCGTAATCACGATGTTTTCTTCAGCCAAGATCGTGGCGAATAGTTCTTCGACTTGTGCCCGGAATTCCGGCGAATTCGCATTCATCGAGGGGTCAAGCTCAGACAACAACTTCGTCTGAACGCGGGACTTAAGGTCGGTATGGCTGTTGCTCGAAGGCACCGACTTACGTTGAACGCGCATCTTCGACAGCGCGCTCTCCTCGTTATTGCTGCCGCCATCCCCCGAGCCGGGGTCGGATTGGCCTCTTTCAATACGCCGTAACAATGACATGTTATGCTCCCTATATCTCTATATATACGATCATCTCAGGTATACGCTAGAATGTCCAGTTTTCGCTAACTACGCCCGCCAAATATGCCGCTCAGGCGAGACTGCCGTTTTTGGGGTTGTGCATCTTGCTGGGCGGTATCGTCTTCTTGGTTGCCCAACACGCTGCGGCGTACCGTTTCTGCCAGTTGGATCAAATCGCTGGCGGGCGAGCGCGTGGGGTCATTGGCCAAAACCGAAACGCCCTGATTAACGGCAGAGAGAAAGGTCTTATCATCCAATGGAATGCGCGCGTCGGTTTGGCGCTTGAGGTTTTGTTCGATAGCCTCGACCGGGATCGACGCGCGCCCGCTCATCCCGCCGACCCGGTTCATGACAAACATTAGCTTTTCGCTCGGATATTCTAGCCCCGCCAAGAATAAATCCAGAATAATGCGGATATTTTTGACCGACGGCAGGGTGGGCGTCCCGACCAGCACAATCCGATCTGCCAGATCGAGGATGTTGAGCGCGGCATCATCTAAGCGGTGGGACATATCGACGACAACGAAATCATAATATCGGGCTACGGACTCCAACGCAGCGCCCAGGTCTTCGGCGGCAATCCGATCTGCCTCGTCCGGGCTGGGGGGGGCCAGCAAAACGCGCAGGCCACTACCATGCGAAACAGTCATGCTATCGACAATTTCCTGGTCTACATCATGGATGCTGTTCATCATATCAACCATGGTGTATTGCGATTGGAGATTCAAAAATACGGCAGTATCACCAAATTGCAAATCGCAGTCGGCCAATAGGACGCGCGTGCCTTCTTGCATCAGTGCAATAGCGATATTGGTGGCAATAGTCGTTACACCGGCGCCCCCCTGGGGGCTGTACACCGCGATGATGTGCCCGGTCGTTTTGCGTTGTTTGGCTTTGTCATCCCCCGTACCAGTGCCCGTAGAAGGCCGTAGCCGGTCATCTTCCATCAGGTCATAAACGCGCCGGATAGTCTGGTAAAGGTCTTCCCCAGAAATAGGCTTGGTCAAAAAGTCGCGCGCACCAGCCAACATAGCCCGCCGCAAATAGTCTGACTCACTTTGAACCGACATCATGATAACGCCAGCCGAAGGCAAGATGCGTTTGATTTCTTCGGTGGCTTGGATGCCATCCATATCGGGCATGTTGATGTCCATCAAAACAATATCGGGTTTGTATTGCTGGGCCATGTCTAGCCCTTCGCGCCCCGTCGAGGCCGCATCGACAACTTCGATATCGTTCTCGAAAGCGAGTAATTTGCGCAACATATCGCGCGTTTCGGGTATGTCATCTACGATTAAAACTTTGATTACATCTGCCATCGGGTTACATCCTTCATATTCTGGCGGGCGAGTACATCGGGGTGAATGAAGCCGGATGACCTAGCAGGTCACCCGGCCAAAGATAACGTTACGACGGGTTCGGTGCCATCCTACTCAGTCGAGACATCAATGAGGCGGAATTCGTTGAGTAAGAACGATTGGCTATCACGCAGACGCCGGATGGCCGGTTCCAGAGCGAAGGGCAAGATGGGGGGTTGCGGGATGTTGTAGTTCTCGATTAGATATTGCAAGGTCACCGCTGTGGTGGGTGTCGTACCCGCATCGGTGGCCGAACGCAAGGCCAGGGTGATCGGAATATTGGCATCCAAGGCCCAGGTGAGCACCAAGGCATCTTGGGGTTCGACACCCAAGGTGACGATTACCGGCTGATATTGGGTCGCCACGAGTTGGGCAAAAGCAGTGGCACTTTGCGCTTGGGTTTGGGCTTGCTGGTCGGAGGCTGCCGCTTGTTGGTTGTTGGGGTCTGGGGTTGCGGTATTGAAGGGTGTGGGCGTCATCACCCCAACGATCTGGCCATCTTCAGGGAAGTACCCCACATGCACCACAAACGCGCGCTGGATCGTCCGTTGCGTTACCAAACGAGGGCGCTGTTGCTCGCTGGGGCTAACCAGCACACCAAGTGACGAGAGTGTACTGGGTTCGGGCCGGCCTTCGAGTTGGCCACCGAACTGCAAATCACCGTTTTCCCCCCGCGAGATGACGGAGATGGTGTTAGGTTGGCGCGACTGAAAGGTCTCGTCCACCTCAATAAAGAGGAATGACAAGATCACATCGACAAAATCGCCATGTTGCAACGCATAGGCAACCTGGCCAATACCAGACGGATCCAGCGGGATCGACACCGCCACCAACCCAGGATCAAGCAATAGTGCGGCATCTGACCCCACGTCGGCCAAGTCTGTGACACTTCCTACTAACTGGGTAGAGAGTACGGGTGACTCTCGCGGGATGTCGCTGCGGACAATAGTGCCTTCGAGTTCTTCTACAGATTCAAAACCGTTTTGGGGCGCACTGCCGACAGGCCAAAAGGCAATACCTACCGCTGGCGAAGCGCCCGATATGAACTCTTCTGTGATTTCGAACCCTCGGGGCAAGTCCTGTTGCGCAATGACGACGGGTACGACGTCAATCCCGCCGGTGATGTCTGCGTCTTCTTCATTATTGTTATTGTTATTGTTGCCGTCCTCGCCGATGTCCGCTTGGGCTGCCGCCTGGGCTACGGCTGTGGCGGTAGCCCCCGCTACAGCTACGGGGTCACTCGTGTCCACGGTAGCGGCAGGTGCCTCCGCCGTTTCATCATCCCCGCCCCCTGTAGCCAACAAGAGTGCACCGACTACCACAATGGCGATGATGATAACCAGTACAACCAATATGATGACTCGACCTCGCATGATTTTCTCCTCGGTACATGCTTAACATGCTCTTTAGTGTAGGCGTTTGGCGCATCTGCGCAAACCCCGCTTAAGTCCTAAGACGAAAAACTTACAACTTGCTAACCAGAAACATGCCCTATGTTACGTTATCCGTAAATGGCATGGCGATTTCCACGCTATTCGCGCGTATATCTTCGTTGGGTTGTTTCTCTTCGCTATATATAGACAGGGTACCGCCAATCATCTCGATGCGCTCGCGCAGATCGAGCAAATTTTGCAATGGGTCATCGCCTTGGCTTCGATCTAGCACAACGTCTACATCAAAATGACGCCCATTATCCTCCACCGTACCCTTTACGCGGCCCATATCGATATCCATACGGACGGAAATATCCGTGGCATTCAGAATATCTAGCGAATTCGAAATGAGCACTTGTAATCCTCTAAACATCATGACTTCGACATGGTTGGGTAAGCGGCGTTCTGCGCCAGTTAAACTGAACTCGATGTCAACATTGTCAAGCTTTTCATTGTAGTTTTCGATATGGCGGCGCATCGTCGCTATGAGGCCCAGGTCATCCAACATCATGGGGCGCAGTTCAAAAATGAAATCCCGAATTTTCTGGAAGGAGATCGAAGCCGCGGTCTTGAGGTTTACCAGTTCGTGGCTGGCACTATCTGGGTCACGATCAAACAACCGTTGGCAAATTTCGGCCTGCAAAATGAAATTGGTTAACGATTGGGCGGGGCCATCGTGCAAGGCATTGGCCAGGCGTTTACGTTCAGCCTCTTGGGCTTCTACGATGCGCACAATTTGTTCATTGGCTAGCCCGCTACGTTTACCATTGCCCCCCAGGTCATCACCGCCAGTACCCAGTTGGTCGAGCGTGACTTCGCCTAGCATATTGAGCACGAATTCGAGCAAGCGTTTTTGTTCTTCCAGATGTTTGTAGGTTTCGCGCAAGCCGTCCAACTGGATGTTGAACGTTACGAGGCGTTTCTGGGTCTCTAGCGTGTCTTCATAGGCAACCCGGATGTCCGAGCGTGGGATGCTATCAAAATTATCTTCCACGCGCTGTAGTTGGGCACTTACGTTCAGATTGCGCTGATTAATGCGTTTGACTTCAAGCTCGTGTTGTTCGATGCTGGTTTCGGTTTCATCCAACCGGCGTTGGATGCTCTCTAGGCGGTCTTTGATTTCTTGGACGAGTTGTTGTTTGGGGCTTAGTAGCGCGTTATCCATAGAGCATCATCCTAATCAGGACTATCATCCGTACTAAACGCATCATTCACACGCACCCAGCCATGGGCAATGGCATACACAGCGGCCTGCGTGCGGTCTTGCACATCGAGTTTGCGCAAGATAGATGTCATGTGGTTTTTAACCGTTTGATGGCTTATGCCTAGCAAAAAAGCGATTTCCTGGTTGCTATTTCCTAGGGTCACATAGCGCAGTATTTCCATCTCGCGGGGGCTCAGCGGCACAAGATGATCGCTATCTTCATCCAGATGCGCATTGAGCATGGCATCGCGCCCCGTCCGAATCCATTCTTGAATACCTTCAACATCATAAACGTCGCCCTGCACCACGTATTTACCTTGGGCCACTTGCTCGATGATGTCAATCAATTTGGCCGGTTCGATGTCTTTGGAACAATAGGCCGCCGCGCCAGCACGAATGGCATGCATGGCTTGTTCGCGGTCGTCATAGGCGGTTAGCATCACCACCGCTGGTGCATCTCGGTGCGATTTCAGCTTGGTGGCCACTTGCAATCCGTTGATCTTGGGCAAATTAACATCCAAAAGGACGACTTGTGGCGCCAGTTCAATAACGCTTTTTAATGCTTGGTCGCCATCTGGAACTTCACCAACAACATCAATATTGTCTTGCAAACTGATAATTTGGCGCAATCCTTCTCGCCAAACAGGATGATCATCAACAAGCAAGACGGTAATTTTTTCCAACGTAGTCACCTGTGAAGCCTTCAATGGCATTTGCAAAGCACGCCATGTCTTTCGGGTAGAGTCAATTGGCCTGGTTGCTTAAAATTTTATTAACATACCATGGCACCCTGATTCATTTTACCATAGTCAGCATGACGCGAACAACGTATCTACGCAAGTTCACAGGGCTGACGCATCAAATTGGGCCTTGACAGAGATTTTGGGTCTTTGGACATACTTCACATCGGGTTAATCACTGTAGGGGCGAGGCCTGCCTCGCTCGAGAATCCATTTGTGGCGGGTCAGGCGGGCCTGACCCCTACGGGTTGAGCGTAATTTAACCTCTTGTGAGCCATTGTAAGCTCAAAATTTTTGATGCATCAGCCCTGCGCAAGTTCATGGCGTTACGAATAACGGAATAGGGGCGAAAGCCGCGACATCCACCAAGCCAATATCCGTTAGTTTCAAGCTGGGGATGACCTCTAGCGCCATAAAGCTCATCGCCATGAACGGGTCGTGCATGCCCGACCCCATTTCGGTGCCGACCTGAATGAGTGCGGACAGCGCCGCGCGGACATCTTCGATGGGTTGGTCGCTCATCAGCCCGGCGATGGGCAATGGCAAGCTGGCGAGCACGTCATCCTCAGCGACGGCCACCAACCCGCCCCCCATCGTATCGACAGCGCGCGCGGCAGCCAACATGCTGGCATCATCCACGCCAATCACGACCAGATTATGATGATCGTGCGCGACCGTCCCCGCGATAGCACCCCGTTTGAGCCCAATACCCTGGATGAACCCTAGGCCGATATTTCCGTTAGCCCCATGCCGTTCAATGACCGCCATTTTCAGAATGTCGCGCGCGGGGTCAGGTTGGGCCAGGCCATCGACTACGCGCACCTCGTCAACGCGGTGTTCAGTCACCAACTGGCCATCGATGCTGCCAATAATCCGCGCGCGGGTACCCTGGGCCGGAATATCGAAATCAACTGCATCCCACTGGATATGCATGGTTGGGGGCAAAGTGGCGGCCTTACTGGCCCCGCGTTCCCCGCCTAACCAGGTGCCATTTTCCGCCACGAGCACGCCTTGACGAAAGACCATCTCGGGATGCGGCGCTTGCAGATCGCTGAAGACAATCATATCGGCGGTGTAGCCCGGCGCGATAGCGCCAAGATGGTGCAAGCGGAAATATTCCGCTGTATTGAGCGTCCCCATCCGAATGGCCGTCATCGGATCAAGCCCATGTGCAATCGCCATGCGGATCATATAGTCTATCGAGCCCTGGTCGATTAAATCGGCGGGTTGGCGGTCATCGGTGCAAAAGCAAATGCGGCGGCTATTTTCGGGGGTCACGAGCGGCAACAAGGCTTCCAAGTTATGCGCGTTGGTCGCCTCGCGAATGAAGATAACGAGCCCAACCCGCAATTTCTCGCGCGCTTCTTCTACGGTTGTGCATTCGTGTTCGCTGCCGATGCCCGCCACGCGATAGGCGTTCAACTGCTGGCCCGTGAGCGCGGGGCAATGGCCATCCAACACGCGCCCGGCAAAGCGTTCGATCTTAGCCAGAACGTGTTCATCCCCAAAAACGACGCCGGGATAGTTCATCATTTCGGCCAGGCCGAGTACCTGGGGATGATCTCGCAAGGTTGCCAGATCATCCGCGCTGAGGCTCGCCCCGGCGGTTTCCATATGCGTAGCAGGCACACAACTGGACGCCATGACATACATATTGAGCGGGCTTCCGGCGGCGGAGTTTAGCATAAAATGGATGCCGTCCAGGCCCAAGACATTGGCGATCTCGTGCGGGTCGGTGATGACGGTCGTCACGCCATGCGGCACCACCGCGCGCGCAAATTCCGGCGGGGTGCATAGGCTACTCTCGATATGCACATGCGCGTCGATCAACCCTGGCGCGACATAACGCCCGCCCAAGTCGCGCGTTTCGCGGGCGGTGTAGCCCGGCCCAGTCCCCACGATCATGCCATCATAGATAGCAATGTCGGTGGGGTATATCTCGCCACTAAGGACGTTCACCAATTGCAGATTGGTCAGCAGTAAATCGGCGGGTTGGTCACCCCGCGCGACGGCAATCCGTTCGGGATTCATAATGCACCTCGTCATTGGATAATTTTCACCGTCCAGTATGCCGAAAGGCACGCCGAATTGCCAACCTCAGGCGACAAAAAACCCGCCGAAGGGCGGGCTGAAGTCTGAAAATGTCGCGCGTTATCTAGCGCGGGGATAACATGCCGCGAATACCGTTCAGGATGTCTTGCACCCAATCCAGGAAGAAATCCACCAGTTTCACGGGCAAGGAGTCCTTGACAGGCTCGGGGTCGGGGTCGGCGGCTTGTGCGCTGGCGGCCATCTGATTGAATAACCAGACGACCACGGCCAGGCCCAGGCCCAGGCTCACGATACCGCCGATGACCAGCAAGGAAATCACAATAAATGCCGTGCCCTGATCCAGATTTTCGAACGCCACAAGCCCCAAGAGATTCAAATCAGTCTCGCCGAACTCGTGCCGTTCGGCGGCGCTGTTGGTCGTTTGGGTGGAGGTCGGCAAAAAGTCCGCCATGGGGATTACACCCAGCAAAAGCATCGTCCCCACCAGCACGATAGACACCAGCGCCAAGCCTGGCAAGGCGCCTAAGAAGGGCTTCGCAGGATTATTGCGCACGGGCTGCGGGGCGTCGGGGTTGGCGGGGATGTAGGGCAGTTTCATGATCTCGCTACCGCCGCCGGATTGCTCGCGATAGTGTTCTTCTTTTTCAAAATCATAGGTCGCGCCAGAACCCCACAAAAAGCCGAACGCCCCGCCCAAGATGGCGAACATCAACGTGGCTTCATCTTCGTAAAACCATCCGGCGAATAAACCATCCAGCACTTCAACCGGCATCAGATAGGCATCCATACCTTGCACAAAATGCCGGAAGAAACCGACAACTAACAACATCACGACCAGGCCCAGCGGAAAGCCGAGCAAGGCGCGCATAATGTTCGGGCGAGGTGGTCTTGGCATCGTGATTCGTCCTTTTCGTTAGTCGCCTGCGGCGGTTTCGCTGGCTTCGTCCGCGTAGCGGGCTACGCCGTCTTGGATGATGACGCGGGGTCGTTCGCCGCGCAAGTACGCCGCTGCTTCGGGCGTGCCATAGCCGTAGGGGTCAATGGCCGGGATGGGTTGCTCCATGAAGTTGTGCTTGGGCGGCGGCGATGACACCGTCCATTCTAGGGTCAGTGCGTTCCAGGGATTAGCGCCCGCGCGCTGGCCAAAGAAGACCGAATAGGCCATGTTCGCCAGGAAGAACAGCGTTGAAGCGCCCAAAATCATTGAGCCAACCGTTGCCAGGCGATTCAGATCGGTGAATTCCTCGGCGTACCAAGCCACACGGCGCGGCATGCCGCTCGAACCCAGGATGTGCATGGGGAAGAAGGTCAAGAAAAAGCCGATATACGTGAACGCAAAGTGAATACGCCCCAGCGTTTCGTTATACATGCGGCCCGAGAATTTCGGGAACCAGTAGTAAATGCCCGCGTAAATGCCGAAGACGCTCCCGCCGAACAGCACAAAATGCAAATGTGCCACCACGAAATAGGTATCGTGCATATGAACGTCCACCGGCACGGAGGCCAGCATCACGCCGCTGATGCCGCCGATGACGAACATCGACAAGAAGCCGACCGCAAAGAGCAAGGGCGTTTTCAGGCGGATTTTGCCGCGCCACATCGTCCCCAGCCAACTAAAGATTTTGATGCCCGTTGGCACTGCGATAATCATGGAGGTAATCATGAAGGGCACGCGCAGCACGGGGTCTAGGCTGCTGAACATGTGATGCGCCCACACCATGAACCCCAGCGCCGCGATACCAATCGAGGACAGCGCGATCATCTTATAGCCGAAGATGGGCTTGCGCGAGAACACCGACAGTACTTCGGACAGAATGCCCATGCTCGGCAGTACCATAATGTAAACCGCCGGATGCGAATAGAACCAGAAGATATTCTGCCAGATGAGCACATCCCCCTGGCCCGTGCCGCTCTGGAAAAAGTTCGTGTCCGCGATGCGCTCGAAGATGAGCAGCGTCAGCCCGCCCGCCAAAAAGGGCGTCGCGAGCAAGGCTAGCAAAGAGGTCGCCAGAATCGACCAGATGAACAGCGGCATCTGCCACCAGCCCATGCCCGGCGCGCGCATGTTAAGCGTTGTCACCACAAAATTGACCGATCCGAGTATGGACGACAGCCCCAGCACATGAATGCCGATGGCCCATAGCGTCTGTCCTTCCCCAGCAAAGACACTCAAGGGCGGGTAAGCCGTCCAGCCAGCTTCGGCAGGGCCGACCAAATAGCCCAGGATGACCATCAAGCCGCCCATAGGAATCAGCCAGAATGCAAAAGCATTCAGCCATGGGAAGGCCATATCCTGCGCGCCGATTTGCAAGGGGATGATGTAATTGGCAAACGCGCCGCCCATGGGCACCACAAAGAGAAAAATCATGACCGTGCCATGCAGGGTAAATAGCGCATTATAACGCGCGTTCGAGACCAGGTCACCCGTGGCCGGGTCCCATAGCTCGGTGCGGATACCCAGCGCGGCCAACCCGCCGATCAGGAAGAAGATCAGTGCGGTTACGCCATATTGAATGCCGATCACTTTATGGTCGGTGCTCCAGGTGAAATATTCCCACCAGGGCGTCGATTGTTCGGCGGCGCGCCGCCGGGCCTCTAGGGCCGCTTCTTCTTGACGTGCAACAATATCAGTAGCCATTCTCATTATCCTCGCGCGTTACTCTTCGGACACAAGCAGTAAATAGGCAGATAGCAGTTCGATTTCCTCGGACGTCATCCGATCCGCAAAATTGGCAGGCATCAGATTCGCCGGGTAGCCATCCACAATATAGGCGTTGGGGTTCACGATAGCTTCGATCACATATTCCAGCGGATCGTCATAGCCAGGCCGGGTGGCGGCATCGGCGGCCAGATTGTTCAGGGATGGCCCTTGCCCGCCGGAAAGCTGCCCCGCCGCGTCGAGTTGGTGGCAGGTATTGCAACCGTATTCGTAAAACAGGTTTTCGCCTGTCTCGCGGATGGCTTCGCCGCCACACCGCAGCGCGTAATCTTGCTGGGCTTGGTTGGCAATCGCGCGCGCGCGCAGAGTCTCGAGATACGCATCATAGACTTCGCGCTCCACGACGAAGACCTCGCCGCGCATCAGGCCATGGTTGCCGCCGCACAGTTCCGCACACACGATGTCATAGCCTTCTTCATAATCCACGGGCGGGGCTTCTTCGGCCTCAGCTTCGGCGACCGCTTCCACAGCTTCCGCCTCTGCGGTGGTGTCATCATTATTCAGCAAATCCTCGGTTTCAGCCGCTGCGGCGTCGTCCGTGGGGCAGGCGGTGTCTGGGCCGGGGATGTCGAGATCATCCAGCGTCACCAGTTCAAATTCGTCTGTATCCGGCAAGCCGGTGATCTCATTGGGCGTAAAGCGTAGTTCGGTCGTGCGCCCCGGCAGCAGGTCATTTTTCACGCGGAAAGCGGGCACCCAAAAGGCATGCATGACGTCCAGCGTTTCCATATTCAAGCGCACGGTCTCGCCTTCCGGCAAAACCAGCACATGATTCTGCGTAAGCTGAATATCTTCGCCTTCGACCGGATTCGGATACTCGAATTGCCAGAAAAATTGTTGCCCGGTGACGACGACTTCAAACTCATCATCGCGCGCTTCGGTGGTGTCCACCAGCACTTGAAAGCTGTAGACCGTCAGAATAAAGACGATAATCGACGGGATCAGCGTCCAGATAATTTCTAGGGTGTTGTTGCCATGGATAGGCGGGCCGTCGGTTTCGTCATCTTGGCGACGCATGAACCCGTAGCGCACGATCAGAAACACCAATGCGGTTTCGACCAGCAAAAAAATGAAGGTTCCGATGGCCAGCATAAAGGCGAAAAGTTGGTCAACGGCGTCAGCTTCCACCGAGGCGGCTTCCGCCATAAACCAATCGGGCCCATTGAAATAGACAAAAATACTCGCAATGACCCAAAACGCCACAACCAAGACCATTAAACCAATGTTGACGGCGGCGTTATTCGGAGGTGTGTTGGAGGTTTCCATGGGTGATATGTGTTCCTTCGTTTCCTAGCCCTTCAGACAGTATACAGACGCGCAACGCTTCCATTATAGCTATAGATGCCATATTCGAATATGTCGATATATGGTTCTTTTACCGTACTGAACTTCGTGTGTTCCGTCAAAACCGTTACGCTTTGCTTGCTTTAACATTGGGGGCCATCAGCCCACATACCGCAGTTGGTAAATCGCCCCGGCTGCGTCATCTGTGATGTACAGTAAGCCATCCGGCGCTACGGTCAAATCGAAAGGCCGCCCCAAATGATCGCCAGGTTCTTCACTCTGGCGAAAACCTTCTGTAAATAGTTCGACCTGGTCAGTCTCTAATTCGCCGTTTGCATTCACGGGCAGATGCATGACCCCAAAGATACTTTGTTCCCCTGCGGACGTCACACCGCCATACAGGGCCACGAATAGATCGTTCGTGTATGACGCTGGAAAGGTGTCTCCCTGGTAGAAAGCCAAGCCAGTCGCGTTACCTTGCGGCGCGAACGTGACCAAGGGTTGCAGCACGCCCGCCGCGCAGGCTTCCGAACCGCCCATATCTGGGTCGGGGATGTCGCCCGCGTGGCAACGGGGCCAGCCTAGGTCATCCCCATTTTGCAGTTCGTAAATTGCCTCGGGCACATCGTCCGGCAACTGGGGCCGCCCTTGCACCGTGGCCCACAGCGCGCCCGTCAGCGGATTTGTCGCTAAGCCCAGGGCACGATAGACACCGCGCGCAAAAGTTCGCTCGTTGCTGCCATCCAGATTGAGCACCAGAATGCTAGCCCGCCGAGAATTATCCGGCTCGCAGGCTGCGCAGGGCGCACCAATGCTAACATACAGTTCACCATCATGTATCAACAGCGCGTGCAAATTACTATCGACTTCGTTGGGGTGTCGCCCGGCGGGCAAGCCATCCAAAATGGTTTCCTCGCGCGCGGCTTGCCAGGTTTCGGTGAGTTCATAACGCATCACGCGGCTCGCTTCGGCGACATAGAGCCAGCCATCATGATAGGCTAATCCTGAAGGGACGGATAAACCATCCACAACGACCACGGGCGCGTCCGCGATGCCGTCTTCGTCGCGATCTTGCACCGCCAGCACTTGCCCCGCGCCGCGCTCCGAAACGAACAAGACATTCTCAGCCGGATGCGCGATAATCATGCGCGGGCCGGCTAAATCGGTCATAAAGACGCGCAATTCAAACCCCTCGGGCACAGTGATGCCGGGCACAGTTTCGCCAACTTTCAAATTGTATTGGTCGGGCAAAGCCCCAGCAGCAACCAGATAGGCCCCAAAGCCCGCCGCGATCAGCGCAATAACGGCTAGGATATACCCCTGGCGGCGCATCTTTTCTTGTTGGGATTGGGATGGTATGTTAAAAGCATCCGACATACGTTTGTTTTCGTTCCGAACTTCACAAGATGGGGCGATTATCGCATAATCTAAGCGCGCTCGCTAGCACGGATGCCCGATTGGTATGCCATTTGGCAGGAGCAAAACAGGTCAGTTGATATGCAGATACGATGGCTTTTCATGTTAGGATGGTTAGTTCTGGTCAGCTTGGCAGCTTGCACGGATGATGCATCCGCGCCCCCGGTGGCGGTGCCCACACAAGCCGACCCCGCAGCAGTACGCACCCAACTCGCTACGACGCCGGTTCCCGAAGGTTTTGAGACTGTGGCGTTCGATCCTATCGACTACAACCGCGATCAGTTGCCCGGTTATCATTTTGAGATCACCGTGAGTTTTGAGGGACAATACACGGCCAGCGGCGAAGACGCTAACGCTGGGTTGGTGATGCAAGTTTGGGAAAATAGCGTGCAACGCGAGCGGCGCGTCGTGATGAGCTTCACGGGGGATGCACTTTCGGGGGGCTTGCAACGGGTCGAGGCGACGCGCTTCGAAAATGATTTTTATCTGTTAGATAGCAATGGCATCTGTACACAGAACAGCAGCGCCGCGCGTGAGATCGCGACATTACAGGCCGCGCAGATCGTCGGCGGCGTACGGCTCGCATTACCGACTGGGCTCTCGCGCGAAATTAACGGCCAGCAGAGTTTTCAGTATGCTTTTGGCGAAGACACCCTGACGCTCAACATCTGGCAAGATGAAAGCCCTAGCGCGGTGGATGTCCTGAGTGGTGAATTGTGGGTATGGCCCGAATTGAATGTCGCCGCGCGCTTCGGGGTCTCCATTAATACGCATAACGAACGGGTGTTGTTTGGCGAGCAGCCCATCACCGGGAATATCACGTACCAGTATAATTTGCTGAACGTCGAAGCCGACCAAAATATCACATTACCGAACGGATGTTAGAACATTTCGCGGGTCTTTCATCACGCGGTATAATGAAGCAATATCATAGGCAAAAAGAGACACCGAGACTATGCGCGTTTCCGTCTTGCAAGAAAACCTCCAAAAAGGGCTGAGTATCGTCAACCGGGCAATTCCGGCACGGCCCCAACTTCCTGTACTCTCAAATGTGCTGTTGGCCTCGGATGGTCAGCGGCTGAAACTGGCGGCTACTAATCTGGAATTGGGCATTATTTGCCGCATTGGCGCCAATATTGATGAAGAAGGCGCGACCACCGTCCCAGGCCGCACCTTTTTAGACCTCGTCAGCAATCTATCCCCCGAAGCGGTCAACCTAGAATTGAACCCGCGCACGTTGAATCTACGTATCGAATGTGGGGGAAACACGGGCAATATTAAATGTGTGGACGCTTCCGAATTTCCATTGATTCCCGAATCGGACGGTCGGCAGGGCGTGGCCGTTCCAGCCGGGGCCTTCAAAGAGATGATCCAGCATGTCGAATTCGCGGCGGCCAAAGAAGATAATCGCCCGGTTCTGACGGGCGTGCTGGCCCGGTTTGAAGAAAACATGATGACCATGGCGTCAGCCGATGGCTATCGCCTGGCGGTACGCAACATCTTTCTGGAAACCCCAGTTAACGATAGCTACCAATTGATTATCCCTGCCAAAACGCTGGTTGAAGTCGCCCGTATTATCTCCGATGAAGATGATGAGGTGCTCATTTCGTTGCCCGAAGGGCGTAACCAGGTGATGTTTCATCTGAAAAATGTGGATATTGTATCCAGCCTGATTGATGGCGATTTCCCAGAGTATGAGGCGATCATACCGCGTTCTCACACCACCACTACCCAACTCTATACCGAAGAACTGCTCAAAGCGTGTAAACGCTCGGAGGTCTTCGCTAAAGATTCGGCCAATGCCTCAAAGATCGTCATTAATCCATCGGCAACGGGGCTGGGGCGCCTGATGGTCACGTCCCGTTCGCAGGAAAAAGGCGATAATGAAGGGTTAGTGGATGCATCGGTAGATGGCGAAGAAGTCGAAATTTCCTTTAATATTCGCTATCTTATCGAAGTCTTAAATGTGATCAAAGAGGATCAGATCATCCTGGAAACGAGCGGCACGGCCAAGCCTGGCCTCATCCGCCCGGTGGGCCGCGAAGATTTTATCCATGTGATCATGCCGATGTCGGTAGGCACATGAGGCTTCGGTTGCCAAAAATAAACACTCGCCCAGGCGAAATATGTTACACTTTCTAGTAGCTAGCCTGGTGCACACACATGATAGGATACGATCCCTTACATGAGTATTCGCATTCTTTATATCGAAGATGATAACAATAATCGCATATTGGTCGAGCGTATTTTACTCGCGGAAGGCTACGATATCACAACCGCCCAAAACGCGCGGGATGGAATCGCGCTAGCCGAGAAGATCCAACCCGATATCATCTTAATGGATATTAACATGCCCGAGATGGATGGCTATGCCGCAACCCAGGCGCTGCGGATGCTACCAGCCTTAGACCATGTGCCGATTGTGGCAGTCACGGCTAATGTGATGAAAGGCGACATGGAAGAAACGCTGGCAGCCGGCTGTGACGGGTACATTCCCAAGCCGATTGATGTGGATACCTTCTCTTATGAAGTAGAACAGTTCTTGCAAAAAGGAACACGCCAATCGTAGGGCCGTGTTATCTGCGGCGTAGAGGATTGCTCGCGTGAGATGAAGGACAAAACGATGACTGAAAACGAAAACCGTTCACCTATAGACCCCGCCGAAGCGCATGTGCTGGTTGTTGAAGATAATGTGCCCAACTTCGTGCTGATTGCGCGCATGCTGGCGTTTATGGGCGTGCAGCGTTGCGAATGGAAGACCTCCGGCTGGCAAGTCGTGCAATTTGCCGATACGCTGCCCCGGATTGACCTCATCCTGATGGACATTCGGCTGCCATATGAAGACGGCTACCAGGCCCTGCAAAAAATTCGGGCCAATCAGCGCCTTAAAGATACGCTGGTGGTCGCTGTCACCGCCGAAGCCAGCGAAGAGCAAATGCAAAAAGCGTCCGATGCCGGCTTCGATGGATTTCTGGGTAAGCCGCTTGACCCCGACCGTTTCCCGACCCAAATCCGGCGCATTCTGGATGGCGAGTCTGTTTGGGAGTGGAACTAGCCCCCGGCCCCATCCTGACGTGAGGAAGAAAAACCATGTCGAATGTTCTGTCACGCATATTTAGCTTAGACGCCTACACCGACCCCGCAGCCCAACGCCGGGCTGCAAACTTATATGGCATCGTCTTGGTGACCCTGGTCATATCGATCTCAGGTGCTGTGGGGCGCGCATTAAGTAATAATGAAGGCCTGGCACCCGCCAACCTGATACTGATTGTGTATGTCATCGCGCTAGCCAGCTTACTCTATCTCATTCGGCGCGGCCAAGAGCATATCGCGGGCAATGTTTTTATTGCCACTGCCCTCAGCATGACAGCTTGGAGCATAGCCAGCGTCAATGATCTTCAGGTAACGCCCGTGCTGGGTATCGTGTTCGTGGCAATCATCGCTATTTCAGGGCTCGTATCGCGAAAACGCGATGTAATCGCCCTGACGGGCTATGCAGTGGTGCTGTATGGCCTGGGCCTGATCTTGGGTATCGAGCTTCAAGACCCCGTTTTTGGCGATCAAACCGTTGTCCTCATCGCTTACGGATCATTGGTCATCTTATCCGGCGTCTTCGCCTGGGTGATTGCCAACGACCTAGACCTCGTCAACCAGATTGCCGCCATGAGCGCCACCGAGCGTTCTTTGTTCCTGAACCGCACGACCACGGATATTGCCCAACGCATCCTGACGCAAACCGATCTGGAAGACCTGCTGACCGCGACGGTAGAGAATATCCGCGCTGGTTTCGAGGATATTTACCACGCGCAAGTCTTTCTGATTGATGAGCGCGGGCAAAACGCCATCCTGCGCGCTAGTACGGGTGAGGTCGGGCAATCGCTCATCGCGCGCGGTCATTATTTGGCGGTCGGCAGCACAAGCGTCATCGGCCAGGTAACCCAACGCAACGATTACGTTCTGGCGGAGGACGCTAGCACAGACGCCGTGCACCGAGCTAACGAATTGCTGCCCGAAACACTCACCGAATTGGCATTGCCGCTGCGCTCGCGCGAAGGCGTCATCGGTGCGTTGGACGTGCAAAGTACGAAACGCGGCGCATTCTCCACAGACGACGTTACGATTTTGCAAACCCTGGCCGACCAGATCGCGATTGCAGTTGGCAACGCGCGCTTGCTAGACACCGCCCGCCGCGAAGCCGAACGCGCCCGCGCGCTCGCCGAAGCGGGCCAAATTACCAGCCGGATTTCGGTGGACTTCGAACGCGGCCTGAAAGATTTGTTCGAAACCATTGCGGTGCCGGGGGGCTATTCGCACTGGTGGCTGGGCCTCTTGCAAACCGATGGGCGCCATTTGCGCAGCATCACCAGCCAGGCTTCACCCCAAACAGGCTTGCTTATTCCCTATGAATTTGATCTGGAAACCGATCAAAATACGATTGTCCAGAGTTTCAACGTCCAGCAAACGGTTATCGTCAACGATGCGACCTCGCCGAATGCTTTGCCCACGGGATTACAAGATACCTTCGGTAAACATCTGGCGACGCCCATTTATGGGCCGGATGGCCAGCAACAACTTGGCACCTTGTTGGTTGGGCGCGAAAAAGATGCGCCCGATTTATCGGAGCAGGACGTTAACCTGGCCTTGGCGCTCTCCAATCAGATTAGCATTGCTCTGGAAAACCAGCGCTTGTTCACGGAATTGGCCAACGAACAAGCCACCCTCCAATCTATTCTGGATACCATCGCGGTGAGCGTCGTGGTGGTAGACCCGCAAGGCAAGATCACACTCACCAACGAACGTTCGCAAGGTTTCTGGGGGCGCGTACTCGCAGTCGGTGAAGACTTCCACGCAGCAAACCGTATTTACCGCACCGGAACCAATGATTTGTACCCGAGCCACGACTTGCCGATCAATGTGGCATTGCAACGGCGGGAGCTCCATATCGCAGAAGACATGACCCTGCAACGCCCCGACGGGATGCAGATTGACATGCTCGCCCAGGCCGCCCCCATCTTGAACCCGCGCGATAAAAGCGTGACCTCCATTGTGGCGGTCTACCAAGACATCACCGAACTGCGCGAACTGGAACGCGCCCTGCAAGAAAGCCTCAGCGAGACGACCCGGCTCTACGAAGCATCGCGCAGTATCTCGCACGCCAGTACAATGCCCCAAATCTCGGAAGCTGTGGCTAACCAAATGCTCTCGCTATCACCCAGCCAGATTTATATCACGCTGAAATCGCCCAATTCCGAAGGCGAATCGCTCTCAGAGATCGAACTGACGTATGCGTGGCCGCCCCAACCAGAAAAATCTGTGGCTGATTTGGCGCTTCCGTACCCGGTTGTAATGCCCGACCTGGGCACGGGCACTACCAATTTGACCTTCGCCACCGCGAATTTACATGCGCTACCTGGCATTACCGAAGATGATATTGCCGCCCTAGAAGCACGCGGCATCTATTCGCTTACGGTGTTGCCGTTGGAAGTCCGTGGCGAAGTCTACGGCGCTATTATCGGTATTTTTGATGAAAAGCGTCATTTTTCACCCGAGGAACGCCGCTTTTTGCTGACCCTGGCCGACCAGACAGCGGTCGCTGTGGACGCGGTACGGTCCTTCCAAAAAACGCAAGCGACCTTGCAGTCAATTTCGAAGCTGTATTCAGCCAGCCGAACGATTGCCGAGCAACAAGATATCGATCAAGTGCTGAGTATTGTGCAAGACTATATTATGGAAATGGAACCCATTAGCGTCGAAGTGCTGCTAGCGGGTGACCAGGAAAACCCGGATGCCGAATTGCGCGAGGCCCTCATTTGGTCGCGAGATGGCAGTACCGCTGGCCGCATCTTGGCGCCCCTGCAAGAGCAGTTTGACTTGTTATCTGGGGCATCATACTTCATCGAAGATGTTGACCAACCCTTGGCCGAACATGCCGACTTGTGCACCGCGTTACGTCAATCTGACCCTACCTATCGCGCGGTCGTCTCCATCCCCTTTGCGGCGGCAGGCCAGCCTACCGGGCGCTTGAGCATCGGCTTTGACAGCCCGCGCAAATTCGACCAAGACAATCAGCAATTCTTGCGCATGTTGGCCGACTCCACCGCCTATATCATCGAAAACGACATCCTCTTTCGGCAGACGCAAGACTCGCTTGAAGAAACCGGCATCCTTTACCAGGCGATCCGGGCTTTCGCGAACGCCGATGACCAAGAAGGCATTCTGCAAGCCATCATCGACTATGCCGCAGACCCGGCGGTTGATAAGGCGATGTTGTGCCTGCTATTAACCGAAAGTTGGGATAGCCCCAACGCGCTGATGGAAGTCGTGGTCAGTTGGATGCGTAAAGACTCGGTCGATCTGACGGGCATGCGCTTCACCGCCGAGCAATTCCCTAGTTGGGAACAGATTTCCACCCAAAAAATCCTCTGGGTGGATAATGTCATGCAACATGACCTGCTGGACGAAACCGCCCGCATGGGCTACCGGGCCCTGGATATTGCCTCGTTTGTGATTGTGCCGTTGCGTATCGGCACGCGCGCGCAAGGCGCGATCCTACTCGGCTCGACAGACCCCCGCCAACATACCGAACGCGAAATTCGCATTTATCAATCCTTGGCCGACCAAGCGGCGATTACGCTAGAAAACAAACGACTCTACGACGAAACCGAACAACGCGCCCGGCAGTTGGCCACGTCGGCGCGAGTGAGCCGGGCGGCGAGTTCTATCTTGCAATTGGAAGAACTGATGCCCGAAATGGTCGATTTGATCAAAGAAGCATTTGGCTATGACCAGGTGCAAATCTTTCTGCTGAGCGACTCGGGCAAAGATGCGATCTTGCGCGCTTCGACTGGCGAAGCTGGGCAGCAGCTTCTCTCCATCCAGCATAGCCTGCCCGTGGGCTCGCGTTCTGTAATCGGCACTGTCACCGAAACGGGTAAACCCTCCATTGCTTTGGATACTGCCGACGCGCGTGTGATCCACAAGCCCAACCCCTATTTGCCCAATACCCGCTCCGAAATGGCCATTCCGCTGATTTCGCGCGGCAAAATCTTAGGCGCGCTAGACGTGCAATCGAACCAGCCAGGCGCCTTCACCGAAGGGGATGTGCGCGTGCTGACCGTGTTGGCCGACCAACTCGCTGTCGCTATCGAAAATGCATCGTTGTTCGAGGTCTCTCAGCGGCGCACAGAAGAAATGGGCTTTTTGTTCACCATCACCGCCGAGTCCACGACATCTGGCGACCTGCGCGATATTTTGAACCGAGTGGTCGAGCTTCTGCTAGATCAATTGACGGCCAATTTGGCCATGGCCTATCTGTTTGAAGAAGAACCCCAAGAATTGGTTGTGGGTGGGGTCGCCAGCACTGAAGCGGCTTGGCGTGACCTCGCACAATACCCCGTGTTGCCCCTGGATAGCGACGATATTGTCGCCAATGTCGGGCGGTCTTCGATCCCCGCGATGCTGCAAGACACCTCATCCGCACAGACACAACAAACCCGGCACCCTAGCTTGCAATCTGGCATCTATATGCCGCTCATCACCAGCGATAGCTTCATTGGCGTTCTGGTACTAGAAAGCGAACATCCCAACCAATTTGACGACAGCACGCTGGCGCTCTTGCAAGCAATGACGGGCTCGCTATCTGCCGTGGTACAAAATACCCGCTTGCTCGACGACATCCGAGCAGCGAATGAACGTTTGCGCGAGGTTGACAAGCTGAAAACTAACTTCTTGGCTGCCATGAGCCACGAACTACGTACACCGCTAAACTCGATTATCGGCTTTTCGCGCGTCATCCTGAAGGGCATCGATGGGCCAATCACGGAACAGCAAGAGCAAGACCTGCAAACTATTCATGACAGCGGTAAGCATCTGCTGGGGCTGGTGAACGACATTCTGGATCAGGCCAAGATCGAAGCGGGCAAAATGGAACTCTCGCGCAAATACTTCGATATGGTCGAAGTCATTAATGGCGTGATGGCTTCGGCAGTCGGCCTAACCAAAGAAAAGCCGATTCGGCTCAATACGGAAATCGAGACCGATCTGCCCATGGTGTATGGTGACGAATTCCGCTCGCGGCAAGTGCTCTTTAATCTGATCTCGAATGCGGCGAAGTTCACCCGCGAGGGAAGCATCACCACCTCAGCAACCCGCATCACGGACGGCCCCTATGAATTCGTGCGAATCTCCGTTACGGATACGGGCGTGGGCATTAGCGAAAAAGACTTCCCCATGCTGTTTGAGTCCTTCCAACAGGTGGATAATTCGACCACGCGCGAAGCAGAGGGCACGGGCTTGGGGCTACCATTGGCCAAATCGCTGGCCGAGCTTCAGGGCGGGCGCATCTGGGTCGAAAGTGAGGTCGGGCTGGGGTCAACATTTAGCTTTACGATCCCCATTCAGCCATATGAAGACCTGCTGCCCGAACTAGAAGCCGAAGCAGAAGAGCTCAGTCATACCCAACAGTCCGAAGCCGACGCGGCGCTCCCCAGCGAACCACGGCCCATGAAGGCGATCATCATGGTGGATGACAACATCGACATTATCAACGGTTTCCGGCGCAACCTGAACCAAGAAGGCTATGACATTACCGGGGTCACTAAGCTGGATGACCTAGATACCATGCTGATGAAATTGCAACCCGTGGCCATTGTCCTGAAATTAGAAATGGAAGCAGATGGCGGGTGGCGTTTGCTAGAACAGTTGGCCGACCATCCTATCGCGAGCCAAGTGCCCATTATTGCCACTAGCCAATCCCCGAATGGGGATGCCGAACGCAGCCGGCAATCTGGCGCCACGGTGCATCTGACGCGCCCCTTTACCCCCCAAGCCTTGGTACACGCGATTCAGAATAACGCCCCAACACCATCAGAATAATCGTTCGATTGTCGCCCATGGCCTGCTTGTCTATCCATGGGTGACCATCTGACACCCACCGCCCGCATCCTACACCATCCAAATGTGATGCCGTTCTGTAGGCCTAACCGAGAGATAAGAACAATTTAATATGCAACACTCAACTTCTGAAGAACCCCGATTTAGCACTTTCCCGCAGGATATGCGGTTACATTGCAACACATGCGGTTATGATGTTGTATATGACGCGCCCATCGCGAAGTGTCCGCAATGTGGCGAAGATATTCTAGAAATTCACTACGATCTTGACACGCTGCGCGAACAAGGTTGGCTAGAGGCGATCCGCTGGCGCAAACCTGGCCTGTGGCGCTATCGCGAATTGTTGCCGCTCAAAGCAGATAGCAGCATTGTGACGCTAGGCGAGGGCGGCACGCCCTTGCTACACATGCCCAATCTGGGCGCGATGCTCGGGCTGAAGCATCTGTACTTCAAAGATGAACGCCAGGGGCCGACCAATTCGTTCAAAGATCGCCAGGCCGCCGT
Organism: Anaerolineae bacterium; assembly: GCA_034437075.1. Taxonomy (GTDB): domain Bacteria; phylum Chloroflexota; class Anaerolineae; order Aggregatilineales; family J027; genus DAOTVD01. The sequence goes on from DAOTVD010000467.1 coordinate 32,325, forward strand.
CGCAATTTCGGTCATGAAAGAGCAAGGCATTACCGAAGCCGTAGTCGCTAGCACGGGCAATGTCGCCATTGCTTATTCGGCCTACGCGGCCCGCGCGGGCATTAAGCTATGGGCGTTCTTACCGTCGCGCGTACCCGGCGATAAAATGCGCGAAGTCGCGGTGTATGGCACCGAGGTCATTAAGGTCACTGGCACTTATGACCAAACCAAAGAAATGGCCAAGCGCTTTGCCGACAGCAAAGGCATCTATTACGACCGGGGTATCAAAAGCATTGCCGCTATGGAAAGCATGAAGACGATGGCCCTGGAAATCGCCGAAGACCTGGACTGGCGCGCGCCAGATTGGTATATCCAGGGGGTGAGCGGCGGCATGGGGCCGATAGGAGTGCTCAAAGGCTTCGAAGAACTGCACCAACTGGGCGTTATAGACAAAATTCCGGCGCTGGGCCTGGTGCAATCGGCGGGTTGTGCGCCTATGGTGGATGCCTTTAACAACGGTCTTTCTGTGGCGGTGCCAGTGGAAAACCCAACAACCATCATCGCGACGCTGGCCACCGCCGACCCCGGACGCGCGTACCAGATTTTGTGGGAATTGATGTCGCGTTATGGCGGTGCCGCCGCCAAAGTGACCGATGAAGAAGCCTTTGAATACACCAAAATGCTTGCCCGCACGGCGGGTATCTCCGTGGAACCCGCCACAGCAGTTGCGTTCGGCGGCTTAGTGAAAATGGTGCAAACTGGGGAAATCAAACCCGATGATGTGGTCGTCTTTAACTGCACGGGCCATACCTTCCCGGTGGAAAAAGAAATCTTGGGCAACCAGTGGGCGCGCAATGTCGATCTCTCGAAGGTTGTGCGCGAAACGCAGAGCTTGCCCGAATCTGGGATTGTCAGCGCCTTGGAAAAAGTCGCCCGCCAGGCGCGGCGTGTGGTTATCATCGAGGATAACGAAGCCGCCGCCCGCCTGCTGACTCGCATCCTGCAAAATACGGGTGGGTACGAAATCCATGTGGCGGAAGATGGTTTGGACGGGTTGCGCGTCGTGCGGGAGCAAAATCCAGACCTTATCATCACAGATTTGATGATGCCCGGCCTGGATGGCTTTCAGGTCATCAACGAAGTCAAAGCCGACCCGCATCTACGCGATACGCCGATTATTGTCCTGACGGCCAAAGATTTATCTGTTCAGGAGCGCAACCGCCTAGACGGCCAGATTGACTCGGTGCTGCATAAAGGCTCTTTCTTGAATGAGGAACTTATCCAGCGCATTGTTGATGCATTGCAGTAAGCATGACTGATAGTCAAAAAGGTCTGCTAGCGGCGGTTTTA
>DAOTVD010000468.1:0-3281 GCA_034437075.1 Anaerolineae bacterium
GCCCTCGCCCACCGCCAGCGCTACCGCGACCCTAACGCCGAGCGTTACCCCCAGCCCGACCGCCAGCCCCACCCGCGCCCCGCAATTGCCCGCCGAGCGCCAAACCCTGACGGCGGAAAATATCGGCGAGGCAGTCTTGCTGAATACGCTGCTGGGCGAAGCGCAAGCTGTCGCCTGGTGGCAGGATCAACTCTACGTGCTGCAAGCTGGCGTCGTTCGCGTGCTGGATGCACTGAGCCTGAGCACCGTGCAAGACATCGCGCTGGATGCGCCCATTACGGCCTTCGCGCTGGACCTCAACCACGAGCGGTTAGCCCTGGGCGGGGATGGTTTTATGCAAAGCGCCGAACTGCCCTATGATCCCGCTAGCGAGATGCCGCGCGTTGACCTGCCCGGCGCGGTGAACAGCCTGGCCTTTAACGCTGCGGGCCAAATAGCCGCCGCTGTGGAAGGCTCCGCCGCTGATGAGGCCGCGCATGGGCTGTATCTGTGGAACCCTGACCCCAGCACATGGACAACCCCCGACGGCCTGGTGCTGGTCGTACCCTACGAAACAGCCATCAGCGGGTTAGCCTTCAGCCCGAATCGTAATCTGCTGGCGACCTACGACGCGCGCGAAATTTTCATCTTCGATACCCAAACAGGCGAGTCGATTTTTGTGCAACCCTTGCAAGAAAACGATGCGCTGCCGGGGTGTGGTGGCTTGGACTTTTTGCCCAGCGGCGATACGCCCCAACTCATTTATGCCGATTGCCGCCGCATTTATCGCCTGGACCTGCAAAGCGGCGCGCAGGATACCCTACAAGAACTATTCGGTGCGGTCATCACGGACATCCACCTGGGGCCGCAAGCCGAACTCTTGGCCGCCGTGATGACCACCCCGCGCGAAGGCGATGTGCCCGCGCAAACGGTTGTGTATGATGTGGCCAGTGGCGAAGAACGCTTCGTGGCGGAGAATTTCGCCCAAGCCGTTATTTTTGGTGCAGAGGGTACGCTGCTGATTGCCCGCGTGGCGGATGGCGTCGAGTTTTGGGGCCTGCCTGCCGATTAATTCGGCGCGCGTTGGATGACCACCACATCCCCAGGGCTGGCCTGAAAACGCGCCTCCGCCGTCAGGCTATCGCCGGGCAAGTGGGTCAGGATAGTGTGGGTACGGTTGGGCTGCACCAGGATGTCGGCATCGTGGCTTTCTGGCGGAGCCGCCAGTAATTCGGCATCCACCACCCGCGCGCGGTAGCTGATACCGTTGATGTTGACATCTACGTACTGGCCGACCAGCACCTCCAGAAAGCTGAGTTCTAGCGCGGTGATGTCCGTATAAATGAAGCCCGCCGCCGGGATTTCACTAATGGCCTTAACTACCGCTTCGGGCCGCACGATGGTTTCCACCGCTTGGGCGGGGCGAATGCGCACCGGGTCGCCGGGTGCCGCCGCGAGCAGCGTCTGCACGACGCGCCCATCATCTTGCAAATAGACGATCTTCAAAATGCCTGTTTGGCGCAACAGCACATAATTTGACGACAAACCGCCCGAAAACGCCGCCGCGAACATCGCCTCATCCATCACCAACGCCGCGCGGACACCCCCCCCCACCGCAAAAACCGCATAGCCCCCCACCGGCACGCCAATCTGGTCGAGGTAATCGGCGGGCACATCCGTGAGCAATTGCTGGCCGTTGTCTTGAAGCTCCGTGATGCGTCCGGCGGCGCTGTCGGCATAATCGTAGCCCTCATAGCGCAAGCTAATCGGCGTGCCCGGCCCCAGGCCAAACTCTACGGCCAGGTTTTGCACGGCACGATTGGCGGGCGGCGGCACAATCTGCCAAAAGAGGCCGGCCTCGGTTTCTTCGGGCAGAAGATACACATCGGCATGGGGGAACGTCGCGAAATAATCATCAATGAGGCGAAAGCTGCGTTCTTGCCCATTCAGCGAGAGCGTGCCGCTCATGGCCTGGAACAAGCCGCGCGCGTCAGTATCTTGTGGGCGCAAAGCCAGCAAGGGGTCGCCGTCGTCTTGCGCGAATAAGACTTCGGTTTCGATGGTGCGCGGGCTAGCCTCTGGCGGGGGCGCTAGGGCTGCGACACGCACAATACCCTCAATTTCGGCACCCAGGCGCGCCAGGGGATCGCTTGTGCCATCCAGATGCCGCAAGGCGCTTGTCTGGCGTCCGACGAGCAAAACGAGATCAATATTTTCTTGCGCAGGGTCAAAACCCGTCAGGCGGATGGCGTTAACCAGATCATCATCAACCTGCGGCGCGTCAGCGGGCAGCAAAAAGGCTTGCGCGGTGGTGTCGTTAACGCCAATACTCACGATGCCGCCTTCGAGCGGAATACGGTTGTAACGTAAATCGCTGCTATTCAGGGCGAGGATGGCGGTCGCGTTGGTGGGGTTATAGCTCGTGATCTCGCCGCGCGCGGTGCTTTGGCCCTGGGCGAGGGCCGCCCAGGCAAACAGACTCACTACAAGGATCAACAGCCCTAAGGGGCGCCAGGTTATCATGGGGGCGATTGTAGCATCCGCCGAATAGCGCGCCTAGGTCGGGGTCTTATGATCCTGTTGCACGGCCAACAGACGCCGCACCAGCAGCACCAGTTCTTTAATATCGACGGGTTTAAGCAAAAACAGGTCGGCCAGGTCAATTTCGGGCTGTTCATCGGCCAGATGATTACCCGTGATAACAATGATTTTGCTCTCGCGCTTCAGCTTTTGGTTATGTATACGCCGCAAGAGTTCGACGCCTTGCATATCGCGCAGGCCGAGGTCGAGCACGAGCAAAGCATAGGGATGGGGTTGGCTGAGCGCGCGCAAAACATCCGCGCCGTTGTGGGTGGTTGCGATTTCGAACCCTGCCGTGCGAAGTGCTTTGGCGAAAAGGCGCTGCAAATGACGATCATCTTCTGCGATGAGGATATGGTAGGGCATACATAACCTTTGTGTGCTGGCTTGTATCGTATATAGACTTTACTTCCTTTTTATATTACGAGTCAACACACGGGTCTGTTACTTATCAAAACCCTAAGTTGATTTTTATACAATCACTTAATTTTCCAACAATGATATTAAGTCAATCGTTAATCTTTAGATAAGGTGCGATACGGGGCCAGCAACAGAGCAGGAAGGTAACTACTCAGCCCTCACCCCAACCCCTCTCCCAAACGGGCTTTCAGCCCTGGGAGAGGGGGATTAAGGCTTTTCCAAGTATTTAACTATGCCGCTTGCTTTTGTCGAAAAGGATACCGGCTTGATTTTACCCCCCTCTAGCTCCCCCCGAATTCGGG
>DAOTVD010000469.1:0-3689 GCA_034437075.1 Anaerolineae bacterium
CATTATCGCGCAAATCGACATCATCTCTTGATATTGGCCGCCTAGCCTTGCGCGGGCTACGCTTGGTGGCGATTGCGGCCATGGTGGCCTTTGCACTTTTTCCAATTGTTTGGGCTATTTCGGCCTCATTCAACCCGACAGGCTCGATGTCTAGCCAGACGCTCATCCCGGCAGATGTTGAAAGCCCTTCAGATTTGTTGATAAACTATGAACGCCTCTTTGATGACCCCCAGATTCCGTTCTGGCGTTGGTTACAAAATTCGTTGATCATCGCGGGTACTTCTTCGGCGATCATCGTGATGATTTCGGCGTTGAGCGCTTATGCTTTTTCGCGCTTTCGTTTTCGCTTTCGTCGCAATCTGCTACTGGGTATCTTTTTGATCCAAGTTTTCCCCAATATGCTGGCAATGGTCGCGATCTATCTGATGTTGTTGCAGTTGGGCAAATATGTACCGCTTATTGGTTTAGATACCTATGGCGGGTTGATTATGGTGTATATCGGCGGTGGGATGGCGCTCAACATTTGGCTGATGAAAGGCTTCTTTGATACGATCCCGCGTGATATTGACGAGTCTGCTATGGTGGATGGTGCAACGCATAGCCAAACCTATTGGCTGTTGGTCTTTCCATTGGTACGGCCTATCTTGGCCGTGGTGGCGTTGCTCGCGTTTACAGGCACATTCAGTGAGTTTCTGCTGGCGCGCGTCCTCATCACAGACCGGGAAAACTGGACGCTTATGGTCGGTTTGTTCAGCTTTGTGGAGGGCCAGTTCTCCGATATGTGGGGCGTCTTCACGGCGGGGTCTTTGCTGGCGGCTATCCCGATTGTACTGTTATATTTGTACTTGCAAAAATATATCGTTGGTGGGCTAACATCCGGTGCTGTAAAGGGCTAACCATCCGTTGCTAGCAAAAAACGCAAGGCATCGGGCAGGCGACGCGCCCAGGCGCTTTCGTGGTGCGGCCCGTTTGCGTCTTCGAGTACTTTCAGATCACTATGGTGAGGCGCGACGATTTTTATACTTATGGACAGTTCAAAACAAACACAAATGTTTTTTCTGCCAAAACCGAGGGCTTAAGCCCTCGGTTTTATACGGATTTGTTTTGCGTTCTCCATTAGAAGATGACGGGAAAGCAAATGAGTCACAAGTGATCGCTGATTTTGCAAGGACACTTGGCGCTTTCACCGGACTTGCAAGATCCGTCGACGATCCCGATATCAATGCACAGATTCCAGTGATCTGGAAACGACGTGAGACCAATTCTGATAGGGAAGAATTGGCATAGCCTGAGCAGTTACAACAAAACTAGGAATTTGGGCGCAAAAACCTCAAAAACCCCCCAGTTTCATCCTACAGTCGGTACAGCAAAAACGGCGCCTTGATAGACGCCGTTCACTTCACATAGCGTTGTGTGTCTTAGGGTATTGGGTTATTGCAGGTCTTCATGCACTTCGTTGGCTTCGGCTTCGAGTTCCTCGGCCACTTCTTGCACATCACGGCCATTGCTTGTGACATCGGCCACGGCTTCCGCGATCAGGGGGCGCACTGCACCATAGGACAGGATTGGCGGCGAGGAGTACACATTCACATCCGGGTTAGCCAACAATTGGTTGGCCGCCGCAAAGAACACATTCTCCGCTTCGAAATCGGCTAGATTATCGGCAGCATCCAGATTCACGGGGAAGTAGCTGGTGGCTTCCGTCCACACGATCTGCTGATCCTGTTCGCTCATCCAACGCAGGAACAACCAACTCGCGAGTTCTTCTTCGGGCGTGGCGGGGATAATAATCACGCTGGGCACGAAGATTTGCAGGGTCTGGTTGCCTTCGGTGTAGGGCGTGGTGCTGACCGTCCATTCGGGGTCATAACCGGCTTCTTCCATACCACCTAAAATGAAGGGGATACCCGCCGTACTGCCTAGGGCCATCGGGTTCAGGCCAATCGCGAAGTCATCGGTATTGCCGAAGCGGCTATCGGGGATGTAAGCACAGTCATTGTTGTAGATGTCGGCATACAGTTGCAACGTCGCGATAGCGGCATCGCTGGTGAAGTTGTAGCGATTTTCTTCGGCATTGAACATCTGCCCGCCGAAGGATGCCAGGAAGCTTTCGAAGTTGGAGGCATCCGGCTTGATCGGATAACCGTTGATGTCCTCAGCCTCGGCAGCGGCACAGGCAACCGCCTGGAAGGTTTCGAAATCAGTCGGTACACCATCAAAGCCGAGCTCTTGCAGCATGGTCAGATTGTAGTTCATCACATTCGCGGATACCTGGAAGGGCCAGGCCAGGCGCGCGTTCTCATATTGCGGGAAAACATTCACGTTCAGAATACCCTGGTTCAGGCGGGCTAGTTCGCCTTCGCTATAGCCCCAGGTTGCATCGGTCATATAACGATTTAGGTCAACGGCGGCGTTGTCCAACCAATAGCTCGCAGCATCATTCTGAAAACCGGACACCATACTGGGCAACTCGCCAGAGATAATTGCGGCGTTCATCTCTTCGCGGATGACATCATAACCACCCTGGGGAACACCTTCGACCGTAATACCCCATTCATTTGTCTCATTGAATTCCGCAATCAGTGCATCAATAGTTTCTAACTGGGCGCCGCTATTATATTGATGCCACCACAAAACTGATGTCCCGCTGGGGTCTACATCGCTCAGGTCATCCTGAGCCCCGGCAATGCCAAAGCTCAGGACAATGGCAACAATCAAAACGAACAACATAATCTTACGCATGGGTTCTTTCCTCACTTCTCATGTTCAGCAGTTGCGGGCGCAATCCCTCTCACCCGAATATTTTTGACATGCTCATTCAAGCATGGAGGGTGCTTGCAATAAGTCTAATTACCCCTTTAGCCCCGATGTGGCAATGCCTTCGGTGAACTGTTTCTGGGTGAAAAAGTATAAGATCAAAATCGGCAACACCATCAGAACCGATGCCGCCATCTGTAAGTGAAAATCGCCGGGCGCGTCGGAGCGCACAAAGGCTTCTAACCCCACGGCCACTGGCAACCAATCATCCTGAGTGACCAACAAGGGCCACAGCAGCGAATTCCATGCGCCGATGAACGCAAATGTAATTACCGTCATGATCGGCGCTTTCGATAGGGGCAACACAATGCGCACCAGAAAGCCCGTATGTCCGGCACCGTCAATCTGCGCCGCGTCCCATAAATCCTTCGGGATTTGGGCAAAGAACTGGCGCAGGAGGAAGATAGAAAAAGCCGTCGCCATGAACGGCACGGTCTGTGCGGGCCAGCTATTGAACCAGGCAAACCATTCGCCAAAAAAAGCCTTGCTGAAGCGATCCAACCAGATAATGGTCAAGAAGTTCGGCACGAGCGTTACGACGTCCGGAATCATGATCGTGGTCAGTAGCAGCGTGAAAATGATATTTTTGCCGGGGAAGTGCATGCGCGCGAAGGCATAGGCCGCCGGAATGCAAAAAATCAGCAATCCGCCGATGGTGATCGCGCTCATGCGGGCGCTGTTCCACATATAGGCATCAAAGTTCGCGCGGCCCCAGGCTTCTTCATAGTTGGCTAAATTGGGGTCCGCGGGCAGGATTGCGCCGCGATTCACTTCTGGTTGGGTCATCAACGATGCGCTAATCATCCATAAGAAGGGCGTTATGGCGAACAACACCCCGCCGATGAGGATCACATAGCTGAAGATAGTAGACC
>DAOTVD010000470.1:0-2206 GCA_034437075.1 Anaerolineae bacterium
GCGTTGCCAATCGCAACCGCCACATGGGCCGCTAGTTGGCGCAAGGTTTTTAGGCGATGCGGTGATAAATGGATGTCGTCATCCAGTTTATAAATGGCCAGGATGCCAATCATATCATGGCGACTGTACATCGGCACCAAAAACAGCGCCCGAATTGTCTGTCCGGGTAATATCCCGGGCATCTGCACATCTTTTTGCAAGGTGTAGGAAATCTGCCGGGTAAAAATCTGGCCAAAGACAGTATCTTGAATGCGGTAACTGACATTGAGCGGGGTATAGTGTTGGGTGTTCAGATTAAAATGCGCGCTCAGGTAAAGGAGTTGATGAAATTCGTCTGGTAGCAGGATAAACGCTCCGTCTGTGTCACTGAATGCACACGCGGCTTGCACCGCGTAGCGCAGCAGTTTATCGAGCTCCAGGGTGGAATTAAGCAATAGCGCAACATCAGCTAACGATTGGGGGGCTGTCGATGAGTGGATCATACAACACCTCGGCGGCATGAACGATATATTTTTCATTGTATAGACAAGCCTGGATGGCGTCTATCATACGAACTGCCTAGATGCGGGCGAAATGCCATTGACAAAGGAATCGGGGTTGATTAGAATACCGCAGGTTCAAAGACATATTCGAACATGAATATGATATTTGTGCCAATGTAGCTCAATTGGCAGAGCAACGCTCTTGTAAAGCGTAGGTTATGGGTTCGAGTCCCATCATTGGCTTGCCGGTTACCCCAGGGTAATGGCAATCAGATTGGGGTCCGTGTCCCGAGCGGCAAAGGGGGCTGACTGTAAATCAGCTGGCGGTAGCCTTCGTAGGTTCGAGTCCTACCGGGCCCATCTCAAAACCCTATATGATAACTCGCCTGCGTAGCTCAGGGGTAGAGCGCTTTCTTGGTAAGAAAGAGGCCATGGGTTCAAATCCCATCGCAGGCTTCGTAACTCCCTCATCGGATTTTAACCGTTTTATGTTATCAGTAAATGCAGATAGGTATTCAGGAATTCCTTAAGAATGGCTAAATTCGAACGCAGCAAACCGCATGTGAATATCGGGACCATCGGTCACGTAGACCATGGTAAGACGACCCTGACGGCAGCCATCACCAAGGCGCTGGGCCTGCGTGGGGCCGCCGACTACATGGCCTATGACATGATCGACAATGCGCCGGAAGAAAAAGCGCGCGGGATCACCATCTCGATTCGTCACGTAGAATACGAAACCGAGGCGCGCCACTACGCCCATGTGGACTGCCCCGGCCACCGGGACTACATCAAGAACATGATCACGGGTGCCGCGCAGATGGACGGCGCGATTCTGGTGGTGAGTGCGCCGGATGGCCCCATGCCGCAAACGCGCGAGCATGTGCTGCTGGCCCGCCAGGTGGAAGTGCCCGCCATGGTGATCTTTCTGAACAAGATCGACCAGATGGACGACGAAGAATTGCTGGAACTGGTAGAACTGGAATTGTCCGAATTGCTGGAAGGCTACGGCTTCCCGGCGGATACGCCCGTGGTGCGCGGTAGCGCGCTGGCGGCCATCGAAGGCCCGGATGACGCAGACGCGCCGGAACTGGCGCCCATCTACAAACTGATGGACACGGTGGATGAGTGGATTCCCACGCCCGAACGCGACACCGAAAAACCCTTCCTGATGCCCATCGAAGATGTGTTCAACATCAAGGGCCGTGGGACGGTGGTGACGGGCCGTGTCGAACGTGGCACGCTGCAAAAAGGCCAAGAAGTCGAGATCATCGGCCTGCGCGAAGAGTCGCGCAAGACGGTCGTGACGGGCATCGAGATGTTCCACAAAGAGTTGGACAATGCGGAAGCGGGCGACAACGCGGGTATTTTGCTGCGCGGGATTGGCCGCGACGACATGGAGCGTGGGATGGTGTTGGCCAAACCGGGCTCGATCACCCCGCACACGAAGTTCAAGAGCGAAGTATACGTGCTGCGCAAAGAAGAGGGCGGGCGTCACAAGGCGTTCTTCCCAGGCTATAAGCCGCAGTTCTACATCCGCACGGTGGATATCACCGGCGAGATTAGCCTGCCCGAAGGCGTGGAGATGGTGATGCCGGGCGACAATGTGAACTTGATTGTCGAACTGATTTCGCCCATCGCGTTGGAAAAAGGCTCCAAATTCGCCATTCGCGAAGGCGGCCTGACCGTTGGCGCCGGTGTTATCACCGAAATTATCGAATAAC
>DAOTVD010000471.1:0-3890 GCA_034437075.1 Anaerolineae bacterium
ATACGTCGCATGTCGTTCGGGCAGGTCTAAGCGCTCGTCTGGGGTTTGCAAGCCCAGGGCATAGGCCCGCAAAATGGCGTGTTGGCTCCAGCGGGCAGGGGTTTCACCAAGCCAAAACCGCGTAGCTCATCCAGAATATGCGGGGCATCATCTACCTGGCATAGGGCCGCGAAGGCGTCCGCCGAGAAGTCTGCGCCCTCGGCCAGGGTGCCCAAGGCACGAAAGTAGGGACGATAGTCGGCATCCAAGCCCGAGGCGAGATGGTCATAGCTATATTGCAGCACACTCTCGAACTTCTGAATGCGCTTCCGGAGGTCGGCTTTCACTTGGGCCAGGTCACCAAAGCCGACCCCATCCCGCACGCGCTCCAAGATGGTCTGGCTATCCTCGCGCAGCACTTCGGCACCGTGATGCGCTTTGCGTTGTAGGGTGAATCCGGCGATGGTCAAGGCTTGGGCATGGCCATCCAGTCCCACAATCAACTGCTCAACGACATCATTGGGCAGGCCCGGCGCGATTTCGGCCAGCAGTAGCCGCGCGTCGTCTGGTAAGAGTACATCCAGTTCATACATGGCCAGTTCATACATGGCAGTCACTTTATGCTCCACAAAGACACTGGCGACATCATAGCTGCGCAGGTGCGGCAAATAGTCGTTGACGCTTTTCCATTCTTCGGGCGGCCTGTTCACGAATAGGCCGGCCAGTTGGGTCATGAACCCGGCGTAGCGGTCAAATGTTGTGCTACTTTCGCCTGCATCATTCAGCAGGGCGCGGGCATAGGCGCGTAGCAGGGGGTGTTGCCTATACCATCCCGTAGCGGTTTGGGTGTCGTCTTCGGGGCTATCGCTTTCAATCAGCGATAACAAGCGCAAGCGCTTGATGACCTTCTTCAAGGCCGGGTCTTCGATAGTCCACAAGGCTTCCAAGATGAGCTTATCAAACGGCTCATCGAAGGCCAGGACACCCAGGGCGCGGAAATAGCCCTGCTCGTTTTCATCCAGTTCGGCATAACTCAGCGCCAAGGCAACTTCCAAGCTCTCTTCGCGTGTCTCGCCTTCGGCTAGTTCCAGGTCAGCGAAGGGGGTGCCCGCCGGGATGCCTTGCTCGTATTCGGCGGTACACTCGGCGAGCGCTTGCGCCAAAGAGCTATCGCCAGCCTCGTCTTTGATGCGCCCTGCAGCCAATTTCATCGCCAGCGGATGCCCCGCCAACGATCGAGCCAACCGAGCCAAACCTTCGTCGGGCAAGCCCGGCAAATATTGCTGCAATAAGTCCACGGCTTCGGCCTCGGTCATGCGATTCAGGCGCTCGACCTCTCCGGCATTCAGGCGATTGGCCACGCTTTCATCGCGGGTCGTGATCAGAATCGTGGCCTGGTCGTGGTCTGTAAAGGGACACGCAGCTTGGAGCAAGCGCGCCGCGTCGAGGCCATTGCGCCAGACATCATCCAGCACAATCAGCACGCGCGGCGGGTCGCAGTCTTCGCACAATTCGTTGATCACGTCTTCCAGGCGTCGCTTGGCGTCGGCGGCTAACGCTGCCGGGTCGCTGAACTCGACCGCACTATAGGCTGAATCCGCATGTTTGATGACCCAATCTCGAATAATGCCCGGCGCGCTGGGGTTGCGGGTGACATTGGCCCAAAGCACGGCGCGAAACGTCTTGTCGGCGTGCAGTTCGTGGGCCAACATGCGCGCTAACGTGGTCTTGCCGATGCCGCCCAAGCCTTGTACGGCTGCTGTGATGGCAGTCGTCTGGCCTGCTTTGAGCCGGGCTTTCAGGGTCTTGAGTTGCTCGTCGCGTCCACCAAATTCGCTGGGTTTAGCGGGGGGCTTGGGGCATTGGCGCTCTAGTTTAGGCTGTTGTATTTTGTTCTCAATGTTGGTGACGCTGGCGTTGTCGCCAATGGCAGTTTTGTAGATAATGGAACCGCTTAAGTCGTGTTGTGAACCCGAAGATGGCTGATCGCTCATGATGTAAGTCCTATTCTCCCCAGCGGTGCGTAAGATTTCTTATCTTTATACCTTTAATAAGGACACTTCACAACATTAGATTGTCATGTAGTTGAATGCTTTTCAGCAGCCTATCACGATGACGAACGCCGCAGGTGATCCCGCTAGCACTCTGCGCGCGATTTCGGTATGATTATTATGATATGACGCACAGGGGAGCACACACCCATGATTTTCATCTCGTATGGCCGCGAAGAACCCGCCACGAGCGTCGCCCAACAGTTTCATGGTGACCTGGACTACGACGGCGACCTTGATGAACAAACCGCCGCTGCTCACGCTCAAGATTTATCCCTTCGGAATCATCATGCAGCGTGAGACGCCCCAGGGCCAAACCCAATGCTTGGTTGATCCCAATGAGGTCGCGACACAACCAGCAAACAATATCCGCCTGGAGAGTGGCCTGCTCTCGCCGCATACCTTATATGTTGCACAAGAGGGCACACAGAAAATCATTGTTAAATCTCGAAATGCTCTTGCACATGAGCAAAAATTCCATAGTCAACGCGAACAACAGGAAAACAAGCCGGATGACCTTAGCAAAGAAATTGCCAATATCAATACAAGGGTGGCATTGATGCTGGCACTTGCGCTGGGTTATAGAGGAGCCTATTGGGATGCATGGGAAGAGCACCTAACAAATATCATATTTCCGACGTGAAACGTGAAACTAGAATTTTATTCGAGGAACAGGTAGTGATGTTATGAAAGTTCCGAATGCGGAAGGCGCGTTCATCGACTCGGTGAAGGTGAACGATTACTGCCTCAATCCCGCCCATCCACGCGGCAAGCACAAAGCGCGCGTTTTTGAATCGGCGCTGGGCTTAACCCGTGCCAATGCAGAAGTTCTGCGAGAGGCATTGCTGGTTGCCATACGCGAAGAAGATGCTGAGCTCGGTGAGAAAGATGAATTTGGACAGCGATATACTGTAGACTTTAAGATAACAACAGACGCAGGCGCTGCGCTCGTGCGTAGCGGATGGATTATTCTCGATGATGAGGATTTTCCGCGCCTGACGACCTGTTATGTGCTGTAAGGAGAAATACCGATGGACGAAATCAAATTACTTGATGTGGTCGCCCTGCTAGAAACCATTCCCGATAAAGGCTTGGGGCGTGGACAGGTCGGTACAGTGGTCGAGGTACTGGCGAAAGATGCCTACGAGGTCGAGTTCAGCGATACGGAAGGGCGCACCTATGCGATGCTCGCCTTACGTGCGCATCAGTTGATGGTACTGCGTTACGAACCTACTGGGGTGTGATGGTGTTAGGCTCAGTTGGATTAAAGATATAACGGAATCTCTAGAAGAAGCTATTGGATTTCCAACGCCTGGCGAAGAATTGGAACGGATCATCACCAAGCATAACAACTATGCAATGATCACCCCGCACGGACGCCCTCTTACCCTTGGAAAAGCTCTACTGGTTAATGCATCCACCATTGCCGCCAGCTTTTGATATTCCAGAGTTAACAAAAGAACAAAAAGCCGGTACTTGCGCATTCTGGTACACCCTGGAAGAAGTTTTCGAAGAGGGGAACAATGACCTGACATAACTCTGAATCATTTTTCAAAAGAAATAATGCACGGTAAAACGTATTCCTATGCCTCACGAATTTTCCCACAAAAGAACCAATATTGTCCCTAAAAACACCCGAATCCATCAGCCTTTATGGACTATTCCTGAGACAAAACAATCACAAATCATCTTCTAAACCTTTCCAACCAGTCTATTTTTATTCAAAGAGACATTTTTTCCCCGCTCAGAAAATTACCAAACGAAGCAACTAAAAACCCATGCTCTAATACAGCCAAAGCCCGTCTGGTGTTCCATTCCATTACCATAAAAGGTGTAATGCGGTGATCCAGCCTACACCCG
>DAOTVD010000472.1:0-9156 GCA_034437075.1 Anaerolineae bacterium
CGAGGGCTTAAGCCCTCGGTTTTGGCAGAAAAAACATTTGTGTTTGTTTTGAACTGTCCATTAGAACATATACCGTTATCCGATATTACGCTATACGATAGAAAAAAGCTGCACGGCTTTACCCCTTCACAGCGCCGGCGGTCAGGCCCTCCACAATGCGCTGCTGGAAGATCAAGACCAGGACGATCAGCGGCACAGTCACGACCACCGCCGCCGCCATGACTTCCGCGATGGGCTCTTGGCGCGCGATTTCGCCCGTAAAGAGCGCAATCGCCACGGTGACCGTATGCGCGCCGTCGTTGGGCAGCGTGAAGGTCAGCGCGAACAGGTATTCATTCCACGCCGCGATAAACGCCAGCAGACCCGTCGTCACCAGCGCGGGCGCGGTCAGGGGCACCAAAATGCGGTAGAAGGTCTGGAAGGGCGTGGCACCATCCACCAACGCCGCTTGTTCGATCTCGTTGGGCAGGCCCTTAAAGAAGGAGGTCAGCACCCAGACCGTAAAGGGCAGCGTAAAGATGGGGTAGGTCAGCACCAGGCTAATCAGGCTGCCGTACACGTCCAAATCTTGGACGATTTCGAACAAGCCCGCTAGCACGGAAATCTGCGGGAACATGGTCATCGAGAGCACCAGATACAGCATCACACTCCGCCCGGCGAAGCGCACCCGCCCCAGCGCATAGGCCGCGAACGACCCCACGATCAGCGCCAACAGCACCGTAATGCTACTCACCAGCGCGGAGTTAAACAGCGCGGTTAAGAACGCATCGCTGCCGAGCACGGCATCGTAGTTTTGCTCGGTCGGGTTTTCATGCACGAGGCCGTCAATCGCCTGGTTCACCGCCGACTCGGATTTCAGCGAGGTGTTGAATGCCCAATAGAACGGAAAGATCGTGTAGAAGAAGATCAGCAGCACGGCCAACCAAAAGGCCACGCGCTTGATGATATTCCAAACTTGATTTTCTTGACGTTCCATTTTATTGATCCTCCACACCGAGGGTTTGCACGTAGATGATGGTAAAGATCAGGATGATGATGAAGATCACCACGCCAATCGCGGCGGCGTATCCCCCATCCTGGTTGGATATCAGCGTTTCGTAGTTGTACGTCGCCATCGTGAGCTTCGCTCGGCCCAGCAACACCTGGAAGACATCGAACACGCGCAATGCATCCAGCGTGCGGAAGACCAACGCCACGGCAATTGTAGGCCGCAAAAGGGGTAGGGTCAGGCTGAAGAACTGGCGCACCTTGCTCGCGCCGTCCACGTCGGCGGCTTCGTAAATATCGCCGGGGATGGTCTGCAAGCCCGCCAGCAACAACAGGGCCATAAAGGGCGTCGTTTTCCAGATGTCGATGGCCGCCATCACCGGAATTTGTAAATCCGGGTTGGCCAACCACGCTTGGGAGGACTCCAGCAGGCCGGTTTGCACCGCAAAGGCGTTAAACACGCCCGATTGATTGTCGCGCAGCATGACCTCCCACAAGCGCGCCGAAACGACCGTCGGCACGGCCCAGGGGATGAGCATGGCCGCGCGCAGCGCGCCGCGGCCCACAAATTGGCTGTTCACCACCAGGGCGACGAACATGCCCAGGATGAGCTCGAAGAAGACCGAGATAAACGTAAATTGGATGGTGTTGCCAAACGCCTCGATGAAGTCCGAGTCCAGCCCGCTAACGGCCAGCGCGCTCTCGCCGCCGATGCCGAAATGATAGGCCGTTGTGTAGCCCTCCACGGCCAGCAGGTTGCGCGTTTCCATCTCGCGCCCTTCCGCGCCCAGCAGATCATCGCCCGTCCAGATGAATTCATCCTCATCATTGAAGACGTTATCATAGGGCACAGGCTGCATGATCATTTCTTCCAGGGGCACCGCGCGTAATTCCTGCGCGTTTAGTTGGCGGCCTTCTTCGCTATAGAGCGCGCCACCCTCCCAGATGAGGTTGCCTTCTTCGTCAAATACCGCTTCGTATTCCAGCGGCACCAGCACGGCCCCTTCATCCGGCAGGGGGATGAGGTCATCCTCGTCCACTTCTTCGCCCTGTTCGTTGAACAGGTCGTCACCTTCCCAGATGAGTTCGCCCGCGTCGTTGAACAATTCGTCATATGCGACTTCGGTCTGGGTGGTTTCGCCGTCTTCGGCTTCAACTTCTGTGGTGACGGCACCCTGGGCCAAGACATCCACCTCTATGAAGATGGCCGTCTCCTCGGTGACTTCGAGCAAGCGGGGTAATTCTTCGCCTTCGGCACCGAACACCGGCGCCTGGAAGGAGAAGAAATCGCCATCCGGGCGGAAGGTCTGGTAAATGCCGAATTCGGGCGTGTTCTCGTACATACGATAGCCAATGAACAATTCTTCGCCATCTTCGGTGAAGACGCGCCCAGTATACGGCTCGAAATCGCCATCTTCTACCAAGAAACCATAGTACGTTACGCTGCCCAGTTCCACCTCAGACAGATTGAGACTCCGCCCAGCCCATTCTTCAGTGCGCGTGTTCAGTTGCAGGCGCGGGTCGTCGGGGTCGTCGGCGGTGGGTTGGGTAAAGAGCGTGGGCGGGTTTTCGATGATGTCCAGGTCTTCGTTGAAGATGACATCAAAGAAGATGGGCGTGGGTTCTTCGCCGTCTAGGTTATACAAGTCTTCGGCCAAGAAGATGCGGAAGAACTCTTGCTGGGCGCCCGCCTCGATTTCTGCTTCGGTCAATTGCGTTTCGCCGAAGATGCGCGTGCCGGGCTCTACCAAGCTGCCATCGCCATTAAATAAGCCCCGCCGGAAAAGCCCTTCGTTGCCGATACTTTCCCATTCGATTTGGCCATCGCTCGTGGTTTCGCACTCATCCGACTCGGGGTCGGTTTGGCAATCGACCGTATCCAGGCGGATGGTGAGCAAATCGCGATAATTATCCAGGCCGACGAAATTGGCTTCGCGCGCCGAGCCGAAGCGTTTATCCGTCAGGCTGGTGATGAAGGTTTGCTCCAAGGGCCGCGCGGCCACAAGGATCAGCACGGCTACGGTGGGGATGAGCAGATTCCAGGCCACGCGCGCGCTCGCCGAGCCCAGCGATTCTTCGCCTTTGAAGATGATCTGGATAATGCTATCCAGCCAGCGTAAGGCCACAAAGAAGATTGCCGCTGCGACCAGGAAAGGTAACAACAAGGGCAGCGCGGCTTCCAGGGTCCACACTTCTTCGGGCGGGCCGCCCTGCACCTCCCGCGTTTCGGAGGCCGTCACGAACAGCAACGCGCCGATGATAATCGAAAAGACGATGAGCCAAGTCAGCGACACCACCGCCCAGCGCGCGGGCGCGATCTGCCAACTGAGCAGTTGTACCCCAAGAAAGACGAACGTCGCCCCCAGCCCCACAACCAAGACGGGGATGACAATGCCAAAGTTTTCTAAAAAGGCGAGCACTGGCGATTGGTCAGAATCGTCCTGAACGGCTTCGACGAATGCATCCGTGCCGCTGATCCAAATGCCAAGAATCGCGATGGCGCCGACGCCAAGCACCACAAATAGGGCGGCCAGTAGTGTTAAATATAGTTTTTCTTGGGAATTCGGATCGCGGCTAACCGGGCCAAACTGCGAGCCGCTACCATTGTTTTCTTTATTATGTGAGGATTGCATAAAAGACTCCGAACTATTCACCCATTCTAACGAACACAAGAGACAGCGTTACCGCTGCCTCTTGCACGACATGTGGGCCGGGGCGCGTCGCCCCGCACCCATCAGGCATAGCTAGCTTATTGGGCCAGGATTTCTTCCAGGTCCAGTTCGAGCTGTTCCATCGCTTCTTCGGCTTCGGCTTCACCCGTCAGCACGTTGTGCACAGCGCTGAAGTAAGCCACCGACACTTCGTTGTACTGCTCGCCAGCGACCGTGGACGGACGCGGGGTGGCGTTGATGAACACATCGAGCAGGCTACCGAAGAACGGCGCAGCTTCCAGGATTTGCTCATCTTCGTACAGGCTCTCGATGGTGGGGTTCAGGCTCGCACCGATGGCGCGTAGTTTCTGGCTTTCGGGGCCGGCCAAGAAGACGGCCAGCGCGGCGGCGGCGTCTACGTTTTCGCTGTACTGGCTAACGGCCAGGTTCCAGCCACCCAGGCAGGCGGCGCGGCCAGCTTCACCAGCGGGCAAGGGCGCGACATCAAACATCACGGCGATGGGGCTGTCTTCGGCGTTGCCCAGGCTAAAGGCGTAGGGCCAGTTGCGCATGAACGCGGCGTTGCCCTGCTGCCATTGGTTACGGGCATCTTCTTCTTGGTAGCTAGTGACACCAGACGGGCTGATGGTGCCAACCCAGCCGGCGGCCTGTTCTAGGGTTTCGATCCACGCTTCGTCGGTCACCTGGATGCGGCCATCGGGGCTCACAATGGTGGTGCCGCTGGAGGACGCCTGCCATTCGATGGCGTCGCAGGTCAAACCTTCGTAGCTATTACCTTGCCAAACGAAGCCCCAGAAATCTTCATTACCGGTTTCTTCGCGGACACCCGCTTGGATGGTTTCAGCAGCGGCTTCGAGTTCATCCCAGGTCTGGGGAACTTCCAGGCCATATTCTTCCAGCAGGTCCGTGCGGTAGTACAGCAGGCCAGCGTCGGTGAACCAGGGGAGGGCCACCAATTCGCCGTCAACCGTGTTGTTTTCCACAATTGGGTCGAAGTAGCTATCGATCAGGTCATCGGAAGCATATTGGCTCATATCGACCATGTGCTCGGCCAAGATGGCGGGCCAGATCACGTCAATCTGATACAGGTCGATGTCCGAGCTTTCCTGCTCCAAGAATTGCAGGTAGAAGGCCAAACGATCCGTGGCGCTGTCCGGGGTTTCGAACAGTTCGACGGTGACATTCGAGCACTTTTCCATGTAGAAGTCGACGGCTTGCTGGGTCACTTCTTGCTCGGCACCCACCGCACCCGTCACGATGGTCACGGTGGCTTCTTCTTCAGTTCCGCAATTGACCTCAGTCTCTTCCGGAATGGTGTAATCCATTGCATCATCTTGGGCGCCCACGAAGGGAACGGCCACAGCCAATGCCATCGCGAGTGCGAGGCCCAGTACGAGAAGACGTTTAAGCATTGTTCACTCCAAATTAACTACTTGATCTTACAAAATATACGAAAGGCGGTTGATCATTCATCGAGCATCGTTGTCAACTACTTGTGATAAACACCTCCCTTTTCCTCTCGCAAAAATAATCCGCTCGCAATAATGTTAAGTAAACTATTTGTCGGACTTTGTGCATAGTATAGCTTGTCAGACGCATGATACAAATTTTCTGATATTTTTTTTACACAGTCTCACGGCGCACGATCTCCAAAGGCAACTGCATCTGGTGCAATTCGGGCGCGACCGCGCCCAGCGCGACCCATTCTAGCAGGCGTTCGGCGGCCAATTGGCCGCTGAGGTACAGCGGTTGGTGCACGGTGGTTAAGCCCATGGTGGCTGCCGCCGGGATGTCATCGAAGCCGATGATGGCTAGGTCTTGCGGCACCCGCAGATGCAATTCGCGCGCGGCCTGCATAGCCCCGAAGGCCAGCGTATCACTCGCTGCCACGATGGCCGTGGGCCGGTCGGGTTCGCGCAGCATGGTTTTCACCAATTGCGCCGCGCCCACCTGCGTGCGCGGGCCGAACAAACACCATTCGTCCAGATACGGCAAGCCTGCTGCGTTCATCGCGGCCTTGAACCCTTCGAAGCGCTGTTGCGACACAAACACGCCCAGTTGATCATCTAAAAAATCACCCAAAAAGCCGATCAGCGCATGGTCATTTTGGATAATATATTCGGTAGCCAAGCGGCCACCTTCGAAATTGTCGATACACACATGGGGATAATGTTGGATGGGTTGCTCGGCTACGGCCACAATCGGAAAGTCTGGCGCGCTGGCGTGGATGGCCGCTTCATCAAAGGGCATTGTCAGCACCAGCAGGCCATCGACCCGCCGCCCGGTTACGATGTCGTGCAGACGGCGTTGCATATGTTCGGGGTGGCGCACGCTATACAACACCAGATCGTATTCGGAGGCATCCAACACGGCTTGGATGCCGTTCAGGCGCTCCACAAAAGACGGAATAGTGAAAAGCGGGGATAAAACCCCCAGCGTATAGGCCCGCCCCCCGACCAAAGTGCGCGCGGCGCTGTTGGGCCGAAAGCCCAGCGCATCAATAGCAGACAACACTTTTTGGCGTGTGGCTTCGCTCACCTGTTGGCTGTTGTTCAGCACACGAGACACAGTGGCTACTCCGACACCCGCTGCTTCAGCGACATCTCGAATGGTAGGGGTTCGCATAAGGTGCAAAACACAGAAGAAAGAATCACTACTTTACTTTTTATGACGGTTTTTTCAGCATCCTGGAGCGCGTTTACCAGCGATGTTGCCATCCGTGGAAACGTTTCCATGAGAACTATGTGAATTGTAGCGGCTCATTCAAAACTTGTCAACACTATCAAGATTGACGCCGTGTATCTTTTTTTTTGCTAGTCTCCTTCGGTGCCCAAAATTTTTGAGCGGCGTGGTATCTTGAAGGCATAGCCACCCGATGAGGCCGCGCGCGTAAGGTTTGGCGGGCCACGGCCCCACTGGAATACAGCGGCTTATCGTATCCATATATTATCTGCAAGAGAGGCAAAAACACTATGCAAATCGGAATGGTCGGCTTAGGCAAAATGGGCGCCAATATGACCCGGCGCTTGTTGCAAGGGGGCCATACGGTCGTCGTGACCGACCTAAATGCGGAGGCCATCGCCGCCGCCGAGAATGACGGGGCCAGCGGTGTAGAATCGCTGGCCGAATTGGTGAGCCAACTCAGCGCGCCGCGTGTGGTCTGGCTGATGGTGCCGGCTGGCGCGCCCACCGAAAATAGCCTGACGACCTTGGCGGATTTGCTCGACGCGGGCGATATCGTGATAGACGGCGGCAACAGCAATTATAAGGACACCCTGCGCCATGCCGAGCACCTGCGCGCCCAAGGCGTGCATCTGGTGGATGTGGGCACCAGTGGTGGCGTGTGGGGCCTCACAGAAGGCTATTCGATGATGGTCGGTGGCACCGAGGAGGCCGTCAACACCGTGCGCCCCGTGCTAGAAACGCTCGCGCCCGGGCCAGAACAAGGTTGGGGGCATGTCGGCCCGCCCGGCAGCGGCCATTTTGTGAAGATGGTGCACAATGGCATCGAGTATGGCTTGATGCAAGCCTACGCCGAGGGCTTCGACATCATGCGCGCCAAAACAGAATTTGACCTGGACTTACACCAGATCGCGGAAATATGGCGCTTCGGAAGTGTCGTGCGCTCGTGGTTGCTGGATTTAACCGCTAATGCCCTGGCCGAAGACCCCGATTTAGACGCAATCGCGCCTTGGGTATCGGACTCGGGCGAGGGGCGCTGGACAGTCTTCGAGAGCATCGACTTGGATGTGCCCGCCCCGGTGATCTACACTAGCCTGATGGCGCGCTTCGTCAGCCGCCAGGAAAACAGCTTCGCGGCGCGGTTGCTGGCGGCCATGCGCAATCAATTCGGCGGCCATGCGGTGAAAAAGCGCGAATGACCTAACCCGTTTTGCGCCCTGCGACGCCCACGAAAAAGCCCACAAAATATTGCCAGGCGTCGTAGGGCGCGCAGCCCGCCGCGCGCAGCCAGTTTTCCACGTCCGCGCGCCCATAAACCGTCCCCAACCAGACGCCCAGCGCTGTGTTGGCGATCCAACGTTGGAAGAACAGCGGCCCACGCCGCCACGGCACCCCCACATAGACTGTTCCAGCGGGGGCAGCCACGCGCGCCATCTCCGCGACCACCTGCGCGGGGTCGGGCAGGTGCTCCACGGTGCTACTATTCCAGACCAGTTGCGCGGCATCCGCCCGAAAGGGCAATTGTCGGATGTCGGCCACCACCCCCACCAGGCCAGGGCGCTCGGCGCGGCCTGCGGCCAGGGCGGCGGGGTCGTTGTCCACAGCAATGCTCAGGCGGGCGTGCGCGGCCAATAGGCTGCTGGCGTAGCCCGTGCCACTGCCAGCCTCGATAGCGATGCCGCCCCCTTGCAAGGCGCGCGCCGCCATCCAGCCTGTGATGCGCCCATTCAGGCGACGGCGCAGCGCATCGTACAGTTCATAGAGCGGATGCCCCGGCCCGCTCCCTAAGCGCCACGAATTATCGGGCATTTAATCCAGCGTCAGGGTATAGGGGCCACTCGCGTCGTAGCGGGGCCGAGCGCCCAGCGGAAAATTAAACGGCGCGGCCAACACCAGATAATCGCCTTCCTCGGGCAAAGTCACATCATTTAGGCGCGAGTCAAAATTCCCCGCGCCCCGGTCGATGTCATCGTTCCCGGCCAGCAAAGCGCCGGTTTCATCGAACAAAAGCAGCAGGGTATCGAAGGCCGCGCTTTGCATGGTCAGCGTGATGGCCTGGTCGGCATCCCCTGCCAGCAGGATGTAATCGACAGGTTGCGCGAGTTCGGCTTCCAGATCGAGCGTCTCGCCGGGCTGGATGGCCTCCAACGCCAAGGGGGTCGGCGTGTCGGCGGGCGCGGTGTGGCCGGTCACGGTGACGCTAAAGCGCTGTTCATCCGCAAAGCCGTAACTATCCGGGGCCAGCAAGGCTTGCGAAGCGGTCGCGAATACCAGATATTGCCCATCGACGGGCAATTCAACATCGCTGATGGCGGCTGCCAGCAATACCTCGCCGCTATCGTCATCGCTAGCCAGCACGCGCCCATCCGGGCCGAGCAACACCACAAAGGGGTCGAGTTCGGGGGTGGTCTGCGTCATGTTTACGCTGACTGTATCGCCCGCACTGCCCAGGAACATGAACAACATCCCATTCAAGTTATCGGTGAAGGTGCTTTCGGCGGGCTCGCCGGGGTTTAGGCGCGTGAGTTCCAGCGGCAGGTCGTCGTCTTGGGCGTGGGCCACGCGAAGGGAGATCAGCAACGTCAGGCTCAGGGTTAACATTAACCAAAGGTGTCGTTTAAGTATCATGCTGAAGATACCTTTCATTTACAAAGATTGCTGTAGCTATTCTACCGCAGCCTGCCGGATGTGCAGGCCCTAGTTTTTAGGGGTTGGCCAAGAGGCTTGCGCCGTGCGCAATTTGACACGCGGCCCGCGCGATGTATAATCCCAGCCACATGCAAAAATATGAAATAAAGAGAAGCGCGGCCATGTC
>DAOTVD010000473.1:0-13239 GCA_034437075.1 Anaerolineae bacterium
GGTCAGGGCGGCATCGTGGCTGAAGTCGAAGCGCAGGCGATCGGGCGCGACGAGCGAGCCGCGCTGCTGAACGTGTGTCCCCAGGCGCGCGCGCAAGGCCGCATGCAGCAAATGCGTGGCGGTGTGGTTGCGCGTCACGTCCAGGCGATAATTTTCATCCACTTCGGCAATCACGGTGCCGGGCACGGCGCGCCCGCTGAGCACCTCGCCAATATGCACGATCAGCCCGCCCAGGGGCCGCCGCGCGTCTTCGATGTCGATGACAAAACTCCCATCCGGCGCTTCAATGGCGCCCGTATCCGAGACTTGACCGCCGGATTCGACGTAAAAGGGCGTTATATCCAGCACGACTTCGACACGCTCGCCCGCATCGGCGCTGGCGGCCATGTGCAAGCCGTCCGCGCTGGGTTTCAGAATCGCGAGTATTTGCGCTTCGCGGCGCAGCGGGCCGTATTGATCTTGCGCCACGCCGCCATCAAGTTGGCCGCTGGTGCGCAATTCATCGAGCACTTGCTGGTAGGCTTCGCCCCGGTCGATGGCCGCAAACGAGCCTTCGCCCGCTTTGGCGGCGTGGTCGGCTTTGGCCGCGTCGAAGGCCGCTTCATCCACCGCATAGCCGCTTTCTTGGGCCACGTCGCGCGTGATCTCGAACGGCAGGCCCAGCGTGCTATGCAAGAAAAAGGCTTTGTCGCCAGAAAGCTGGCCGCCTGCGGGCAAGTCGTCCAGGTAATTTTGCAGTTGGGCCAGGCCGCGATCCATCGCGCGGGAGAAACGGCGTTCTTCGTTCGTCACCACCTTGCGGATGGCCTCGCGCGCGCCGTCCAGTTCCGGGTAACCATCGTTCATGACCTCGATGACGGCATCGGCCACTTCGGCCAAGAAGGGTTCGTCGAAGCCGAGCTTGGCACCAAAGCGCATCGCGCGGCGCATGACCATGCGCAGCACATAGTCCCGCCCGTTGGGGCCGGGGCGTACCCCATCCGCGATGAGGAAACACGCCGCGCGCATGTGGTCGGCAATCACGCGATAGGGCACGTAATTGGCCTCGCGTTCGGCGTCGCTATCCCCGGTGAGGGCTTGCGTGGCGCGCATGATGGGCATAAACAAGTCGGTATCGTAATTATTTTCCGCGCCTTGCAACACGCTCACGACGCGCTCTAGCCCCATGCCCGTGTCCACGCCCGGCGCGGGCAGTTCCGTGCGGCTGCCCTCGGCGTGTTGCTCGAACTGCATAAACACCAGGTTCCATAGTTCCAAAAAGCGCCCATCGTCGGCATCAAACGAGGCGGGCAGGCCCTCTAGCCCGGCTTCGGGGGTGCGGTCGAAATGCAATTCGGCGGTGTAACCACATGGCCCGATGTCGGCCATCATCCAGAAATTGTCTTTATCGCCCAGGCGATGCACCCGGCGCGGATCGACGCCCACTTCATTCACCCAGATGTTATACGACTCGTCGTCATCGTGGTGGATGGTGTAGGCCAGCCGCTCGGGGTCGATACCATAGCCTTCGGTCAGCAGATCGTACGCAAACTGACACGCCTCGGACTTGAAATAATCGCCGAAACTGAAATTGCCGAGCATCTCAAAAAAAGTATGGTGGCGCGCGCTAGGGCCGACATTTTCCAGGTCGTTATGCTTGCCAGAGACGCGCATCACTTTTTGGGCGGTGGTCGCGCGGGCATAGTCGCGCTCGTCCAGGCCCAGGAAGACATCCTTAAATTGCACCATCCCGGCGTTGGTAAACAGCAGGGTGGGGTCGTTGCCGGGCACAAGCGACGACGACGCGACGACTTTATGCCCCCGTTGGGCGAAAAAGTCTAAAAATGTACGGCGGATGTCAACACTGGACATATACTTCATGATGGCATGGGCCTCTCATCGTAGGGTTTTCGGATGGGTCACGTCACGATGGCGCGATTATAGCGAAAAGCCGCCCACAACGGTACACCCGATACGCGCGGGGGGGAATCCCTGTCGCAAGGCGCTACCGGAGAATAATTAGTTCGGGGATGTTGACGGATAAACATCAGGGCTGGATTGTGCGGTATATAACTTAAACACCAGCGCCATCCAGACGATCAAGGGCATGCTCATATCGACCCAGGCGACACCAGCCCCAAAGGGCACCCGCACCAAGACCAGGAACGTGCTTGTCAACAGCAGGGGCAGAGCCAACCACATGCGCCAGGGCAATAGCACGGTCAAAAAAATCGGAAAAATGATGCTGTAATGGTAACTCTGAGCGTAGGGTGTCGTCATTAATGAGGCCGCCAGCAAAAACGCAACCCGAGTGCGTTCATCCACCATAGCCGCGTAACGAACCCATACCCACCAGGAAGCCAGGCCAAACAAGATCATCATTGCAATCGCCCACAAGAACGAGATGTTCAGGTATTCTGCAATGCGTAACCAGCTTGTGCGCCATACGGATGTCGGTGACCGGGTCGTGAGTTGTTCGTACAGCAGCAGCGGCCAATTCCCAAAAATGAGCAATGATAACCCGAACATACTTGCGGGCAACCATAAAGCGCGCCATAGATAACCCCGCCTATAGGCTAACCAGATGCTATATAGGCCGAACAGGTAATGAGAGGTGGGGCGCAACACAGCCAACAGCCATCCAATGCCCAGCAATTCTGGTTGGTTGTGGCGCAGAGCCAGCAGCATAAACAACAAACCGACGAGAATTAAGCCATCAATCTGCACTCGGATGAGCAGATCGACAACATAGAGGTTAAAGAGGGATAGAGCTAAAGATAAAGGGCCTGCGATCCCGGCATCGGCAGGTAGAAAGTCGTACCATATGCGGAGTATGGCGACAAAGGTCACCAACAATAAGGCCGCCTGTCCACCCGCAAAGGTCATTTGGCGCAACAGTACCAAGATAAACAACGACCAGGGCGGATTATGATGGTTCACTTCGTACAATGCCCCCGTCTCTAACCAATTACTGGCTGCTGGGTAAAACGAAAAATAGTAATCTGTGCCCGGCGGTAAGCCAAAAAGCAACACACCAAACAAACCCCATATCCCCAGAACCATCAACCCCAAGATAACACTTCTTCTGCGCATGCTCACTTTCCTCCCAGAGCTATAGGGCAACTCAGTCGGCCTGGTTAATCAGGCGTTGCAATTCGTAAAGCGTCGTCATGGCATCTATGGGGCTCATCTGGTCAATATTGAGCCCTTGCAAGCGCTCAATAGCCGGATGGCGGCGGTCGTCAAACATCGAAATCTGATGCGCTGGGCGGGCGGGCAAGCGCGGCGCGAAATCGCTACCGCCCGCTTCGAGTTCGGCCAATAATTCATTGGCGCGCTTGACCACCGCCCCCGGCACCCCCGCCAGCGCCGCCACATGAATCCCGTAGGAGCGATCCGCGCGGCCCGGCACCACACGATGCAAAAACACGACCTGCTCGCCTTCTTCGGCCACGGCCACGTTGTAATTCACGACGCGCGGCAGCAAACCCTCCAAATCGGTCAATTCGTGATAATGGGTCGCGAAAAGCGTCTTACAGCCCAGGCCGGGGCTATTATGGATGTATTCGATGACCGCGCGCGCAATGGCCATGCCGTCGTAGGTGCTCGTTCCGCGCCCGATTTCATCCAGAATCACCAGGCTGCGCGGGGTGGCGTGGGTCAGGATATTGGCCGTTTCGACCATCTCGACCATAAACGTACTCTGCCCGGCGTGGATTTCATCCTGCGCGCCCACGCGCGTGAAGATACGATCCACCAGGCCGATAGTCGCCTCGTCGGCGGGCACAAAACTGCCGATTTGGGCCATCAGCGTAATCAGCGCGACCTGCCGCAGCGCGGTGCTTTTGCCGGCCATGTTCGGCCCGGTGACCAGATGAATGCGTTGTTGTTCGTCAAAAAAGGTATCGTTGGGCACGAAGCGCCCACCCGGCAGGGTTTGCTCTACCACCGGATGCCGACCGGCGTGGATGTGCAGCAGGTCGTCGGTGGTCAACGTTGGGCGGGTGTAGCCTTCGCGCGCGGCGACTTCTGCCAGGCTCAGCAGCGCATCCAGATGCGCCAGGGCGCGCGCGGTGGTCAGCATGGGGCGGCAATGCGCGCCCATTTGGGTGATGAGGTCGTCGTATAGCGCGCGTTCTAAATCCAGGATGCGTTCGTCGGCGTTGACGATGATATTCTCTTGGTCTTTCATCTCTGGCGTGATGAAGCGCTCCGCGTTGACGAGCGTCTGCTTGCGGATGTATTCCTGCGGCGCGTTGTCGCTCAGCGCGCGGCTGATCTCGATATAATAGCCAAAGACCTTGTTATAGCCGACCTTTAGCGTTTTGATGCCCGTGCGCGCCTTTTCTTTGTCCTCTAGCGTGGCGATATAGTCGCGCGCTTCGCGGCTGGCCCGGTACACCCCGTCTAGCTCCGCCGAGACGCCCAAGCGGATGGTGCCGGGGCTATTCAGCACGGCGGGCGCGTCGTCCGCGATGGTTTCGATAATCAGATCAACGGCATCGTCACAAGGGTGCAGGCGTTCGTAAATAGCGCTGAGTTCGGGCACGCCCCTCAGATGGGCGCGCAAATCGGGCACGCGGCGCAGGCTATCGGCCAGGGCCAGCAGATCGCGCGCACCCGCGCGGCGGGCCAATACGCGGTTGGTCAGGCGTTCGATGTCGGCCAGGCCGCGCAGCCCTTCGGCCAGTTCCGCGCGCAACGCGCCGCTAGCGAACAGCGCATCCACGGCGGCCAGGCGCGCTTCCAAGCGATCAAGATCAAGCAAGGGTTGGCCGACCCAAGTACGCAACAAACGCGCGCCCATGGGCGTAATCGTGCGGTCTAGGACGTGTAACAAGCTGCCTTTGGCCCCGCCGCCGCGTAGCGTTTGGGCCAGTTCCAGATTACGCCGCGTGGCGGTGTCTAGCGTCATGAAATCGTGCGTGCTATACGAGCGGATGCCGGTCACCTGGTCGATGATGCCGCGTTGCGTCTCGCGCAGGTAATCTAGCACCCCGCCCGCCGCGCAGACGGCCAAGGGCGCGCCACCCAGGCCGAAGCCCGCCAAGGTATTGACCCGAAAATGGCGTTGCAGCGTATCCGCCGCCGTGCGTTCGGCGAAGGCGTAATCGGGGCGCGGGGTCAAATGAATGCCAGGGGGCAATGTGACGCCGCGTTCGGCCCATCCGGCGGGCATGATGACCTCACGCGGGGCCAAGCGGGTGATTTCTTCCAGCACGCGCACGGGCGCATCCCCGCCGTTGATCTCCGTGGCCTGAAATTCCCCGGTCGTGATGTCCGCATAGGCCAAGCCCGCGCGGGCGTAGCCGTTCCCGTCGGGGCTTTCCACAAAGATCACGCCCAGCAGATAATTATGCTGTTGAGCGGGCAATTGGGCCGTCTCCGTAATGGTGCCGGGCGTGACGATCTGTGTGACGCCGCGCTTCACAACGCCTTTGGCCTGGCTGGCGTCCTCTAGCTGATCCACAATGACGACATGATAGCCTTTTTCCACCAGGCGCTGTACGTACGTATCCACGCTATGATGCGGCACGCCCGCCATGGGGATGCGGTCTTCGTCTTTGCCCGTGTTGCTGCGCGCCGTCAGCGTCAATTCTAGCTCACGCGCGACGAGTTCGGCGTCGTCGTCAAAACATTCGTAAAAATCCCCCATCCGAAATAGGACGACCTTATCGGGATGTTCGGCTTTAATATCCAGAAATTGTTTGCGAGCGGGTGTTATTTTTTTCTTGGGCATGGCGTTTATCCTCAGATGCCCCTGTATTGTAGCGCCCTAACGCGCCGCGTTAAAGAGGTCATCCAGCGCCAGAGACAAGCCCGGCAAGGCCGCGCTGGTCAGCGTATCGCCGGGGCCGTAGGTGCGATAATGCGCGCCGTCTTCCGTCGCGACGAAGACCGCTACCGTTTTTTCTTCCGAATACACATTCCAGACCTCGTCCACCCCAAAATCTAGCCAGGTTTGGGTCTTGCGCTGCACATACGGCGCGGACTCATTCGGCGAGATGACTTCTACGACCAGCGCGGGCGCGACCGTCCCAAAACCGCTGGGCACGTCGCCCTCGGGCAAGCGCGCTTTGGGGATAAATGCCACATCCGGCACGCGCACCGTATCGGGGCGGATGATGAACCCCGTTTCGGCGCTTGTGACAATACCCAATCTATGCTTGCGAACGTAATTCCGAATTTCGCTGCCAAATTCCATCGCAAGAAAGCCATGAGGTAAGCCAGTCGGACTCATGGTGTGCAATTCTCCCTCGATCAATTCGTAACGCTCGCCCTGGCCAATGGGCAGCGCGAGTAAGTCCTCGGCGGTGAGCAAGTCGGTTTGTGTCGTGTCGGTCATGGTCTGCCTTTTCGGGTTTAAGCTACCGTATATTGATTATAGAGCAGAACACGAGCATGAGCCGTTACGGCCAAAAGCCTTTGCGCAGGGTGAATACTCCGTTAAAATACAGGCGGCCCGTTGTGTGGGCTGGGCATTTGCGCTAAATTTAACAAACGGCCAACCAGAGGACTGTGAGACAATGGCAGATTTTACGCAAGACTTTACACAGGATTTACTGCAACAGATACAAAGCTATGAACGCAGCGTCGAGCCCATCGAAGTCGGCAAGGTGATGCAAGTCGGTGACGGCATCGCCCGCGCCAGCGGCCTGAACAACGTCCGCGCCCAAGAACTCGTTGAGTTCGAGAATGGCGTGCTGGGCGTGGCTTTCAACCTGGAAGATGACAACGTCGGCATTATCATCGTCGGCGATTACCTGGGCATTAACGAAGGTGACACCGTCAGCCGCACCGGGCGCATTATGTCCATTCCGGTGGGCGATGAAATGCTCGGGCGCGTGGTGAACGTGCTCGGCGAGCCCATCGACGGCGCCGGCCCGCTGAACGCCTCCGGCGGCTATCGCCAATTGGACGTCATCGCGCCAGGCGTGA
The DNA here is from genome assembly GCA_034437075.1 of Anaerolineae bacterium. Classification (GTDB taxonomy): domain Bacteria; phylum Chloroflexota; class Anaerolineae; order Aggregatilineales; family J027; genus DAOTVD01. The sequence goes on from DAOTVD010000473.1 coordinate 6,919, forward strand.
TGCAGCGTAAAAAAGTAAACCGCCCCGTGCAAACCGGCCTGAAGGTGATCGACGCGATTATCCCGATTGGGCGCGGCCAGCGCGAACTCATCATTGGCGACCGAGGGACGGGTAAAACCCAGATCGCGGTTGATGCCATCATCAATAGCAAAGGCAAAGACCTCATCTGCATTTATGTGGCCGTGGGTAAGCGCGCCGCCGAAGTGCGCCGCCTGGCCGCGACGTTGGAGAAATACGGCGCGATGGAGTACACCATCATCGTCTCGGCTTCCGCGTCCGAATCCGCCACGTTGCAATACTTCGCGCCCTATGCGGGTGCCTCCATCGGCGAACACTTCATGTGGAGCGGGCGCGACGCGCTGGTGATTTACGACGACCTGACCCGCCACGCTTACGCCTATCGCCAGGTGTCGCTGTTGCTGCGCCGCCCCCCAGGCCGCGAAGCCTACCCCGGCGACGTATTCTACCTGCACAGCCGTTTGTTAGAGCGCGCCGCGCAGTTGAATGACGAACTCGGCGGCGGTAGCCTGACGGCCCTGCCCATCATCGAAACCCAATTGGGCGACATCTCCGCGTACATCCCCACCAACGTGATTTCCATCACAGACGGGCAAATCTTCTTGGAAGGCGACCTATTCAACGCCGGCCAACGCCCGGCGGTGAACGTCGGCCTAAGCGTGAGCCGCGTGGGGGGCGACGCCCAAACCAACCTGATGAAGAAGATCGGCGGCCCGCTGAAAGGCCAACTCGCCCAGGCGCGCAGCCTGGCGGCCTTCGCCCAGTTCGGCTCTGGCTCGTTGGATAAAGAAACCCAGCGCCAACTCGACCTGGGCCAACGCCTGAACGAACTGCTGAAGCAACAGCAAAACTCGCCCCAGCCAGTCTATCAACAAGCGGCGGTCATCTACGCGGGTGCCAACGGCTACCTGAACAACGTCCCCGTAGAGCGCGTCAAAGAATGGGAAGACCAGTTCATCCGTTTTCTGGATACGCAATACCCGCAATATCGCGAGACTGTCGCCGAAACGCCCGAACTCAAAGCCGTGGAAGACATGCTCAAAAAAGCGATCAACGACTTTAACGAGAATTGGAGTTAACCCGCCATGGCAGGTGCCTCCACACGCGACATCAAACGACGCATCAACAGTGTAGAGAACATCGGCCAGGTGACGCGCGCCCTAGAGGCTGTTTCGGCCTCCAAGGCGCGCCAAGCCCAACGCCAGGCCGAGCGCAGCCGCGATTATGCCCGCGCCGCCTGGGAAATCTTGGTGAACTTGGCCGGGCAACCGGGCAGCGTAGAGCATCCCTTGCTATATGTGCCCCCGCCAGAGGACATCAAGACGATTGATATTGTCCTATTTACCAGCGACCGGGGCCTGGCCGGGGCCTATAACCTGAACATCATCCGCGTGGCCGAAGAATGGGCCACCGACATGAACACCGAAGTGCGCTGGGTGGCCGTGGGCCGCAAAGGGCGCGACTTTTTAGTCCGTGCGCGGCGCAACATCATCGCGGAATTTACCGCATTGCCCGCCGAACCCAGCATCCAGGATATTGAGCCTATCGGGCGCATGGTGGTGGATGACTTCTTGCAAGGCAAAGCCGATGAAGTCTTCGTGGCCTATACCGATTTCATCAATGTGCTGACCCAGCGCCCCGCCGTGGCTAAAATCCTGCCCCTGGAACCGCTCAGCGGCAAGATGGCCAATCGCGAATACTACGTCCACGAGCCCGACCAAACCGTGCAAAAGCGCGAGTATATCTACGAGCCCAGCGCCGATGCCATCCTGGATGACATCGTGCCGCGCTTCGTGACGCTCTTGCTCTACCAAAGCTTTTTGGAAGCCAACGCCAGCGAGCACTCCGCGCGTATGATCGCCATGCGCAATGCCTCCGACAATGCCGAATCGCTGGTGGATGACCTGACGCTGGAGTACAACAAAGCGCGCCAGACGGCCATCACCAACGAAATGCTCGATATTGTGGGGGGCGTAGAGGCGCTCTCGGGCAGTGGCGGCGGTTCCTCGGCGGCGGATACGGGCGCGAAATCTGGCAATGGGGCTAGCCAACGCGCAGACGCATTCATCCGCCAGCAAGGCGACGAACTGCAAGCTGAGTCCGACGACCTGACACGCATCGAGGGGATCGGCCCCAAAACCGCCGATGCACTCATCGCGAGCGGCTACCGCACGTTTGCAGACATCGCCAATGCCGCGCCCGAAACGCTCGAACGGGTCGTGAAGGTCGAACACGGCGTGCAAATCGTGGGCGATGCCGCCACCTGGCCCAAACAAGCGCGCTATCTGGTGCAGGGCGACGAAAGCGGCCTGAAAACCTACCAGGATCGCCTAGTGGGGGGCCGCGAGCCAGAAGGTTAACCCCTTCGAATTGAGAAAGAGCGTCGGGGCGAGGCCTGCCTCGCCCGGCAGAAAGATAGAGGAGAACGAGGAATACTGATGGCACAACAACAATCTGAAGGTTATATAAAACAGATTCTCGGCGGCGTGGTGGATGTCGCCTTCCCCGAAGATGTAGACATCCCCGATATTTATCACGCCATTGAAGTACCCATCGAAGGTGAGGAATTGCCGCTGGTGCTAGAAGTGCAATTGCACCTAAACAATGGCGAAGTCCGCTGTGTGGCGATGGACACCACCGACGGCCTGCAACGCGGCATGAAGGCTTACGGTACGGGCGATTACATCCGCGTGCCCGTGGGCGAGGCCGCGCTGGGGCGCGTGTTCAACGTCCTGGGCCGCCCCATCGACGACAAACCCGCCCCCGAAGGCGCCGAAACCTACCCCATCCATCGCAAAGCGCCGCCCTACGAAGAACAAAGCACCAGTACGGAAGTCTTCGAGACGGGGCTGAAGGTCATGGATTTAGTCGCGCCCTTTGCCAAAGGCGGTAAGATGGGCGTCTTCGGCGGCGCGGGCGTGGGCAAAACCGTGACCATTACCGAACTCATCGACTCCATCGCCAAAGAACACGCGGGCCTGTCGGTGTTCGCGGGCGTGGGCGAACGCACCCGCGAAGGTACCGACCTCTACCAAGAAATGGAAGAAGGCGGCGTGCTGGGCTCGCTGGCGATGGTCTTCGGCCAGATGAACGAACCGCCCGGCGTGCGTTTGCGCGTGGCGCTCAGCGGCTTGGCGATGGCGGAATCCTTCCGCGACCAGGGCCGCGATGTGCTCATGTTCATCGACAATATCTTCCGCTTCTCGCTGAGCGGGTCGGAAGTCTCCGCGCTGTTGGGCCGCATGCCCTCGGCGGTGGGCTATCAGCCGACGCTCTCCGATGAAATGGGCGCGTTGCAAGAGCGCATCACCAGCACCAAGCGCGGGTCGATCACCAGTATGCAGGCCGTGTACGTGCCCGCTGACGACTATTCCGACCCCGCGCCGGTGGCGGTGTTCGCCCACCTGGACGGCACCATCGCGCTAGAACGCAGCTTGGCCGCGCAAGCGTTGTTCCCCGCCGTAGACCCGCTGGCCAGCAACAGTAAAATTCTTGATCCGCTGATTGTGGGTGACGAGCACTACGACACGGCCAACGAGGTCAAGAACGTCTTGCAGCGCTACAAAGAATTGCAAGACATCATCGCGATTTTGGGCGTGGACGAACTCAGCGAGGATGACAAGCTGGTTGTGGCCCGCGCGCGCAAGATTCAGCGCTTCTTGACCCAACCCATGAAAGTGGCCGAAGCCTTTACGGGCATCCCCGGCCAATACGTCCGCATCCCGGATACGGTGCGCGGTTTCCGCATGATCTTGGATGGCGAACTCGACCACATCGGCGAGAGCCACTTCTACATGAAAGGCCCCATCGAAGACGTCATCCAGAGCTACGAGAAAGCCCAGGCCGAAGAGGGCTAAGGCGCGGCTGTACAGCCCACAACCGAGGGCTTAAGCCCTCGGTTTGTACCCGTCACTCCAAAAGCGACGAGACTTTTTTCGAAATTTCCACAATCGTGAAGGGCTTGACCATAATATGCTGCACGCCCAGGCGGCGCACCTCTGGCAGGCGATTCTGGTCGGCAGTGATGGCGATAATCTGTGTATGGGCGTGGCGGGGGTCATTTTGCAAATGTTGGATGACATCCAGCCCGGAGGAATCCGGCATGTGAATGTCGGTGACGACGACATCGAAGGTATCGCGGTCTAGTGCGATGATGCCCAGCATCGCATTATGGGCTGGTTCTACCTGAAAGCCCCCCCGGTTAAGCGCCAGGCGATAGAGTTCGAGCAGATTTTCATCATCTTCGATGAGTAGAATTTTGCGTGTCATGGTATTCCGCTGATGTATGATTACAACAGGCCCCATTGTACCGCATCCCCCCCAAGAACGCATCAAAATATTGGCCTAGCGACAGGGCAATCGTATCCAAATTGTTTGGCTCTCAAGGGTCTAAAAAGGTCAGGGTGCGTTCAATCCGTAGGGAACAGGCCCGCCTGACCCGCCACAAATAGATTCTCGGGCGCGGCGCGACACGGGGCCAGCGAAGCTGGCTACAGTCGGCTGCGCCGACCCTCTTGAGTCGCCGCCCCTACAGTGATTAACCCAATGTAAAATATATCCAAAGACCCAAAATGGTAACTACTCAGCCCTCACCCCAACCCCTCTCCCAAACGGGCTTTCAGCCCTGGTAGAGGGGCAAAAAGTGTCGGTTTCAGGTCGTTTTCCCCCTCTACCAGCCGCAAAGCGGCGTTTGAGAGAGGGGGATTAAGGGGGTGAGGGGGAAGAATTGGCATAGCCTGAGCAGTTACCCAAAATCTCTGTCAAGGTCCACTTTGATGCAATCGCCCTGTGACATAGGCTGTGTTTGGACATACGCCCAAACCGGGTACAATCTGCATACTGTATGCCAGACGCGCAAAGGCCAATCCCATGCCAACCACCCTGCGCTTAACGCCCGACCATCTAGCGCGCATCCGCGCGCATATCGCCAGCGAACCGCAGCACGAAGTCTGCGGCCTGGTGGGCGGGCGTTGGCGACCCTACCCACGCCTGGCGATTGCCGCCACGGTGGCCCCCATCCCGAATATCGACCCCCTGCCCCAAGTCCGTTACACCATGCAGCCCGCCGCCCAAGTCCGCACCATGGCCGCCTGGGCCAAACAAGGCTGGGAGGTCGTCGCCATTTACCATAGCCACCCGCTGGGCGAAGCGGCCCCCTCGCCGAGTGACCGGGCCGAATGGCACTACACCGACGCGCTGATGCTCATCGGCGTGCCGGGGGGCGCGCTGGCGGGCTGGCGCCTGCGTAAAGGCACTACACAGCCGATTCTGATCGAAATGTCGTATTAACGCCTGTGTTAAAAACTCCTTACCTGGCGCTTACCTGACAAAACTAGCGTTGTATGGGCACTTTCCGCATAATGGGGATGATGCGCTTGCCGGCGTCTTCAAGACGATTGAACGCTCGCATAGCACATCACATCATTCTGAAAAACATCACCATCATTGAGGAGTAACTTAATGCAAATACCCAAACCCTATCGTTTAATGTGGCTAAGCGCTTTGCTGGCTGGCTTATTGATGTTAGGCGGGGTCACCGCCTGGGCCCAAGCGCCCATTATGATCGACCAAACGCAGATTGGCGAACTCAGCGCCGCCGCGCCCGAAGCGCGCTATGTGTTCAACGCCCAAGCTGGCCAAAATGTGACCGTGGAGGTCATCGCCATTGGCGCAGGCATGGCGCCCCAATTCACCATTCTGGATGCCAACGGCGCATTGGTGCAAGCCGTGGGCAACCCCAACCAGGGCGATACCGTCACGGGTGTGGTGACCTTCCCGCAAGCCACGCCGTATACCATCGCGGTGAGTAGCTCGAACGCGGTTTTCGGGCAATTCGTGCTGACCCTGCGCGATAGCGCGCCAGCCGTGCCCCCCACCCCCCTAAACATTGAGGCCCCGGTTGAAAACGCCCTGGCCACGGGCGAAAGCATCACCTATAGCTTTTCTGGCGACCCGAACAACCCGATTCGCCTGAGCCTCTCGCCCGTGGATAGCACGGTGAACGTCAGCGCCGAATTGCGCACCGCGCAGGGCGATGTGCTGGGCCAGGTCACCAGCGGCTTGTTGGATGCCGACCTAACGCTGCCCCCCGTACAGGGTGATTTTCTGCTAGAACTGAGTAACGATGTCACCGAACTGCCCGAACTCAGCTATCGCCTGGCGCTGACGACCGTCACGCCCGAGCAAGCCGCGCAAGAAGCCCAAGCCAGCGGCGGGCCGCCCCCCGCGCCCTTGCCGCCCCTGCCCACGGATGGCCCGTGTGTGCTGGCCACAGCCGGAACGAGCGTGAATGTGCGCAGCGGC